>UQPQ01000016.1 GCA_900542985.1 uncultured Bacteroides sp.
TGTTGCTCAGGAACTTATAAATAAAGTTAAATTATAGTGTTGCGGAATTAAGGAAAACTATAAGTCAAATTAGAACTCCATGAGAAGTTTCCCCAAGTTTCATTAAAGCCTAATGCAAACTCCATACCCATATTCTGTACATTTCCACTCTGTACATACATCTTGGTATAACCACCACTGGCTGATATAGGAATAGTCAGGGTCTGATTTTTCGTGTTAGTCTTATACCAGGTCACATCCAAAGAGAAACGGTTATCCCAGAACTTGGCAGACAGACCAGCCTCCCAAGAATCAGTACGTTCCGGATACAATTCACTCAAAGGAGGATAATCATTGGTAACCCAACTTTGGCTCGCATCATCAAAATGAATATTAGCAGTAGATGTCAATCCTCTTGGTATGGCAGCTCCCACAGACGCATACGAACCACGTACTTTCAAATAAGTCACCCAATCTGGTAATTTTACCATTTCCGAGATAACCCCAGACAAACCAACCGAAGGATAGAAGAATGATGTATTAGGAGTATTAGCCAAAGCAGAATCCCAGTCATTACGTCCGGTAACAGTCAAATACAACATACTTTTCCAGCCCAATTCTGCACTTGCAAAAATTGAATTGGTACGCTGTTTATATACATCATATAAAGGATATGTACTTGAAGATGTTGTCGAATAAATATTCTTAGGATTGAATACATTAGGAAGATCCTGCAAGCCTCCCTGATAGCCATAAGCATTATAATACAATTGAGAAATACTTATACCCACATTGGCATTGATAGAGAAATCTCCCAAGGTTTTATTTACATTTGCCAGCAAGTCGGCATAAACCTGACGGTCGTCTTCTTTCTGCCACTTATAAAATCCCTTTTCAGAGTTTGAAGTCCACTGAACATTCGTAGAAGCATAACGCTTGTCCTCAAACAGGTTTACTGAGTTATCAATACGTACACGTCCTGTCACATCCAACCAATCCAAAATCTGATATTTCAAACTTGCATTAGCCATATATCTCTGACGTTTGGTACCATAACTGTTTTCTTGAGACAGCCAATAAGGGTTCTGCAAACTTATACCCTGATCTCCATAATTCCAATTCTGCACATAAATTCCACGAGATTCATCCCATGTTTTATACATACGGACAGCTTCAAAGTCCTCACCACGTGGGAATAAGTATACGGCAGGAAGGGGGTTAAAGTATTCTCCCTGTGCCATCATATTGTTATCATTCTGAATAATATAACTGAATCCTACATCCAGGGTCATTTTATCATTCAAGAACTTAGTCGTATTACGAACGTTAAAGTTATAACGGTCGTATTCATTATCTTTAATAATACCTTCCGCATTGGTCGTAGCCACAGACAAATAGGTCTGGTTCTTATCTGTTCCTACAGACAAAGAAACGGAGTTCTGAATATTTGTACCAGTCTGAAAGAAATCGGCAGGTTCATAATCACCATACGGAGAAGAAGTCTTTGCTCCCCAAGATTTAAACTCACCGCTTCTATTCACATAAGAATTTTGAAACTCCGGCATGATAAAAGGCTTCGAGAAAGTTGTATTATTAGAAATGGTAATCTTAGGTTTACCGGCCGCACCTTTCTTCGTTGTAATCAAGATTACACCCTGAGCAGCGTTAGAACCATACAAAGCTGCTGCAGCAGGTCCACTCAAAACAGACATACTTTCAATATCGTCAGGATTAAGATCCGAAATGCCCTCCCCTTTAGGCTGACTTGAATAACGGCCTTCTGTAGAACCATTATTAGTATTATAAATAGGTACACCATCAATTACATACAAGGCATTATTGTTATTTGCAATTGATTTAACACCTCGCATTACAACACGAGTTGCACCACCCACACCAGAAGATGAAGTATTAATATTTACACCCGCTACTTTACCGGCCAAAGAATTCATAAAGTTGGCATCCTTTACCGTAGTAAGTTCATCTCCTTTCACTTCCTGCACATTATAGCTCAGTGCTTTCTCCGAACGTTTGATACCCAAAGCTGTCACAACAACCTCATCCAATACTTCCGTATCTTCTTTCATTGTTATTTTCCCGAAATCAGCTTTCGCTATCATACTCTGAGTCTTATATCCGATATAAGAAAACTCAATTGTAGCATTTGGTGATACCTGCAAAGTAAAATTACCATCAAAATCAGTAATCGTACCATTTGTAGTACCTTTTTCCAAAATACTGACGCCAATCAAAGGTTCGCCTTTTGCATCTACAATACTACCCTTAGTTGTAATCTTACCTGTTTGCTGTAATGCAGAAAGTGCATTAGAGGTTGCCTCTCTATGGGAGTTTGCAAATGCCAAACCACCACCGGGTACAAGCAACATGAGCAATAGGAACTGTGAAAATCTTCTTTGTCTCATAGATTAGTAAATTATTAAAATTAAACGACTTCAATAGTCCTATCCTTAAATAGGAAATACAAAATTTAAGGCCTTACATAAATATGCTTCCATTGGTAGATATTTAAATTAAAACATTAATCTACAATAGACTATAAAGGTCTGTTTAGTATTCGCTTTTATTTGCATTAGAATTTGTGCTGTTACTTCAATCAACTTCCAGAAACAAGAATTACAACAATTAAACTGTAAAAAATATTTTGTTTCAAAAATTAGAAATTAATTAAAGATTTACATCATTAACTTCTCTATCCAACAATGCAAATTTAGAGACAAAGGGCTAACAAACAAATATGATTCAAGCCCGCACAAAACAGTTATAAACCAATCTCAATAATTCTATATCGAATCATCGTTTTTTATCTATAAAAAACTGGTAAATAAATAAGTAATAAAACGATATAAGCTTTATCATAAAATTCCTTTTTGCAAAAAACATAACATAACAATATTATACCGATATTTGCACCAACATTTTATTTTTATTGAAAAAACAACATCATGAATTACTCTGAAACCCTTACTTATTTATACAATAGCGCACCACTCTTTCAACATATCGGGAAAGATGCATACAAAGAAGGTTTAACCAATACCCATCTGTTGGATGAACACTTTGGACATCCCCACCATAATTTCCGCACCATCCATGTAGCCGGAACAAATGGAAAAGGTTCCTGTTCGCACACGATAGCTGCTGTACTACAAGCAGCCGGATACAAAACCGGATTATACACGTCTCCCCATCTAATCGACTTCAGGGAGCGTATCAGGGTAAATGGACAGCCTATTTCACAAGAATTTGTCATTGATTTTGTAGAGCAGCACCGTGCTTTTTTCGAACCACTCCACCCTTCTTTTTTCGAATTGACCACGGCCATGGCTTTCTTATATTTTGCTCAGGAAAAAGTAGATGTAGCTGTTATTGAAGTTGGATTAGGAGGCAGACTCGACTGCACTAACATCATTCGTCCAGACCTCTGTGTCATTACCAACATCAGTTTCGACCATGTTCAATTCTTAGGAAATACACTTGCTAAAATTGCAACAGAAAAAGCAGGTATCATAAAACCTCAAACACCTGTTGTCATTGGCGAAACAACTCCAGAAACCAAACCTGTATTCCTGCAAAAAGCTACAGAAATGCAAGCTCCCATACATTTTGCAGAAGAAGAACAATTTGTACAGCAAGTTGAATATACAAAAGATGGACACTGCCTCTATCAAACCACCAATTACCCCGACTTAACAGGAGAATTGGGAGGATTTTGTCAAGAAAAAAATACTAACACTATACTATCAGCTTTACAATGTCTGCAACAAGCAGGATATCATATCAATGAAAGCCATATCCGAGAAGGCTTTGCCAATGTATGCAAACTGACTGGGTTAATGGGACGCTGGCAACGCCTGGAAGAACATCCAACTATAATCTGCGATACCGGCCATAACGTAGGAGGAATCAGCTACATCACCAAACAACTGGCTATTCAAAAATACGACAAACTCCATCTGGTCATCGGAATGGTAAATGATAAGGATATCAGTGGCGTTTTGAAACTACTCCCCTCCGAAGCCAGCTACTATTTCACCCAAGCATCTGTACAGCGTGCTCTTCCAGCCGGGAAAGTAAAGGAACTGGCACAAACATTCAATCTCCATGGAGAAGCCTATCCGGATGTAAAATCTGCATTAATCGCAGCGAAAGAAAAAGCAGCGCCAGAAGACCTCATTTTCATAGGAGGAAGCAGCTTTATAGTAGCTGATTTACTCAAAATATACTACCCAGTTCAGTAAAGTACAAGTTGCAAAAGTTCACAAATCCTCGTTAAGGTTTTCTCGGAAATGTTTGGGGATTATAAAGAAAATTTTTTTATTTGCAGGCAAATTATAGGTTGTATAAACGAAAGATATTTTAAACCATGAATCACACATATTACAATGAGAACAACCTTTGCGGATTAAAGAAATCTGATTTCCAAAAAAATATCAATGGAAAAAGCACAGACTTGTTCATTCTTGCAAACGACAATGGAGCAGAAATAGCTGTCACCAATTATGGAGGTGCTATTCTTGCCATTATGATGCCCGACAAAAACGGGAATTATGCCAATGTAATACAAGGACATGATACCATCGAAAATGTGATCAATAGTCCAGAACCTTTCCTTAGTACCCTCATCGGACGCTATGGCAACCGTATTGCCAAAGGAAAATTCCAGTTGGCTGGCAAAGAATATACTCTCACCATCAACAACGGTCCCAACTCTCTTCATGGAGGGCCAACAGGTTTCCATGCACGTGTATGGGATGCAGAACAAACAAGCAAGCAAAGCATAACATTACGTTATCTTTCGGAAGACGGAGAAGAAGGATTCCCCGGTAATCTGAACGTAACCGTAGTCTATACACTGACTAACCAAAACGAATTGGTAATCACTTATGCAGCAAATACAGACAAGACTACACTTGTCAATCTGACTCATCATGCATTCTTCAATCTGGCAGGAATTGCCAACCCTACTCCTACAGTAGAAAACAACATTGTTACCATCAATGCGGATTTTTATACTCCTGTCGATGAAGTATCTATCCCTACAGGTGAAATTGCAACTGTAGAAAACACTCCTATGGATTTCCGTACTCCTCACACAATAGGAAGCCGTATCAACGATGCATTTGAGCAACTGAAATTTGGTGCCGGATACGATCATTGCTATGTATTAAACAAGAGAGAAGCCGGAAGCCTTACATTTGCAGCAGAATGTATTGAACCGGAAAGCGGTCGTACCTTGGAAGTATACACTACCGAACCAGGTGTACAACTCTATACAGCCAACTGGCACAATGGATTTACCGGATGGCATGGAGCAACGTTTCCTGCCCGCAGTGCTATATGTTTCGAAGCACAGCACTTCCCGGATACCCCAAACAAAGGACATTTTCCCTCTGCCGTACTGACTCCTGAAAACACTTATCATCAGACTACAGTCTACAAATTCGGCATCAAAAAGTAAATTAACCTTTTTATCAATTAATATAACCCTAAAATTATTATGTCAGAACAAAAGAAAAATTATGCATTGCCTATAGCAATGATGATTGCCCTTTTCGCGATGATTTCTTTCGTGACAGGGCTTACCAATCCATTAGGAGTAATTGTAAAACACCAATTCTCTGTAGCAAACTGGATGACTCAGCTGGGTAATGCAGCCAACTTTATTGCCTATGCATTCATGGGCTTGCCTGCAGGTATGATGCTGAAGAAAATCGGTTATAAAAAGACAGCTTTGGCTGCTGTTGCCGTAGGATTTATTGGTGTAGGTATCCAGTATTTGTCTGGAACCAGCACAAACGGATTTACCATCTACCTGATTGGTGCATTTGTTTCAGGTTTCTCTATGTGTATGCTGAACACCGTAGTAAACCCTATGTTGAACACATTGGCCGGTGGTGGAAAGAAAGGTAACCAGCTTATTCAGTTTGGTGGTTCTGTAAACTCTATCTCAGCTACTATCGTTCCGGTACTGGTAGGTTATCTGATGGGTGATGTAGCCAAAGCACAGATTAGTGATGCAGCTCCGGCTTTGTTTATTGCGATGGGTATCTTTGCGGTAGTATTTATTGTATTGGCAGTAATGAACTTGCCGGAACCATACGCAGAAAAGACTGAAAAGAAAGTAAAAGATGCACACAGCCCGATGTCATTCCGTCACTTCGTATTGGGTACCGTAGCTATCTTCCTTTATGTAGGTGTAGAAGTAGGTATTCCTAACTTCATGAACCTGTTCCTTACAACAGCCAGCGACGTAACCGAAGGTGCTGCAGGTATCGGTATCGATGCAGCTATGGCGGGTTCTATCGTAGGTACTTACTGGTTCCTTATGATGTGCGGCCGTTTGGTAGGAGGTATCTTGGGAGCTAAATATTCCAGCAAATCACAGATTATTTTCGTCAGCACTCTGGCTTTAGTTCTGTTGTTTATCGGTATGTTCAGCCCTACTACCGTTGAAGTTTCAATGCCGGTATTTAAATCAGACATCAGCTTTGGTATGACTACAGTACCTGTCAGCGTAATGTGCTTCGTACTTTGCGGATTGTGTACTTCTGTAATGTGGGGTGGAATCTTCAACCTGGCTGTAGAAGGCTTAGGTAAATATACTTCAATGGGATCGGGTATCTTCATGATTATGGTATGCGGTGGAGGTATTCTTCCTTTGATCCAAGGAGCTTTGGCAGATATCACCAGCAGCTATATGATGAGCTACTGGGTAATCGTTGCTGCTGTATGCTACATCTTATATTATGCAGCTATCGGAAGCAAGAATGTCAACAAAGATATTCCAGTTGAATAATCAATAAATCACATAAGACCATACTTGCTGCTGGCAAGTATGGTCTTTTATTATTAATCCTTAAAATATACCACGATGGACATAGAATTCGTAAGAGAACGTTTCATCAAACATTTTGACGGAACAACAGGGTCGGTATACGCATCTCCCGGACGTATCAACCTCATCGGTGAACACACAGACTATAACGGAGGATTTGTTTTCCCTGGAGCAGTAGACAAAGGTATAATTGCTGAAATAAAGCCTAACGGAACTGATAAGGTCCGCGCGTACTCTATCGACCTGAAAGATTACGTAGAATTTGGATTAAACGAAGAAGACGCTCCAAAGGCAAGTTGGGCACGCTATATATTCGGTGTATGCCGTGAAATGATTAAAAGAGGAGTAGATGTAAAAGGCTTCAATACTGCATTTGCAGGCGATGTTCCTCTGGGTGCCGGTATGTCTTCTTCAGCAGCCCTCGAATCAACTTATGCGTATGCGCTGAACGATTTGTTCGGAGACAATAAGATAGACAAATTCGAATTGGCAAAAGTAGGTCAGGCAACAGAACACAACTATTGCGGTGTGAAATGTGGTATCATGGACCAGTTTGCTTCAGTATTCGGAAAAGAAGGAAGTCTGATTCGTCTGGACTGCCGCTCTTTGGAGTACCAGTACTTCCCGTTCAAACCGGAAGGCTACCGCCTGGTATTGGTTGACTCTGTAGTGAAACACGAACTGGCTTCTTCTGCATACAACAAACGTCGCCAAAGTTGCGAAACTGTGGTAGAAGCAATCAAGAAAAACCACCCGAACGTAGAATTCCTGCGTGACTGCAGCATGGATATGCTAAACGAAGTAAAGGCTCAGGTCAGCGAAGAAGACTACATGCGTGCAGAATATGTCATTGAAGAAATACAACGTGTACTCGATGTATGTGATGCACTTGAAAAAGGCGATTACGAAACCGTAGGACAGAAAATGTATGAAACCCATCAGGGTATGAGCAAACTGTACGAAGTAAGTTGCGAAGAACTCGATTTCTTGAACGATGTCGCTTTCGACTGCGGCGTAACAGGTTCACGCGTAATGGGTGGAGGATTTGGAGGTTGCACCATCAACCTCGTAAAGAACGAGCTTTATGAAACATTCATTACTACTGCAAAAGAACGCTTCAAAGAAAAATTCGGACGCAGCCCGAAAGTATATGATGTAACAATCAGCAACGGTTCACGCAAACTCTGCTAATACCGTTTGGATACAATCACACAAAAGCAGTTGCCTCATGGAGGCAGCTGCTTTTTTTATTCTTCACCCTAAATCCCCTCCCCCACACCATACAATAAAAAGATTTTCCCGACAGCAAATTCATACAGACATCATACTAAAGAAATTCTATAGCCGACGGCGTCGGCTGTACAATCGCCGCCGTCGTTTTTACAGCCGATGTCGCCGATTACAGATCCAACGACGTTGATTATAACATCATATAGCTTCCCATATGCAACATGAGCATACTCATTAAGCTATTATTAACTTCTCCTCTCTTTTATCTCATTTTTAAGAAAATCACGCAACTTAAAACATATTTATTCGTCCATATACAATAAAAAAAGCAACAATATCTATATCGAACTAACGGCAATCTGAGTTTATTTACGTATCTTTGCAAATAAATTAACATAGGAACAATGAAAAACGATAAAGCATTAATGAATCGTGCAGCGGATAATATTCGTATTCTCACTGCTGCAATGGTAGAAAAAGCAAAGTCTGGTCACCCCGGAGGTGCTATGGGCGGAGCTGACTTCATAAACGTACTGTACTCAGAGTTCTTGGTATACGATCCAGAAAATCCATTGTGGGAAGGACGCGATCGTTTCTTCCTCGATCCGGGACATATGTCGCCGATGCTGTATTCAGTCTTGTCTATGGCTGGAAAATACACAATGGAGGATTTGAAACAATTCCGCCAGTGGGGAAGCATTACCCCAGGACATCCGGAAGTAGACTTCATGCATGGCATTGAAAACACATCCGGCCCGCTCGGACAAGGACATACTTACGCTGTAGGTGCCGCTATCGCTGCCAAGTTCCTAAAAGCTCGTTTGGGTGACGTAATGAACCAAACAATTTATGCGTATATTTCCGACGGAGGTATTCAGGAAGAAATCTCACAAGGTGCCGGACGTATTGCCGGACATCTGGGATTGGACAACCTGATTATGTTCTACGACTCGAATGATATTCAGCTTTCTACAGAATGTGGAGATGTCACTACTGAAAACGTAGCACAGAAATACGAAGCATGGGGATGGAAAGTTTACACAATAGACGGAAATGATGTAGACCAAATTCGTGAAGCATTGACTGCAGCCAAAGCTGTAAGCGGACAACCGGTTCTGATTATCGGTAAGACAGTAATGGGTAAAGGCTGTCTGCGTGCAGACGGTAGCAGCTACGAACACGATTGCGGTACACACGGAGCTCCACTCGGTGGCGATGCTTACATCAACACCATCAAAAACCTGAATGGTGACTTGGAAAATCCATTCCAAATCTTCCCGGAAGTAGCAGAAATCTATGCTAAACGTCGTGAAGAGTTGAAAGCAATCGTTGCAGAACGATACGCTGCTAAAGCAGAATGGGCAAAAGCAAATCCGGAACTTGCAGCCAAAATGGATATGTGGTTTGCCGGTAAATTGCCGGAAATCAATTGGGATGCTATCCAGCAAAAAGCGAATGCAGCAACCCGTGTAGGTTCTGCTACCGTATTGGGAGTATTGGGAGAAAAGGTGGAAAACATGATTGTTTCTTCTGCCGACTTGTGTAACTCCGACAGAACAGACGGATTCCTGGCCAAGACTCATATTCTGAAAAAAGGTGACTTCAGCGGAGCTTTCCTTCAGGCAGGTGTATCCGAACTGACAATGGCTTGTTGCTGTATCGGTATCGCACTGCACGGAGGTGTAATTGCAGCCTGCGGTACATTCTTTGTATTCTCAGATTACATGAAGCCTGCACTTCGTATGGCAGCTTTGATGGAACTTCCTGTGAAGTTTATCTGGACACACGATGCATTCCGCGTAGGTGAAGACGGACCGACACACGAACCGGTAGAACAGGAAGCACAGGTACGTTTGCTCGAAAAACTGAAAAACCACAAGGGAAAGAACTCTATGCTGGTTCTTCGTCCGGCCGATGTGGAAGAAGCAACACAGGCATGGAAGTTGGCAATGGAGAATACATCCACTCCTACCGGATTGATCTTCTCTCGTCAGAATGTAAACAACCTGCCAGCTGGAACAGATTATAAGCAAGCAGCCAAAGGAGCTTATATCGTAGAAAGCGATGAAAATCCGGATGTAATCATGATTGCTTCTGGTTCTGAAGTTTCTACACTGATAGCCGGAGCCGAACTGTTGCGTAAGGATGGAGTAAAACTCCGTATTGTATCAGTTCCCTCGGAAGGTTTGTTCCGTAGCCAAAGCAAGGAATATCAGGAAAGCATCATCCCTGCCGGAGCTAAAGTATTCGGTTTGACAGCCGGTCTTCCATTCAGTATGGAAAATCTGGTAGGTGCAAACGGTAAAGTTTGGGGTATGGAATCATTCGGTTACTCTGCTCCTTACAAAGTATTGGACGAAAAACTGGGCTTCACAGCCGAAAATGTATATAAACAAGTAAAAGCAATGCTCTAATGAAAACGATAGGTTTAGCATCAGATCACGCAGGTTTCGAACTGAAACAGTATGTAAAACAATGGCTGGAAGCCAAAGGATGGGAATATAAAGACTTTGGTACATATACCACCGACAGTTGCGACTATCCCGACTTTGCACATCCACTGGCTAAAGCTATAGAAGCTGGAGAATGTTACCCGGGAATTGCAATCTGTGGCAGTGGAGAAGGAATCAGCATGACTCTGAACAAGCATCAAGGTATACGTGCAGCACTTTGTTGGATGCCTGAAATAGCGCATATGACACGTCTGCACAACGATTCAAACGTATTGGTAATGCCAGGACGTTACATCGACTTCCAGACAGCCGACAAGATTATGACTGAATTCTTCAATACAGAATTCGAAGGCGGACGCCACCAGGCACGTATTGACAAGATACCTGTAAAATAATCTATCTTAAAATACATAAAAAAGAGAAGCATTCTTATGCTTCTCTTTTTTTATCGTTATATTTGCGACAGAAAAATCAGAATATAACTACTACCATGAAAAAACTCTTATTTATTATTGCTTTATGCCTGCCACTGTTGGGCACAGCAAAAGAAAAGAAAGACAACAACGATCCTAAATATCTATCCGGAGCAGTTACCCTGTCAGAAGGGAAAGTGACTTTCACTCAGGAAATCAAGACACCCGGAGTTTCCAAAGAGAAGCTATACGACCTGATGTTGGAATGGGCTAAAAACCGATTCAAACCAGAGGGCAATTTATATAGTCAGGTGGCTTATACAAACGAAGAAAAAGGTGATATCGCAGCTACAGCAGAAGAATACATGGTATTCTCTTCATCGGCCATATCATTAGACCGCACCCGTATTTATTACCAGTTTCTTATCAATGTTCAAAATGAAGTATGCAATCTTACCATGACACGTATCCGCTACTGGTACGAAGAAAACCGTGACGGTGGAGAACGTTATTCGGCAGAAGAATGGATTACAGACGACATGGCATTGAACAAGAAAAAGACTAAACTTGCTCCTATCTGTGGAAAATTCAGAAGAGAAACCATCAATCTAAAAGATGCTTTGTTCGAATCGGTAGCTTCTGCATTAGGTAAGCAGTTGCTTAATAACAACAATACGGCAACTACTACTCCTATGATTCCATTGGTTCCGGCGCAACCGGCCTTGAATACTTCAGAAGAATTGAAAGAAGTAACATTCGAACAGATACCTGCCAATTTCAATGATTTGATTGCCAACGGACGTCTGACTATCACAGCCGGTGAAGAGGAAATTGACATTAAGGCAGAAAACTGGGGAGGATTTGGAAAACTGTTCAGCAAAAACGTCACTTATACATTGATAGACCAAAGCCGTATTGCAGTCAGTGCACTGATGAAGCAAAGTGATACATACAAAATATCTCTTTACAGTACAGGAAATACACAACCTAGTGTAGTGATAGAGTGCAAGAAATCGATGGAGCAGAATATGTCGGCCGAAGAGTTGAAATCGCTGAACCAGTCTATCGATACTTCCAAACAATACACAATGTATATCGGTGAAATTACACGCATCTTGATGCGATAATTCAACAAGGAATCAATGATACGGAAACTAAAGATTGTCAAAAGTGCCATCTGCTGACAATCTTTAGTTTTCTTTTTGTCCTGAAATAAAAGAGAAAAGTTTATCTTTGCTCGCATGGAAAAATTCGACATACATATATTAGGATGCGGTTCGGCACTCCCCACAACCCGCCATCAGGCTACTTCACAGGTCATTAATATCCGGGAAAAACTATTCATGATAGACTGTGGAGAAGGAACACAAGTCCAACTCAGACGGTCGCGCTTACGTTTCAATCGTCTGAATCACATTTTTATTTCTCACTTGCATGGCGACCACTGTTTCGGGCTTATCGGACTTATTTCTACATTCGGTATGCTGGAACGTACAGCCGACCTGCACATTCATTGCCATCCAGACCTGGAAAAACTGATGGCACCACAGTTGGATTTTTTCTGCAAAGGTATGACTTATCAAGTTTTTTTCCATCCTTTCAATCCTGGAGAACAAACGGTCATTTACGACGACCGCTCGGTATCAGTCGAAACAATTCCGTTACGCCATCGCATGCCAACATGTGGTTTTCTTTTTAAGGAAAAGCCTACTCCCAACCATATTATACGTGAAATGATTGACTTCTATCAGATACCAATCTGTATGATAAACCGGATAAAGAATGGAGAAGACTATGTAACCAACGACGGAACAGTTATTCCCAACTCCCGACTGACCATTCCTTCCGACCCTCCACGTATGTATGCTTATTGTTCGGATACGTGTTATCTTCCACGTATAGTTCCACAAATACAAGGCGTAGATCTGTTGTTTCATGAAGCAACTTTTGCCAATACGGAGGCGGTACGGGCCAAGCAGACCTTCCACTCTACGGCAGCACAAGCTGCATTAATCGCACGGGAAGCCCAAGTCAAGAAATTGCTTATAGGACATTTTTCTGCCAGATATGAAGATGAAAGTATACTGCTGAAAGAAGCTTCCGAAATTTTTCCTCACACAATGCTGGCCGAAGAAAATCTCAAAATTTCACTGTAGCGGAAAGCGTGTTAAAAAGGATGAAACAGATTAAACCAACTTTACCGTAAGAGTTCTAACGTAACAAAAGAAGAATCATGACCGACAAATATACCGAGAAGGAAATTATACTGAAACTTCAAGAGCCTGACCAGCAAAGGGAGGCTTTTGAGTGGATAGTTAATACCTACAAGGAACAGCTATATTATCAGATAAGGAGAATGGTGCTTTCACACGAAGACGCAGACGATTTATTACAAAATACATTTATCAAGGCATGGAATAATCTGGAATATTTCCGGGGAGAAGCCAAACTCTCAACCTGGCTTTATCGGATAGCCTTGAATGAATGTCTTAATTTTCTGAATAAACAACGGGCACAGAAGCATTTATCCATTGAGGAATCGGAAGCAAACTTGCTGAACCAGCTGGAAAGTGACCCTTACTTTGATGGAGACCAAACACAGCTCTTGTTCGAGAAAGCCATACAGACTTTACCGGAAAAGCAGCGTATTATTTTCCACCTGAAGTATTTTCAAGATATGAAATACAATGAAATTTCCGAAATAATGGGAACAAGTATCGGAGCTTTAAAAGCTTCGTATCATCATGCGGTAAAGAAAATAGAAGAATTTTTCAAACAAAATGATTAAACTTTTCCTTCAAATAACCATCTAATAAGAAAAGGAGGATAACATAATGAAAACAGACAGCGAATTGGCTAAGAAATACGGTAAGAAAATACCCTTCAAAACTCCAGAAGGATATTTTGACAACTTTACGGAGCAATTGATGAAGCAGCTTCCCGAAAAAGAGACTGTAGAAATGTCGGAAATCAGCATGTGGGAACGAGTAAAACCATGGGTATATATGGTTGCCATGTTTTGTGGATTGATGTTCAGTATCCGCGTCATCGTTGGAGAGAAACCGGAAAATAAAACTGATTATACGATAGAAAGTATATCCGAACTTCCAGATGAATATATTGAACCCCTCATGGAACAAACCATGATGGACGATTATACTCTTTATCAATATCTAACTGATGCAGATACTCCTATTTACCCATAAAAACATTAAAGACATGAAAAAAGGATGGCATATCATAGCACTCTTGTTATTTATTTGCACAAATAACATACAGGCACAAAAAGGAAAGTGCTTATCTAAAGAAGAATTCCGTGCCAAACAAGAAGCATTTTTCGTTGAACAAAATATATTGACTCAAGAAGAAGCCAAGCAGTTCTTTCCACTTTATTTTGAACTCCAAGATAAGAAGCACGCATACAATAAGAAGGCTTGGCAACTGATGAGACAGGGTAAGAACGAAAACTTGTCAGAAGAAGAGCAGATGAAAGTGATTGAAGATGTAATCAAAACTAAAATCGAAATCAATGAACTCGATTTAGAGTATGTCCATAAATACAAAGCTTTTCTTTCTGCTAAAAAAATATATCGCTTACAACGTGCAGAAATGCGTTTTCATAGAGAACTGCTGAAGCCCAATAAAAAGAGATAAACTTTATCTGAATAAAACAAAGCGACATCCGGTAACTCTTGTATACAAGAAAGCTACCGGATGTCGCTTTTTATCTGTCTAAAGATGAGGATATATATTTTCTTTCACATCAGTTGGAGGGTTCATTCAACCACTGCATTAACAGATCTTTTATTTCCTTTTGAGTAGAATTATCAAAAGACACAATACGAGTAGTATGACTTCCATTAGGAAGTACGTAGACATGAATCTGTTGTTTTCCCTTCAACCATGTTACTCCTGAAGCAACCCAAGGATCAGCTCCTCCATAAATATAAATCATCTTCGGATCATGCTTAGTCAGATATTGTACCGTACGTTTATACAAGGAAGCATCAAATTTAATGTAAGACAACCCCTCCGGAAGCATTACCTTTCGCAAGTAGTTCTTTGATGTCTTCATACTTAAATACTTTTTAAACGGTCGGATATCATAAGCATAATAACCTAATTCACGCACAGCCTGTACATTGAAAGGCATATAAGGAGTTTCCTTTGAAAAATAGCCTGGCTCGCTAATTTCAATGAAATGATTGAACCAAGTAGTATCCGAAGCCTTCAAAGAAGGAATTTCTGTGAGAGGTGTTCCCCATTGCCATAAGGCAAAAGCATATTCCAGCACACAAAACTCATAGATTTCTTCTAAAGAAACGCGAAAGGTGTATTGCTTCTCTGCACAATATCGGGTAAACAAAGGCAATAAAGAGGCCTTACGTTTCAGAAGTTCCAACTGTGCTGTTTCCACTTTCTTACGATTGGCAGAAGAAGAGATATCATCCGAGAGAAAATGCATATGGCGTTCGTCCTCTTCCGAATAATTCAACGGAGCCACATAAGGAACAGTTACATCCACATCGTTCGGATAAAAAGCACGATAAAACATTGCAGTCTGTCCTCCTTTACTAATCCCCGTAGCCAACCATTTACCTGAATACACATCTCCGAAAACGCTTCGCACATGATGCAAATCATTCAAGGCATTTTCTACCGTCAGATAATCCCAATTACATGAATCCGGAACAGACTCACCAAAATACCTGTGCTCTACAAAAACCAGATTGGCATTCAACAAATGGGAAAGTTCTTCCTGATAATAAGGATTGGTAGCGTATGCCGCATCATAGCCTTCGGTCACCATAACCGTAGGACGGTCGAATCCTGCATGAGCCACAATTATACGCTGGGCAAAACAGCCGGCTTGCGGACTATCAGCGTCTAAAGGCTGCTGCATGTATAGCACAAATTTATGAGGATAATATTTACTTTCCATTGTATCGGCAGAAATTACCGCCGGCAAATTACGCAATCTCTGCAATAACTCTACATTCAATGTATCGGCTGCTATAGTCTGAATAGCACACCAACACATCATGAATAGTAGTAAACTTAATCTGCAAAATCTCATCAACTTCTATAATCCTTTCTTCTTAGCTTCATTCCATATTGCATCCATCTCTTCCAATGTCATTTCCGCCAGGTTCTTTCCCTGCTTAATGGTGTGCTCTTCCAAGTAGTTGAAACGACGGATAAACTTCTGATTTGTACGTTCCAATGCATTGTCCGGATTAATCTTATACAAACGGGCAGCATTAATCAGACTAAACATTGCATCACCAAATTCAGCCTCAGCCTTGTCCTTATCCATGGTAGCAACTTCTGCTTCAAACTCACTGATTTCTTCTTTCACTTTTTCCCAAACCTGCTCACGCTCTTCCCAATCGAATCCAACATTACGTGCCTTATCTTGAATACGATAAGATTTGATAAGTGAAGGTAAAGCCTCAGGAACACCACTCAATACAGATTTATTACCATCTTTTTCTTTCAACTTTATCTGCTCCCAATTTTCCGATACTTTTTCAGCAGTATCAGCTTTTACTTCTCCAAAAACATGAGGATGACGGAATATCAGCTTATCACAAAGCTTATCACATACGTCTTTTATATCAAAAGCACCGGTTTCACTACCTATTTTCGCATAAAATACAACATGAAGCAATACATCTCCCAACTCCTTGCAGATGTTTTTCTCATCATTTTTCATCAAGGCATCACACAGTTCATACACTTCTTCAATTGTATTGGGTCGCAAACTCTCATTAGTCTGTTTTCTATCCCATGGACATTTTTCACGCAATTCATCCAAGATGTCAAGCAAACGTCCAAAAGCTTCCACTTTTTCCTCTTTGGTATGCATGGTTCTATCATTAAAAATTGTCGCACAAAAGTAGAAAAAAGGAGGGAGAAAAAAGAAAAAAAACAAGAATCCATGAACAAAAAAACCAAGATAAATGTTATAAGAAACAAAAGCATGATATTTAGTTAGAATATATAACTTTTATTATATGGAAAGTTTCAGTGATTTGATTTCGTCCCCAACGCCTGTTTTAGTCGATTTTTTTGCGACATGGTGTACGCCTTGCAAGATAATGACTCCCATTCTCCAAAAAGTGAAAGAGATTCAAGGTGACAGCATACGCATCATAAAAGTTGACATTGACAAGAACCGTTCGGTAGCAGCTCACTATTCAGTTCAGTCAGTACCTACATTTATGATTTTCAAGAATGGTAAGCAGTTATGGCGACAAAGTGGAGTTATCAATGCAGAGGAACTGAATAAAATCATCGCACTGTTCAAATAATAAGCATATTCATTTTCATGTACGAGACTACCGGGGAGTGATCTTCGGTAGTTTTTTATTATAACCAAATTTCAATACATATACTACGAATTTATATATTGTTTTTACTCCACTGCAACTACGGATAAGCAATCTCTACATCCTTTTCACACAACTATCAGATAAAAACCGGACAATCTCCTTACCATACAATAAAAAAGAACGAGAAAAACAGAATCTGTTCCTTCCCGTTCTTACTATTTCCTCCGTTAAAGCAATCTTGACCTCTATCAGAATCCTATTAATATTTAATTTTCTGCTTATATATCTCAGCACGTTCTGTCACTTCACGCACAAAATTATACGTTTCTGTTCCACGGAAGTAGCCATTTCTACAGACAGGATCCTGATAATATTCTTCATGACTTTTCAGCAAAATATAATGAGCTACATTATGTTCCCAAATATAATGATTCCTTCCATATTTCTCCGAAAGCGCCATTGCATCCGTTACATGTCCACTACCCGCATTATAAGCGGCCAATACAAACTTTGTTCTTTCTGATGCATCCGGAACCTCGGCAAACATATTCTGTAATATCTTTATATACTTCACTGCTGCTTTGATACTTTCTTCCGGATCATTCTCTTTGCCGGCCGGTACTCCCATCGCTCTTGCTGTTTTTGGCATTAGTTGCATCAGGCCACATGCACCAGCCCAAGAAACAGTAGCGGGATTAAAATTCGATTCCGTATATGCCAAAGCTGCAAGCAGGCGCCAGTCCCACCCTATGGTTGTCGCATATTTCTTGAACAAATCGTCATAATACGAAATCTTACCTTCCTTTACAGACAGAATCGCTCCATGTGAGACCCGCTTATTCAGTTCGAAATAACGCCGGGCACTTGCTTTAAACTCCGGAGAATTCACATGCTCCCGATGCCATTTATTGGCAGCCTCAGCCAACAACGGAGAAGTTTTCCTTACCGCCCAGGAAGAGCGTTGATCAAAACTAATTACCAATCCGATATCCAGATTCTGATAATAAGTACGGTTTATCTTGGCCACATCATTGGTAGCAATGGTATAATCTATTTTCCCTTCTGCTACCCACGTGATAAGATCTTCCTCCGAAAGACTATCCGGTTCCACTTTATGAATACGGATGCCTCCTCCAAGTTCATTATTCAGATTGACAATTCGCGTATAAAACTTACCCGGATACACGTAAATATCCTTATCCACCAATTGAGTCACATCCTTCAATGCTTCTTTCCCTCTTCTCTGTACTACTACCTGATGGGTAATATGTTCCTCACCGCAATACAACAAACTGTCTTTACCCGAATTGGTCATAGCAAGATTGTAAGCTATCAGGTCTCCATCTCCCCTCAGCAAACTATTGATCATTTCCGCAGAGGAATTCATTACTTTCAGTTTCAGTTTAACTCCTAATGAATGAGCAAACTGCAGTGCCAGTTCATACTGAAACCCCATCGGTTCTCCCCGATAGTTAAAATAAGAAGTAGAACTGTTGGTTGTAAGAACAACCAACTCTCCCCTCTCCTTGATTTGCGGCAAATCAAACTTACATTCTTCCTGCTGCTTCCCTCCCTGACAAGCGTACAGCACAAAGCAAGTCATCAATGCAACAAGCGAAAGCCATTTCATTTTTCAACGATTCTTTCAATGTACATTTTCAGAATTTCTATAGCTTTCTTATTATGTCCACCTTGAGGTACGATCAAATCTGCATATCTTTTTGCCGGTTCTATAAACTCCTGATGCATGGGTTTCAACACTTTCATATAACGGTCCATCACCGCTTCAGCCGTACGTCCCCGTTCCACCACATCACGCTGAATAACACGAATCAAACGTTCATCAGGATCTGCGTCTACAAATATCTTCAAATCCATTTGTCCGCAAAGTTTCTTATCACTGAGAGCCAGAATCCCCTCAATAATAATAACTTTCCGCGGTTCCAGATGAATAGTTTCCGGCTGTCGGGTACAGGTAAGGAAAGAATACACAGGCTGTTCTATTGATTCTCCTTTGCGCAAAGCCGCTACATGCTCGGACAGCAACTTCCAGTCGAAAGCATTAGGATGGTCAAAGTTAATATTCTGTCTTTCTTCTACCGGCACATGACTACTATCCTTATAATAAGAGTCTAAAGGAAGTATAACCACTTCATTCTTTGGTAAGCTTTCGATAATGCTTTTCACTACTGTTGTTTTTCCGGAGCCTGTTCCTCCTGCAATTCCGATAATAATCATATCTATAAATTCAATAATTAGTTATACCTTTGTCTAAATACAAAAATACAAGAATTAATAAAATAAATAACTATGGTCAAGCACATTGTTTTATTCAAACTGAAAGAAAATTTATCTCAAGACGAAAAGCAGAACGTAATGAAAAGCTTTAAAGAGGCTATTGAAGCCCTTCCATCTACCATTACCTTTATCCGGAAAATATATGTAGGCATCAATATAAATGCAGACGAAAAATGGGATATCTGTCTTGAAAGTGAGTTCGACTCATTGGAAGATGTAAAAAACTACGCCATACATCCCGCCCACCAGGCAGCTGCAGCCATCCTTAAAGATGCCAAACAAGACAGAGCATGCACCGATTATGAATTTTAAAACGACATTGTAATGAAAAAGATTATCAACCCTTGGAAAGATACAGAAGGATATTATTGCTTTGGGTGTGCTCCTCAAAATGAATCCGGACTTCAGATGGAGTTCTATGAAGAAGGCGATGAAATCATCAGCTTCTGGCAACCCGAAGCCAAATATCAAGGATGGTTCAATACGCTGCATGGAGGCATACAAGCCACACTGCTCGACGAGATATGTGGATGGGTTATTATCCGTAAGCTACAGACAGCCGGAGTCACTTCGAAAATGGAAACCCGATACATGAAACCAATCTATACAACGGGAGGTAAACTTACATTACGTGCTTCTATTCGGGAACAAAAACGTAATATTGTCATCATTGATGCCTGTATCTGCAATCCTGAAGGAGAAATCTGTACCAGCGCCGTATGTACTTACTTTGCCTATCCGGCAGAAAAGGCCATCAAGGAAATGCACTTCCACGGCTGCAGAACAGAAGAAGAGACAGAAGATTGTCATACCCATGAGTAAAAAAGCAAGCCTCAAAAAGGAGCAACATACAAATTGAAAGAAAAATATATTTTTTCACATCAATCTTTTGGAGATTACAAATAAACAATTTACATTTGCCACAAACAACAAAGTAAAATGAATAAATTTACATCTACATACTTGCACCATCATCATCCTAACGAAATAAAAACGGTAGGCTGAGGTGTCGTGTAGTTATGTAGTCCAATATAAAGGCTTGCCGTTTATTCCGGTAAGCCTTTTTTATTATTATTCAAAACGTCAAACCTCTAAAAAAGAAACAATATGCTTAGAATTGCAGTACAATCGAAAGGACGCTTATTCGAAGATACAATGTCCTTACTAGCCGAAGCAGATATCAAATTATCGACATCCAAACGCACCTTGCTGACTCAGTCTACCAATTTTCCGATAGAAGTATTGTTCCTCAGAGACGATGACATTCCTCAATGTGTAGCCAGTGGAGTGGCCGACCTGGGAATTGTTGGAGAAAACGAATTTATAGAACGCAACGAAGATGCCGACATCATATACCGGTTAGGATTCAGCAAGTGCAGACTATCCTTAGCCATTCCTAAGGAAATAGAATACAACGGAGTACAATGGTTCAACGGAAAGAAAATCGCCACTTCCTACCCATATATCCTCCAGCAATACCTCGACAAACAGCAAATCGAAGCCGATATCCACCTCATCACCGGTTCTGTAGAGATTGCACCGGGCATTCATCTGGCCGATGCTATTTTCGACATCGTCAGTTCCGGTTCTACTCTGATAAGCAATAATCTTAAAGAAGTAGAAACGGTAATGAAGAGCGAAGCCTTGCTCATTGGGAATAAAGCCTTGAGCGAAGAAAAGAAAGAAATTCTCGAGGAACTGCTCTTCAGAATCCGTGCCGTAAAAGCTGCTGAAGACAAGAAATACATTCTGATGAATGTACCCAACGACCGCCTGAAAGAAATCACAGAAGCATTGCCCGGTATAAAAAGTCCTACCATTATGCCTCTGGCTACCGAAGGATGGAGCAGTATACATACCGTACTCGACCAGAAATGTTTCTGGGAAATCATCGGAAAACTAAAAGCATTGGGCGCACAAGGCATACTGGTATTGCCTATAGAAAAGATGGTTCTTTAAAAGTTAAAAGAAAACTACTATGAATACGATATACTATCCTGCAGAAAACGAGTGGAACAGTTTGTTGAAACGGTCTGCCTTGAAAACAGATGCCATACAAGAAACTGTATCCAGTATCTTAAAGCAAATCAAAGACGAAGGAGACAAAGCCGTAATAAAATTCGAAGAACTGTTCGATAAGGTACAGCTGAGCACACTTCAAGTTTCTTCGTCCGAATTTGAAGAAGCTGAGAAAGAAGTTGACGAAGAACTGAAAGCAGCTATTCTTCTGGCCCACCGGAACATTACCACCTTTCATGCTGCACAAAAATTTGAAACCAAGAAAATTACCACACAACCGGGAGTAACATGCTGGCAAAAGGCTGTCGGCATTGAAAAAGTAGGTCTGTATATTCCCGGAGGAACTGCCCCTTTGTTCTCTACCGTACTGATGCTTGCCACTCCGGCCCAGATTGCAGGGTGTAAAGAAATCATTCTATGCACCCCACCCAATCGTGAAGGAAAAGTACACCCGGCTATCCTATATGCAGCCCAAGTATCCGGAGTAAGCCGCATCTATAAGATAGGAGGCGTACAAGCTATCGGAGCCATGGCTTATGGAACAGAGAGTGTACCTAAAGTATACAAGATTTTCGGACCGGGAAATCAATATGTAACTGTAGCCAAACAGCAGGTATCCTTGCACGATGTAGCTATCGACATGCCGGCAGGACCTTCTGAGGTCGCTGTTTTAGCCGATGGAACCGCCAATCCTGTATTTGTGGCTTCCGACCTACTCTCTCAGGCAGAACACGGAGCAGACAGTCAGGCTATTCTGATAACCACATCCGAAGAGCTTCTCAAGCAGGTGGAAGCCGAAGTCGTGCGCCAGCTGGAAGAACTTCCCCGCAAAGAGATTGCTCAAAAGGCCTTGGAAAGCAGCAAGCTGATTCTGGTAAAAGATATGCAGGAGGCAATACAGATGACCAACGAATATGCTCCGGAACACCTCATTATCGAGACTGAAAACTACATGGAAGTAGCCGGACAAATAATCAATGCCGGTTCGGTATTTTTGGGTTCTTATTCACCGGAAAGTGCAGGCGACTATGCCTCCGGAACCAATCATACTCTTCCTACCAACGGATATGCCAAAGCATACAGTGGCGTCAGTCTCGATAGCTTTATACGCAAAATTACTTTCCAGGAAATTACACGCGAAGGCATCAGACAGATTGGACCAGCCATCCAGACTTTAGCCGCCAACGAACACCTGGATGCACATAAGAATGCAATTACTGTCAGACTACTTTAACACAAGCTTATGAAATCTTTACAAGAACTTACACGACCCAATATTTGGAATCTCAAGCCTTATTCATCGGCCCGCGACGAATACAGTGGAGCGGAAGCATCGGTCTTTCTGGATGCTAACGAAAATCCATACAATCATCCCAACAACAGATATCCGGACCCTTTGCAACATGAACTGAAAAGCATCATTGCTTCAGTAAAGAAGGTAAGGACAGAGGAAATCTTTCTCGGGAACGGAAGTGATGAGGCTATCGACCTCGTTTTCCGTGCTTTCTGCCGTCCGGGAGTCGACAATGTAGTAGCTATCGACCCTACATACGGAATGTATCAGGTATGTGCCGATGTAAACGATGTGGAGTATCGAAAGGTACTGCTCGACAAAGACTTTCAGTTCAAGGCAGCCGACCTGCTTGCCGCATCCGACAAACATACCAAACTCATCTTTCTCTGTTCGCCGAACAATCCTACCGGAAATACCTTGAACAGAAAAGAAATATACTCTCTACTCTCCGACTTTCAAGGGATTGTTGTACTCGACGAAGCATATATCGATTTCGCCAACCAGCCTTCTTTTCTTGAAGAACTGAGCGAACACCTTAACCTCATCGTACTACACACTTTCTCCAAAGCCTGGGGATGTGCAGCCATACGCTTAGGCATGGCATTCGCATCGCCACAGATTATACAGATTCTGAATAAGATAAAATATCCGTACAATGTAAACCGCCTGACGCAGCATGAGGCTATATTAATGAGCCAGAAGCATTACGAAGTACAGCGTTGGGTGAAATCGTTATTAGAAGAACGGAAACGGCTTATCGACGAGTTCTCTGCTTTGGACTGTTGCCTGCATATCTATCCAACGGAAGCTAACTTCTTCCTTGCAAAGGTAACCGATGCCAAACAGATATACGAATATCTGGTACAACAGGGCATCATCGTCCGAAACCGTACACACATCGCTCTGTGTCACAACTGTCTGCGTATTACCATTGGTACACGCCCGGAAAACGACGCACTGCTGGAAGCATTAAAACAGTTTCACCCTTCTCAAGCATTATGAAAAAACAAGTATTATTCATCGACCGAGACGGAACATTGGTCATAGAACCTCCTATCGACTATCAGCTCGACTCCTTCAACAAGTTGGAGTTCTACCCCAAAGTGTTCCGCAATTTATATTTCATCCGTCAGAAGATGGATTTCGAGTTTGCCATGGTCACCAATCAGGACGGCTTGGGTACGGCTTCTTTTCCGGAAGACACCTTTTATCCGGTGCACAACTTTATATTGAAGACTTTCGAACAAGAAGGCATTACGTTCGACCAAATCTTTATCGACCGCAGTTTTCCCGAAGACAATGCTCCTACCCGAAAGCCTCGCACCGGTATGCTGACTCAGTATCTGGATAATCCTGACTACGACTTGGCTCACAGTTTTGTCATCGGAGACCGTGCGACCGACGTAGAACTGGCATTGAACTTGGGATGTAAAGCCATTTTGCTGCAAAACGACAAGTCTCTGCTAACTTCTCCCGAACTGCAATCTGTCTGCGTACTTGCCACAACCGACTGGGATAAAATAGCCGAATATCTGTTTGCACAGGAACGTACAGCAGAAGTCCGGCGTACCACACACGAAACAGATATCTATATCCGGATGAATCTGGACGGTGAAGGAAAATGCAACATTTCTACGGGACTGAAATTCTTCGACCACATGCTGGAGCAGATAGCCAAACATGGAAAAATCGACCTCACTATACAAGCACAAGGAGATCTGGAAGTAGACGAGCATCATACCATCGAAGATACTGCCATTGTATTGGGCGAATGTCTTTATAAAGCCTTGGGAAGCAAGCGTGGAATAGAGCGCTACGGTTATTGCCTTCCAATGGACGACTGCCTGTGCCAAGTGGCTCTCGACTTCGGAGGACGGGCGTGGCTGGTATGGGATGCCACATTCAAACGCGAGAAAATAGGAGAAATGCCTACGGAAATGTTTCTTCATTTCTTCAAGTCGCTGAGTGATGCCGCCCACATGAACCTTCATATTCAAGCCAAAGGTGAAAATGAACATCACAAGATAGAAGGTATTTTCAAAGCCTTTGCCCGAAGCATACGGGCTGCCGTACGCCGCGACATTTACCACTACGAAATACCTTCCAGCAAAGGCAGTCTGTAATCCAAGAATCGGCAGGTTGCAGCAGTTATCACGTACTGCAATCGACGACGTCGGCTGTAAAATCGGCAACGTTGGCTTTATAACCGACGTCGCCGACCGTGCAGCCGACGTCGTCGGATACAAAACACAAGCGGTATCATGTAAGGATTATTCCATATCCTAAACGACTTATCCGATACACATACCGCATAAAAAAGGGTGTATTTCTCTCTTTCATTGAGAAGTACACCCTTTACTATCTAAGAATAAGTTTTATTCTATTCCATCAAACTTACTGATGTTGTTCACGCAACAAATCGTTGACAGTTTTTACCGGATTGAAAGTACTCAAAGGCACTTCTACAAACACAGTGCTCCAGTCGCTCATCGAACCGTTCCACAAACCTGGCAACTCAAGTGCTTTCAGGTCTTTACCATTCTTCGACTTGTAAGAGATGAATCCTGTAGCTTTGTCTACATAATCCAGCAAATTGAATTTGTTACCTTTGTAGTCGCGTATTGCACAAACCAAATCAACCGGATTGAAGTGTGTACCCTGTTCGAACATAGCTTTCTTTTCCGGATCCTTCATGTCAATCTGCGAGCTTTCCAAAATCTGCAAAGAAACAGTTCCATCAGGATTGTAAGCCAAGAACGGACCACCACCCGGTTCGCCTACATTCTTCACCATACCACATACACGCATCGGACGATTCAGTTTCTTACGCAAATAGATTACCAGGTCGGCATCTTCCAAATCCTTGATGTCTTCCTTTCGGCAACGCAACTGCTGCTGTACGAAACGGATAATGGTTTCCAACTGATCGTGGCTATAATGTCCGCCATCCAGCAACTTCAAATACTGGAAAGCCTGCTGCTGCAAAGTAACCAATACACCGGCCAGCAACTTCTTATAAGTAACTGTATCCCCTTTAAGTCTGTCTGGTACTACGTTGTCAATATTCTTAATGAATACAATATCCGCATCCAGATCGTTCAGGTTTTCAATCAATGCACCATGACCACCCGGACGGAATACCAGTTTGCCATTATCGCGGAAAGGTTTGTTTTCCATATCGGCAGCCAATGTATCTGTGCTCGGTTTCTGTTCAGAGAAACTTACATTGAAGCTTACCCCATACTTCTTGGCATATTCTGCCACTTTTTCTTCAACCAGCTGGCTGAACAAAGCCTTGTGTTCGGTAGAAACGGTAAAATGTACATTTACCTGTCCGGTTTTACCAGCTGCATACAACGCTCCCTCAACCAAATGTTCTTCCAACGGAGTGCGAACGCCATTCGCATAACGATGGAATTTAAGAAGTCCTTTAGGTAACGCTCCATAATTCAAGCCGGCACCTTCGAGCAAATTAGAAACAACAGCCTTGTAGTTGTGTTCTGCAACCAGTGCATCGATATTTTTACCGGTATTGTCCAAGCAAGCAGCATTCAAGTCATTATAGAAAGCAAAGCTATGAATATGATCGAAGAATTTTTTCTCGAAATCAGTAGTAGGTACGCTATAGTCTGCTCCTAAAAATTCAAACAGGTTTTTGAACATACGGCTGGCTGCTCCCGAAGCCGGAACAAACTTCACAACCTTTTTATCAGTATCTTTATACGCATCCCATGCAGCCAGATATTTTTTCTGTTCGTCTGCATCAGCAATCATAATTCCCCTGTTTTCCACCGAGGCTGCTCCAGCCAATTTTAAATAAGGAAAGCCTTTTTCAAAACAAGCCAACTGTTCAGCAATCTGCTGTTCTGAAATCCCCTTTTTTGTTAATAATTCCTTGTCTTCGTGTGTTAACATATATGATAAATTTAATAAGTTAATATAAACGGTCTATCCTAATAACTTTGCCCAAATGTATAAAAAAACCTGCAAGATTATCAAAAAGAGAAAGAAAAAAACTATCTTTACCCACAACGAAATGAATGCATGTCATGGAAAAGCAAGATTTTTTTAATCCTAAAGAGTATAAACAGCTATTTACACTATACAAAAAACTTCTGCAACTATCGGGAGATACTCTTCAAAAAGATGACTGTAAACATCTAAAAACACATCTTATAAAAGTCATGTCGGAAGGAAACATTCCACGCAATGCATTCGGCATGAATCCGATTATCAAAGATATGCAAACAGCCGTAATTGTAGCTGAAGAAATTGGTATGCGCCGGGCTTCCATCATTGGCATCATGCTACACGAATCTGTAAAGTATAATCTATGCACATTGGAATCTGTACGGCAGAAATACGGAGAAGATGTAGCCGGTATCATACATGGCCTGGTAAAAATCAATGAACTTTATGCCAAAAGCCCTACCATAGAATCGGAAAATTTCCGTAATCTGCTGCTTTCTTTTGCTGAAGATATGCGGGTTATTCTGATTATGATAGCCGACCGTGTCAACTTAATGCGACAGATTAAAGACAGTGACAACGAGGAAGCTCGTCTGCAGGTGTCCAATGAAGCTGCTTATCTTTACGCTCCATTGGCTCATAAACTGGGCTTGTATAAACTGAAATCGGAGCTGGAAGATTTATCGCTGAAATATACCCAGCATGATATTTATTACCATATCAAGGATAAATTAAATGCAACCAAGGCTGCACGAGACCGCTACATTGAAACTTTTATCCAACCTATACAAAAGAAACTGGAAGAAGCCGGACTGAAGTTTCATATGAAAGGACGTACCAAATCTATTCATTCCATCTATCAGAAGATGAAGAAACAGAACTGTCCTTTCGAAAATGTGTACGACCTCTTCGCCATACGTATTATTCTTGACTCTCCTCTTGAAAAAGAAAAACAGGAATGCTGGCAGGCTTATTCCATTGTAACCGATATGTATCTGCCTAACCCCAAACGTTTGCGCGACTGGCTTTCTGTGCCCAAAAGCAACGGATACGAATCTCTTCATATCACAGTAATGGGTCCGGAAGGAAAATGGGTAGAAGTACAGATACGTACCGAGCGTATGGATGAAATAGCAGAGAAAGGTCTGGCAGCTCACTGGAGATATAAAGGAATAAAGGGAGAAACCGGACTGGATGAATGGCTGAATTCTATCCGCGAAACACTGGAGAATGCAGACAGTGACATGGAAGCAATGGACCAGTTTAAGTTGGATTTGTACAAGGACGAGGTCTTTGTATTTACTCCTAAAGGTGATTTGTATAAGTTACCGCAAGGAGCTACCATTCTGGATTTTGCATTTACCATCCATTCCAACTTGGGATGCCGGTGTATCGGTGCACGGGTAAACGGCAAAAATGCCCAACTGCGTCAGACACTGAACAGTGGCGACCAGGTGGAAATCATGACTTCGAATACCCAGACTCCCAAACAAGACTGGCTGAACTTTGTTACTACGTCGAAAGCCCGTACAAAAATACGTCAGGCACTGAAAGAAATAGCAGCAAAGCAAACTCAATTTGCCAAAGAGACATTGGAGCGTAAATTCAAAAACCGCAAACTGGAATATGATGAAGCGGTATTGATGAGACTGATTCGTAAATTGGGCTTCAAGACGGTCACCGACTTCTATCAAAGTATTGCCAGCGAAACGATGGACATCAACGAGGTCATTGACAAATATCTTGAACTGCAGCGTAAAGAAAATGAACAGCGGGATGAAATTATCTACAGAAGTGCCGAGAACTTCAACATACAGCAAAGTACAGAAGGAAAAGACTATTATAAAGATGATGTGCTGGTAATCGACCAGAATCTGAAGGGAATAGACTTTAATCTGGCACGATGCTGCAATCCTATTTACGGAGATGAAGTGTTTGGATTTGTAACCATTTCCGGAGGTATCAAAATACACCGCTGCGACTGCCCCAATGCAAAGGAAATGAAAGCACGCTTTCCTTACCGCATCGTACGCGCACGCTGGGCAGGCAAAAGTACCGGCAAGCAATATCCTATTACGCTGAGAATTGTAGGACATGATGATATAGGAATCGTGACCAATATCACTTCTATCATAAACAAAGAAAACAGTATTCTGTTGCGCTCCATCAGTATTGATTCACACGACGGATTGTTTTCAGGAATGCTGACTGTCATGGTAGATGATACCTCTAAACTGGAAGCACTGATAAAGAAAATTAAAACAGTAAAAGGTGTAAAACAGATAAGTAGAGGATAATTAAAATGTTAAAAAACAAACGAATCGCCTGATAATACAAACAAAAGCAGTATTTTTAGACGTTTTTTAATAATGAATAAAAATGAAAAAGATTTTTCTTACAACCTTATTTTTAGTATCAAGTATCTTGATTGTACTGGCACAAGGTACTGCGGAGATTACATTCGACAAGACTACACACAACTTTGGAACTTTTTCTGAAAACAGTCCGAAAGTAACATGTAAATTCCAATTTAAGAACACAGGAGACGGTCCTTTAGTCATTCATCAAGCCATAGCTTCATGTGGATGTACAGTACCACGATATCCCAAAGAGCCACTTAAACCAGGAGAAAGTGGTGAAATTACTGTAACTTACGATGGAACAGGAAAATTCCCGGGACATTTCCGCAAAACAATTACAATTCGTACAAACGGAAAAAAAGAAATCACTCGCCTTTATATCGAAGGTGACATGATGCCTAAAGAAAACAAATAAATTTAATCATGCCATAAAACAAGGCCAATCCGGTATCACTACCTGATTGGCCTTTCTTCTTTCTCTCTTTCTATAAAGTGTTATATGTCTAAAAAATCACATCAGAAAAGAATACCCAGACGGAATCCTACATCACTCTGTCCGTCTATATCTCCCAATAGGGTCTGAGTATGATTGGTGGCATAGTTGTAAAAACCTGCTACATGGAAGCCAAAACGTCTGTCTGCCCGAGGATAGATTTTCAAACCGACCTCTGGAGATACATAAAATCCCCAAGCCTCATCATACAGCCCTCTGTCACCGTAATATGTGGTGTTGCGGGCGAACATTGTTCCAAGCTTCATCCCGACATAAGGCTTTACATGTGAACCCTCATACAGATTATATGATGTAGTAACACCAAAAGGAAGCTGATAGGCAGAACGCTGCTGATCTGTAGTAAGCGATTCTGTAGGAGACAAAGCTAATGTTTGTCGACCTACATATTTATGATTAGTATGAAAATTGGCAAATACTCCAACCTCCCATCTGGGAAGTACCTCATAAGCTGCCTCAAAGTTCATTCCCCAACCACTTATTTTCTCTGCAAAATCAGTACCTAACGGAGCATTCATCTGCCAGTCTACTGTAAAATGCAACTTCTCAGAATTCCATTGTGCATGCGCCTGCACGGTAAAAAGCGATAATGCACAGGCTACTATTGCTACTTTTCGAAACAATTTATTTGTCTTCATATTATATCCTCCCCTTAATTGTTACGTGTAATATAATCCGACTGAGCAAAAGCCTGATCTACACCATCCAACAAAAACAACAGATTGGTTTTTCCATTGCCATAACTATAGCCCGATGCACTGGCATACCATACAACAGGAAGCTGTTTATTTTCACCCCCTTCCTCTTTTGATGTCAAATCAACCATCTCTATGATCAATGCATTGGTATCATATGAATAAGATACAGGATACGGATAATACCATCCTCCCCACCAGTCTCCCCAGAATCCCCAGTTCCACCAGCCATTCCAATAGCCACCTGTTACAATCTGAGTAGATTGGGCAAGATACGACAACTGTAAACCAATATTTGCGTCTTCTTTTTGTTCTGGTTCTGTCAGACGTGTATACCCTCTCTCATTCATATACTGTTCTACTTTGGAAATAAGCTGCATTGCATTCTCGTCTTTCCAATAAGTTGCTTTATATCCACCTATTTCCAATATACTATCTGGCAGAAAATAAGTCTGATATTTGCCAAAATCCACATTGTTGTCGTGATCTGTATATACAACCAAGTTGGCATCCATTTGTCCAAAATCTGGATCTTTCTCGCATGACATCATCCCCAATGTCATACAAGCCAATAATAACATTTTTTTCATAAGTCTCAACAATTTTCTTGTTTTATACTAAAACGAGCGTCCTTTATACACATTACTCTTTTCTATAGGCAATAATGCACCTGACAAAGAAAGTCTATTTGAATTAAAATTCGGTGTAATGTCTACTGAAGCATTATTTCCTCCATTAGGTAAGAAAATGTCTATACGAGCAGAAATTCCAGTACCCATCACATTCATAGACACTCGAATATTATTCTTCTTGTCTTTTTTCACTTCATAGTTGGTAAGCTTACCTTCTACCGTTACTCCTCCAATACCATTGGGGCCGCTTACCGGAATATTGAAAGCAACCTGTACCACAGCTTCATCACCGTTTACAGAAACAAAATTAGTATTCGAAGACACATAAGCAGTCTGGCCATATTTAAAAACTACACGGTCTGCTTCCAATGTAAAAGCCTTCTGATTAATAGCTTGTTCTGCCTCACAGAACATAAGACTGTCTAAGCGTGCCTGCAACTCTTTCTTTTGTTCCCGAGTCAATTCTTGCTCCGGAGTCTGTATTTGAGTATACCCTCTCATTGAGATCAGGGCTACTACCATGAAAAATAAAATCCGTTTCATAATCTCCATTTTTAATGTTCATCTATAAAACAACGAAAAGAGAATTTCGCTGCATAAAACTCATTTAAAAAAGTATAAAAGCATCATAAAAGACACATGTTATCTCTTTTCTTTTTATATTTAGATATTCAATAGTAAGAAACCTTAAACTTTTTATCTATATGAACAGCATTTCAGATATAACCATGCTTATAGCCGTCATTGCATTGGCTATGTGGCCCATCGCTTTATTCATTCTCCACTTTTTGAATGAACGCAAAAGAAAACTGGAACATATCGAACGAATGACAAAAAACGAACTCGACGATATCTCAACTCAAGACCTTGTTCTCAGTGTATTGAAAAAAATAGGATGCCAACCGGAAATCAATTCTGAAGGACATATCTGTTTCAAATACCAAGGTGAAGACTTTTACATTGCAACCGAACCGGAAAACCGGTTCATCATGATATGGAACCCATGGTGGGGCTCCATCAGTACAGATAATGAGGCACTGCCATTCCTAAAAGAAATCATTAATCTAACCAATATAAACTCTCTTATTACTACAGTCTATATGGCCGATGAAGACGAAAAGACTATAGGCCTGCACTCTCGATGTCATACCTTCTTCTCTCCCAATGAAGGAGAATTGGAAGAACACATGAAAATGCTATTGGATTCGTTTTTCGATACACACAATGCCGTAAAAGACAATATGAACCAATTAAGCTCAACTGCAATAAATGAAGAGACCCAAAAAGAGCGTGTAAAAATCAAAGGATTTGCTGCATATAAAAAAGAAAATACAGTCCCCATAGAGCCTGAAACTACAAAATAATATACTTTTGCAACCATGAAATTAACATTAGAAGACAACAAAGGTATTCCGTCCTCCTTATTATGGACTTTAGCCATCATCTCCGGTATATCCGTAGCTAATCTGTATTACAACCAACCACTACTAAATCGGATTAGTGAAGACTTAAACGTATCCGAGTTTACTGCCAATCTTATCCCTATGGTTACGCAAATAGGTTATGCACTGGGATTGCTGTTCATTATTCCTTTAGGTGACTTGTACAAGCGGAAACATATCATTGTAACAAACTTTCTGCTATTGGCTCTATCCATGTTCGGATTTGCCATATCCAGTCACATATACTTTACCTTGGCAGTATCTTTGATTACCGGAATCTGTTCGGTAATGCCACAAATCTTTATCCCCATTGCCGCACAATTCTCCCAACCAGAAAAGAAATCACAGAATATCGGTATATTGGTAAGCGGACTACTGACCGGAATTTTAGGTTCACGAGTCGTCAGCGGTATAGTTGGAGAATATTGGGGATGGAGAACCATGTATTATATTGCAGCCATTTTAATGCTGCTCAGTATTCTTGTCGTTATACGTACCCTTCCCAATATGCCCGTCAACTATAAAGGAACTTATTGGGGACTGATGAAATCTGTTTTCTCTTTCATCAAAGACAATGCTACATTGCGTATGGTTTCTGCCCGCGCCGGACTATGTTTCGGATGCTTTCTGTCTTTATGGGCCTGTCTTGCCTTCAAGATGAGCGGTGAACCGTTTTACGCAGGAAACAACATCATCGGTATGTTAGGGTTATGTGGTATAGCAGGAGCCATGACCGCTTCACTAGTAGGTAAATATGTCCGCATATTGGGCGTGAGAAAATTAAACTACATCGGATGTTCCATCATGATTCTATCATGGATTATACTATATGTATTTCAAAACAGCTATATCGGAATCATTGCCGGTATTATTTTGATTGACATTGGTATGCAGTGTGTGCAATTAAGCAATCAGACTTGTGCTCTTTCTCTGGCTCCTCATGCATCCAACCGAATGAATACAATTTTCATGACCACTTACTTTTTAGGTGGATCGTTGGGAACATTCCTTGCCGGAACTTTCTGGCACAGTTTTGAATGGGCCGGTGTAACAGGAGTAGGTATCTGCATGGCCGCCTGCTCCATGCTCATCACTCTTTTTACCAAACATTAAGTTCCATTTTATGAATCAATCTGCTATTTATCCTAAAGACTGGCTATCTATACACCCCTATACAAGTCAGCAGCCCTCAGACAAATACTTTATCGATTTGTCCAACCAGTTATATACTGTTTCTATCCCGGAAGAACTCCCGGTTCATTTCCGGAAAAAGCTCTGTACATATACGGCTGCCTATCTGGAAGACATTATTTCCAATCTTGGTTTATGGAACAGCTTCCGCCAAGAACATCGTCGTCTTTATCATACTGCATTACCTTTTTATGCGGTTTCCACCGACTATATAGATGAAGAAGTAAACGAAGAAGATATTCGCTTTATTATATGGAATACATGGCAGAAGGCACTCTACCCTCACAGTTATATCAACCCTAACGACGAGCGGATTCATCGCCTGTCCCAATTATTCTATCAAATTTTATGTAAGGCATACGAAGAAGCTCCCGAAAACGATGTACTGGAAAACTATTTCCACGATTTCAAAGATGAGAAGGATGCCGACCGGAAACTGACCTGGCTATTCGGACATACCTATCTGACTGAACCATCCATGCAGCCTTATATCGAACGAGTTACTCCCAAGGACCGATTCATTATACCTACCGGACCATTGGCACTGTTCTTGCACGAATGGATGGATTTACTGAGCAAGAATGCTTCGTGGAAACAAATCAAAGGACTGTACACTCCCGAACCGGTTATTCCACTGAAAACAAAAGAGAAGAATGCCAGCACCTACCAGCGTTTTACCAATGGAAACAACGGCAAACATATTGCCTACCTCAACGGATACGGCGAGTTACGCCATTTCCTTACCCAAATATTGGGATGGGCAGATGACGACGAACATACACTGCCACAAATGAAAAGCCACCGGAACTTTATTTTGATGAGTAATCCGGAAAAAGGTATTCTGCTGGCCAAAGATATTTGCGAATACATTGCAGACAACGACAACAAGCTATACAATAAAGAAGAGGCTCAAAAACACGCTTTCCGTCTGCTCACCGAAGAAACAGTCTGTCCGCCCGACTTACTGTCTTATTGCATCGAGCATCAGCTCATTCCAGATGCTCAGTTGCCGGTGCATGGCGAACAGGAATTAGTACAGCGTAATGCCGACTTCATAGCCCGTCATTCTCTCCTGTATTATTATCGAGGAGACTAAAAAGATACTGAAAGAACAATCAGGACATATAAAAAAGGATTCTGCAATTTTCCTTACAAGAAGATTACAGAATCCTTTTATATATAATCTCATTAAAACGGACTATAACTCTTTCAGTTCCTTATACAAGCGCTGTACCGGAAGCCCCATCACGTTATAGTACGAACCTTTCAGTCCGGTCACACCTACAAAGCCAATCCACTCCTGTACTCCATACGAACCGGCTTTATCCATCGGACGGTATTTCTCTACATAATAACCGATTTCCTCGTCCGACAGCGTATCGAATGTCACTTCCGTTACCGAAGCAAAAGACTTCTGAAAGTCTACAGTCGTCAGACAAACTCCGGTAATTACCTGATGCGTACACCCCGAAAGCATGCGCAACATACGGCAGGCATCAGCCTCATCTACAGGCTTACCCAGCACCATGCCGTCTACATACACTATCGTATCAGCTGTAATCACCAACTCATCCGGCTGCAGGGAAGCACGATATGCATTCGCTTTTTCCTGGGCAATGTAAACCGGTATTTCCTCTCCATTCAATGACTCCGGATATGTTTCGTCTATACCCGGTACAATCTTCACTTCGTAATCCACTCCCAGGCCAGACAAGAGTTCGCGGCGGCGTGGCGAATTGGAAGCCAATATTATCTTATATTTTTTCAAGTTATCGAGCATAACCAACTCCTTTCTTACCAGCCAAAAGCAGCTTCGTGAGACATCCATTTACCTTGAGCACGCAATACCTGTTCTACCACGTCACGTCCACAGCCATATCCCCCGTTACGATGAGAGATATATGTACAAACCGCCTTTATTTCGGGAGCGGCATCAGCCGGACAGCAAGGCAGTCCTACCAGACGCAAGACTTCATAATCGGGAATATCATCTCCCATATAGAGCACCTCTTCTGCTTTCAGATTGTATTTCGAAAGAAAATCGGCATATTCTTTGGTCTTGACAGCAGCCCCCATATAGATATCCTTGATACCCAATCCTTCGTAGCGCAAACGTACAGCCTCGGTTTTTCCTCCGGTAATAATGGCTACATGCAACCCACATTTCACCGCAAGCTGAAGCGCATATCCATCTTTAATATTGACGGTACGCATAGGTTCTCCATTGGGATGAAGTACGATGGTTTCCGCACTCAGCACACCATCTACATCAAAGACCAATGCCTTTATTTTTGTCAAATCGTAATTTATCATGGTTTCTGATTTTTAGAAATCGTATAATTGTGAATATTCTTACTTATCTGTTCGTACATAGCTGCCAGTTCCGGTTCGGAAGCCAACATCTCCAGATGACGTTCGATAACGTTTACATCATATCGGCAGGCCGGACCTGTCTGTGCTTCTACCGGCGACAAATGATGTACCTTACGTGCCGTTTCGTCGATAAGCGGAAGCATAGCCTCAAACGGCAAATGCTGTGCAGACAGCAAATGTGCACACACGGCATACATATGATTTGTAAAATTGCAGGCAAATACTGCTGCTATGTGCAGATAACGACGCTGTTCGGACGTAGCTTCGTAGACTTTAGGAGACAATGTACTTGCCAACTCTTTCAGCAAATGCAAGTCGTCTGCCATACAGGCTTCTACAAAAAAAGGAACTTCAGCAAAGTCCACCGGTCGCTGCTTACTGAAAGTCTGCATCGGATAAAGCACTCCGTAGCGTACAGCATGACCTTCCCATACACTTTGAGGCATGCTGCCGGCAGTATGCACAAACAAGGCCTGCGGATTCCTTTTTACCAATACCGGAATCAAATCCTGCAACACTGCATCTTTTACCGATACGATATACAGTTCTGCTTCTGCCGTTACATCCTCCAGAGAAGTAGTATAAGCACAGTCCAACAGTGTACCCAATGCAGCGGCAGACTGCTCGGTACGACTGTATACCTGACAGACTTCATATCCTTTCTCCTTCAAGACCTTTCCCAGATGTGTAGCTACATTTCCTGCACCAATCAGTGCAATTTTCATCAGTCTATCCTTATTCATCTTTCATTTTATTTCATTTGGACGACAGCCAATAGAGCAATACCCCTATCAACAACAATGTAAGTGGAAGCAAATAGGTTGACACCTGTCCTAATAAAGCAGTCACCAATGCAATATTCTGAATGAGCCAGATACCAGCTAAAATAAGTCCTACCGATTTGTCCGACTTAAACCACAGAAATGTAACAGCTGCATACAGCAACATAGTATCCTTCTGCATTACCCAATCCAGATTATAATCGGAGAAGTCAATCCATTTGTCCAACAGATACAACACTCCCATCAGTACCAGGAAAACTGCCGTAGCCTTATATGTATCCTTTTGCGAAGAAACCTTAACAGCCATGCTTACTGTCCTCCATACTTATTAATATGCACTTTCTCCCATTGCAGATGTTCCTCGTTGAAAGGCTTCCGTTCCATCCCCTTATGTCCGATGGCAATAATAGACAACACCTGAAGCTGCAAAGGAAGCCCCAATATGGCACGCACATACTCATCAGACGGCATTCCGGTAGCCACATAACGTTCGCGTACCTGAATCCAACAACTGCCCAATCCCAAATCTTCTGCCTGCAACTGTATCAGAATAGAAGCTACCGAAGCATCTTCAATCCATACGTCACTGGCCAAAGGATCGGCTGCAACTACAATCGCAAGTGCAGCCTCTTTCAGAAAAGCAGAGCCCGATTCCTTGCAACGAGACAACTTGTCGAGGGTTTCCTTGTCGTCGACAACTATAAACTGCCAACAATTGCTGCGCTTGGAAGAAGGAGCCATCAGAGCGGCCTTCAACAAAGTCACCACTTCTTCCTGAGTCAATTCCTCCTCCGTAAACTTACGCATGCTGCGTCTGTTTTTGAGTAAATCGCTGAAATTCTCCATAAATTAAAAGTTTTAGCCAGACAAATATAAGAGTTAAACTCGGAATGCTCAACAAAAAATTATATATTTGCATAAAACGATGAGTATCCGACTGACTACATATTATAATTCCAAAGATCTTCCCTCCCTGCCCGGTTCGAACGTCTTCCACTCTTCAGAGTTGTTTCAAGTATTGGAACAGACCTCTGGATATCAGCCTATCATGCTGGTAGCTACGGAAAAAGAGAAAGTCATCGGCAAATTATTATGTATCACAAGGCGTAACTTCCGTCTGCTGGGCTTTACGAATAAGACTTATGTTTACGGCACCGGAGAATACTTTACGACACCAGGCAAAGAGGAAGCAATTTTCGGCGAGTTCCTTTCCTATTTTACCCGGCGATTTTCCGATCAGTCCTTTCTTATCGAATTCCGCAATTTGGAGAAGCCTCTTTTTGGATACAAATATTTCCGGCAGAACGGATACTTCCCGATACGATGGTTACGCGTGCGAAATTCCATCCACCATGAAACAATAGACAAATGGATGAGTGCATCGCGCAAGCGCCAGATAAACCACGGCATAAGAAACGGAGCCGTTATAGACATTGCCCACAACGAGCAAGATGTAAAAGCCTTTTTCTCTATGCTGAAAAAATATTATTCTCCCAAGATACACCGTTATCTCCCCGATTACTCGTTCTTTATATCACTCATCCGCCAATCCGGCAACAAAGAGTTAGGAAAAATCTTTTTAGTCAGGTATAAAAACAAAATTATAGGAGGTGCAGTCTGCCTGTTTTCGGGCAATACCGCTTACCTGCTGTTCTCCGGCGGTATGAGAAAGACATACGCCCGATTGTATCCGGGAGTTTTATCCGTATGGAACGCCATGACATACGCAGCCAAACACCAATATACACATTTTGAATTTATTGATGCTGGCCTTCCTTTCCGCAAATACAGTTACCGCGATTTTATCCTACGCTTCGGGGGAAAGCAGCTCAGTAGCCGACGCTGGTTTAAAATTCGCTGGAACTGGCTGAACAAACTGCTTATCAAGATCTACGTATAACCATAATCCCTATTCCACTGTACGTTATTTTATCTTGCAAATAAAGTATTTTTACATGGTGAGATAAAGCATATAGCCCACGTCGTTGAATATATAACTAACGTCAACGGCTATACATCCAACGACGCCGAATCTGCATCCGACGTCGCCGATTAAAAGGAAGGACTTACTCCATAGAAGATAAATCACTGAAAAACAAAATTTTTCCATTATCTACAATATTTATACTTCCCGTTCATCTCATTTAATCCTCGCCGTATCACTACAAAATAAAAAACATTACCCATTAAAATAAATCTTGCAAAAGTTTCGTTTTTCAGCACAAAATTACTTTCTTTGTGCAACTGATAAATGAAACTTTAAGCTTAATACCAATAAAAAACAACACGATTATGAAAATTTCTCACATCGAACATTTGGGTATTGCTGTAAAAAGCATCGAAGAAGCCCTTCCTTATTACGAAAACGTACTTGGTTTAAAATGCTATAATATTGAGACTGTAGAAGATCAGAAAGTCAGAACAGCCTTTCTTAAATGTGGCGATACCAAACTGGAGTTGCTTGAACCGACTTGTCCGGAAAGTACAATTGCCAAATTTATAGAAAACAGAGGCATGGGAGTACATCATGTAGCATTTGCTGTAGAAGACGGAGTAGCCAATGCACTGGCAGAAGCAGAAACCCAGGGTATCCGGCTCATCGACAAAGCTCCACGCAAAGGAGCAGAAGGATTGAATATTGCATTCTTACATCCAAAATCTACAATGGGAATCCTGACCGAATTATGTGAAAAATAATTTCAGAAGATGAACTGATTTTTCAGGATTCAGCAACTGCAAAAAGAAATAGAGATGTATCAAAACAAAATGATAATATCGTTTTTGACATTCTGAACGTAGCGAAAATCTCAAATGCAATCATGAGACAGGCTTTGCCGAAATTATCCCTTCGCTATGTTCAGAATGCAATCTTGTGTTAACCTTTTGCTTTCAACTCTTTCCTCTCTTTGCTGCTGCAAGCCTGAAATCTCCATCTTTTATTTATCAATCAATAAATATTCTAATACCATGAGTAACCAACTTGAAAAAGTAAAAGAGCTGATTGAACTACGTGCCCAGGCTCGTTTGGGTGGTGGTGAAAAAGCAATCGAAAAACAGCACGCAAAAGGAAAATATACAGCCCGCGAACGTATCGCCATGCTATTGGATGAGGGCAGTTTCGAAGAAATGGATATGTTTGTCAAACACCGTTGTACAAACTTCGGTATGGACAAGAAACATTATCTGGGCGATGGTGTCGTAACTGGTTATGGTACAATTGAAGGACGTCTGGTATATGTATTTGCACAGGACTTTACCGTATCGGCAGGTTCTTTGTCGGAAACTATGTCTCAGAAAATCTGCAAAGTGATGGATATGGCCATGAAAATGGGTGCTCCTTGTATCGGTATTAACGACTCGGGTGGTGCACGTATTCAGGAAGGTATCAATGCACTGGCAGGATATGCTGAAATTTTCCAGCGTAACATTCTTGCTTCGGGAGTAATTCCTCAGATTTCGGGTATCTTTGGTCCTTGCGCCGGTGGTGCAGTGTATTCTCCGGCATTGACAGACTTTACTTTAATGATGGAAGGTACATCGTATATGTTCCTTACCGGCCCTAAAGTAGTGAAGACCGTAACAGGCGAAGACGTTTCACAGGAAAATCTGGGAGGTGCCAGTGTACATTCTACCCGTTCGGGAGTAACTCACTTTACTGCTGCAACCGAAGAAGAAGGTCTGGCATTAATCCGCAAGTTGCTGAGCTACATTCCTCAGAATAACCTGGAAGAACCTCCTTATGTAGACTGTACAGACCCTATCGACCGTCTGGAGGATTCCTTAAACGAAATTATCCCCGATAGTCCTAACAAGCCATACGATATGTACGAAGTCATCGGAGCTATTGTAGACAACGGTGAATTCCTTGAAATACAACGTGACTTTGCCAAAAATATCATTATCGGTTTCGCACGTTTCAACGGTCAGTCTGTAGGTATCGTGGCAAACCAGCCTAAATTCCTTGCCGGAGTATTAGACTGCAACGCATCTCGTAAGGGTGCACGCTTCGTACGCTTCTGCGACGCATTCAACATTCCTATCGTATCTTTAGTCGATGTTCCAGGATTCCTTCCGGGTACCGGACAAGAATATAACGCAGTCATTCTGCATGGAGCCAAACTGTTGTATGCATACGGCGAAGCTACTGTTCCTAAAGTTACAGTTACTTTACGTAAATCGTACGGAGGTTCACATATCGTAATGAGCTGTAAGCAGTTGAGAGGCGACATGAACTATGCATGGCCTACTGCAGAAATCGCAGTAATGGGTGGTGCCGGAGCCGTAGAAGTATTGTATGCAAAAGAAGCCAAAGAAGCTGCAGATCCTAAAGCATTCATGGCTGAAAAAGAAGCAGAATATACCAAACTGTTTGCCAATCCGTACAATGCTGCCAAGTATGGCTATATCGATGATGTAATAGAGCCACGCAATACACGTTTCCGTATCATTCGTGCATTGCAGCAGTTACAGACCAAGAAATTGAGCAATCCAGCCAAGAAACATGGCAATATTCCATTGTAATAACCTTAAAAAAAGAGTATTTATGAACAAACATAAAGCCGGAATATTCCTATCCTTGCTGCTGTTGGCTGTTTTCAGTTCCTGCACCAAGCAGAAACCGAACAACAAGCTGGTGATTAATGAAGTCTTAGTAGACAATCAAAGTAACTTCCAAGACGATTATGGTATTCACAGCGGATGGATTGAAATATTCAATAAAGCATATAGCACAGCCGATCTGGCAGGATGTCTGCTGAAAGTAAGCAGTCAGCCAGGAGATACCGTTACCTATTTTATTCCTAAAGGTGATGTGTTGACCAGCATCAAACCACGCCAGCATACTTTATTCTGGGCAGACGGGACTCCAAGAAGAGGAACATTCCATACCAATTTTGTATTAGACAAAAACAATGCCAACTGGATTGGTCTTTATGACTCGGGACGTAAACTTCTGGACCAGGTCGTAGTACCTGCCGGCATTCTAAAAGCCAACCAATCGTATGCACGCGTCAGTGACGCAGACAACCAGTGGGAGGTAAAAGACGACAGTGCTGAAAAGTATGTAACTCCAAGTACTAACAACAAGACGATAGAAAGCAATCCTAAAATGGATAAATTCGAACAACACGACCCAGCCGGAATCGGTATGGCTATTTCTGCCATGAGTGTCGTATTCTTAGGATTGATTCTGCTTTATATCTGCTTTAAATTTATCGGTAAGACAGCCATCGTTTTGCGTAAGCGCAATGCAATGAAAGCACATAATATTACAGATAAACAAGAAGCAAAAGAAAAAGGACTGGGAGAAGCACCGGGAGAAATCATCGCTGCTATTTCAATGGCACTTCACGAAGCTCAAGGAGCCGACCATGATGTGGAAGAAACCATTCTTACCATCAGCCGTGTGAAACGAAGCTATTCTCCTTGGAGTTCAAAAATCTATACTTTACGCGAAACGCCTCATAAAAAATAATCTCTAAAGAATAAAACAATGAAAGAATATAAATATAAAATTAACGGTAATCTCTATAAAGTAACTGTAGGCGATATAGAAGACAACAACGTACGTGTAGAAGTAAACGGTACTTCATACACTGTCGAATTGGAAAAACAGGCTAAACCCAAAATCAAACCTGTAGTACGTACTGAATCTACTACACCGGCAGCACCTCCTACTCCAATCAGCAGACCTGCTGTAAGTGGTGGTAAATCGGGTATTAAATCACCGTTACCAGGTGTTATTCTGGAAATTAAAGTAAAAGAAGGAGATACTGTAAAACGCGGACAAACACTGATGATACTGGAAGCCATGAAAATGGAAAACGATATCAAGTCTGACCGCGACGGTAAAGTGACAGCAATCAATGTCAGCAAAGGAGAATCTATTCTGGAAGGTACGGACCTTATAATCATTGAATAATTATGGGAGAATTTGTTAGTTTTTTACAAAATAACTTGGCAGATTTCTGGACATATACCGGCTTCTACAATGCAACATACCAGCATATTATCATGCTGCTCATCGGTATATTCTTCATTTATCTTGCCGTAGCAAAAGAATTTGAGCCAATGTTGCTCATCCCTATCGGATTTGGTATTCTGATAGGCAATATTCCATTCAATATGGAAGCCGGATTGAAAGTAGGTATTTACGAAGAAGGCTCCGTGCTCAACATTCTCTATCAGGGAGTTACATCCGGATGGTATCCGCCGCTTATCTTCCTGGGAATTGGTGCCATGACCGACTTCTCGGCTTTGATATCAAATCCGAAACTGATGCTAATCGGTGCAGCCGCTCAATTCGGTATATTTGGAGCTTATATGATTGCACTGGCAATCGGATTCGATCCGATGCAAGCTGCCGCTATCGGTATTATCGGTGGAGCAGACGGTCCTACGGCTATCTTCCTCTCCTCCAAACTGGCACCTAACCTCATGGGAGCGATTGCTGTATCAGCCTACTCATACATGGCATTAGTTCCAGTGATACAACCGCCTATCATGCGTTTACTGACAACCAAACATGAACGTCTGATTAAAATGAAAGCTCCTCGTGCTGTATCACATACAGAGAAAGTAATGTTCCCTATCGTAGGTCTGTTGCTGACTTGCTTCCTTGTACCGTCAGGTCTGCCGTTGCTGGGTATGCTTTTCTTCGGTAATCTTTTGAAAGAAAGTGGAGTTACACGCCGTTTGGCAGAAACTGCCCGTGGTCCGCTGATTGACACTATTACCATTTTGTTGGGACTCACAGTAGGTGCTTCTACTCAAGCTTCCGAATTCCTTACCATGGACTCTATCAAAATCTTTGCATTGGGAGCGTTATCATTTGTAATCGCGACTGCATCCGGAGTTTTATTTGTCAAGATATTCAATCTGGTTCTGAAGAAAGAAAATAAAATCAATCCGCTTATCGGAAACGCAGGTGTATCTGCAGTTCCCGACTCAGCCCGCATTTCGCAGGTTGTCGGTTTGGAATACGATCCAAGCAACTACCTCTTGATGCATGCCATGGGTCCTAACGTAGCGGGTGTTATCGGTTCTGCCGTTGCTGCCGGTATTTTACTGGGATTCCTTATCTAAAAGATGTTTATTTATACACTATAAGAAGAGGCTCTTGTCAAGGGTCTCTTCTTTTTTATATCATTTTTAAGCAAAAATCAAAATCTAAACTATTGATTTATGTCATTAAAAACAAAAGAAATCTCATATTTTCCCAATTTTTATTCTTACTTGATAAGACTGCTGTATATCTTTGCACCCGCAAATCAAAACTAAACAAGAAGATGTTAGAAAATAAAACTGTAAAGTACCATATTCCGCAGAACGGAATATACGTGTATGTTCGTACTAATGAAAGCAAAACCGAAATGATTGTTTTAAACAGTACCGACAAAGAACAAGTACTGCCCAACAATCATTACAACATCTTGACAAAAGATCACAAGGAAGGGAAAGATATCTCAAGTGGAAAAAAAGTAGACTTTACCCAAAACTTGATTTTAGCAGCACACCAATCTATGATTATTGAATTTGGAAAATAAAAGTAAAGGTCGGTACATATAGTTTACCGACCTTTACTTTTTTTATCACAAAAGTTTATACCATATCATCTCCTGTTTTAGCAAATGTTACACGAATAGTCTTATGGAAAGGTATAAAGCGTGATATCACAGCAATCACCAATGTCACAACAAAAAGCCATCCCAGCATTTCTTTTAAAGCTAACAATAAGCTTTGCTGCTGTAAAGTAGTATAAAGTGTTGAAGTAGCCAGCTGAGTAGCCTCCATATATCCATGCCCCTGAGAAAGATTACTGGTCAATGCCTGAGAAAATTTCATAGAAGAGAGTGGATCCACCTCCGTCATAGTTTCCGACAAAGAAAACATGTATTTCTGCTCCAAATGATAAAGCACATTACTATAAAAAGATGTAGCTGCAATAGGAGTCAAAACAGAGCGGAATATTATCAGAAAAAAAGCATTCGACAATAAGAACTTTGGGTTCAAGTCTTCTACTGCAAACAACGCAAAAGCTATAATCAGCGTCAACATCCCTACTCCACGTAAGAAGACAGGAAAGTAAAGCATTTCATACGTGCTATCCGGCGAAATTCCAAAATACAAAATTCCGAAAAAAACAGCAAAACATCCCATTCCTCCTGCTATCAGAAAACGGAAGCGCCAACGCTGCCAACGAAACCACCAAAAACAGATAAATGCCCCCAATACATATCCCGGCAACAAAAATATATAAAGAGAATAAGTATGTGTCGTATCTACTTTCAAGATAACGGACAAATAGTTGGTAAGCAGAGTAGTAGACGTACTGAAAAACATGACCAACATCATATAGAAATATCCGATAATTGTTTTAGTATGATAAAGCGGCATCAAACTTACATAAGGTTTTCGGGAATGTCGCTGAATCCAAATGAAAAAAGCGACCAAAACAGGAGCTATTACAATATACCAACGAATCTTTTCTGAAGCCATCCAGTCCAATACCTTTCCGTAATTGAACACATACATCAACATCAGCAATGCCACAGAAATAAGAAACATTTCCCGTATGTGCAGCTCTGATAATGGGATGGATTTTAAAGGACGATTATGACGATAGCAAACGATTACAGTCAGAATAGACAGCAACAATAAAGCCATCATAAAATAATACATATACTTCCAATTGTAATGATAAGCCAGTTCTGCAGTCAGTACCATGGAAAGCTGTCCTCCTCCATACACCAAAGGATAAAAATAAGAATAAAATTCACTTCGAATCTTCTTAGGACTGAAAATCGTCTGTGCATAACGGATAAACCACAGCATCAGAAAGCCTTTCATGAAACCAATCACAAAACTGCACACAATCAATACATCCACATTCTGCGAACGGGCACAAATCCAACTGAGAAAAAATTGGAGAACAAGATTACACAGCAAATGAAACTTTGCAGAAAAACTATCCAATATTTTAGGGACAATAGGATATGCTACAGCCATACCGGCAGAAGCAGCATAATAACCCATTGTTATATCTTCTGTATTTGTACCTAACGTATTCGATACTTCCAGCATGCTTCCTGTATACGAACCATTCAGCATTGTCACTGGCAAAATCACAATAAACACACTTGCCAATGCAAGCCAGTCAGGTACCCACTTCCTTACCGGAAGTCCCAATTGAGCCATCTTTATCATCGACGTAAAGCTTCTGTTTCTACCATCATACCCGCCCGTAATTTCTGCATATCTTCAAGTTGTACATCTTCCAAATCAATACGCACCGGAATACGCTGCTGCACTTTCACAAAATTACCCGCAGAATTATCAGTAGGAACCAATGAATACTTTGAACCAGTAGCTTCTGAAATAGCACTGACTCTTCCTTTAAAGACACGTCCTGGCAATGCATCCACTTTTATACGAACCTCCTGCCCTATGTAAATATTGGAGATTTGTGTTTCCTTATAATTAGCCGTAATCCATTTATCTTCACTCCTAACCAGATAAGAAATTACCTGTCCGGCCTGTACAAGCTGTCCAACATCCAATGTACGTCTTCCCATATAGCCATCATATGGAGCAACCAATACGGTATACGACAAATTCAATTTAGCCAAATCTACATCAGCTTCTTTTCTCAAGATAGCTGCCTGGGCACTGGTTGTTCGCTTGCTGGTTTCCGAATACTGAGACAATGCGGCCTTTTTTTGCCCAATCAATGCATCGTATCGCGCCTGAGCAGCTTCATATGCAGCCTTCGCTTGTTCGTATTGCTGCTCTGGCACAGACTCCTCTTTCAGCAGACGTTCAAAGCGATGATAGTCTTGCTCATACTGCCAGAGTTTAGCTTTTGCCTCAGCTATATTTGCCTCTTGCACAGCTACATTTGTCTGCGAGGTCTGAATACCTGAGTGCAGAACTTCCTGTGCTCCCCGGGCATCCAACAAAGCTGCTTCTGCTTCTTTTACCTTAATCTGATACTCCCTGTTATCCAATACCAACAAAGTATCTCCACGATGCACATACTGATGCTCTTTAAACCGTACTTCTTTCACATAACCGGTAGCACGGATATTCAAAGGAACCACATACTGATCTACAAAAGCATCATTGGTCACTTCATAATTAATATATTTCCAAAAATAAGTTGCAGTCCACCATAAACCAGAGACGGCCAAAACAATACATAATATATTCAACAATATATTTTGTAAACGTAGTTTCTTTAATTTCTTATGCTTAACTTGTAACTCTTGTGACATATTCTTCTTTTTATAATCTTCCACAAACCTTCTGAAGCTGATAATAAGTATAAATAACCCGTGTACGGGCATTGGTCAGTTGCAACTCCACATTAAGACGTACCGTATTCGCATCCAACAAATCGGTCAGAATTGCCAACTGATTCATATAACGGTTTTGCATAATACGATAATTCTCTTCTGCCTGACGTACAGAAAGCTGAAGAGCCTCCACCTCCTTCAATGCTTCCTGATGCCGAAGATAAGCTGTACGAATCTCTACACGCAAATGTTGCAATTGAAGTTCCTCCTCATTCTGACGAGCATAAACAGCCAGCCGACTCTCTTTCTTCTTATGATTGTTCTTATAAAGTGAAGACAACGAATACGACAAAGAAAGACCAATGTTCCAGTTATTATTATACAAATCGGCCATTGTACGCGATATAGGTCGTGCCAATGTATTTGATGCATAAAGAGATACTTGAGGAAGCGATGCAGAACGCACTCCTTTCACCTCATTTTTAGCCAACTCAGTCTGTTTCCGAAGCCATTTCAAAGAAGGTTCTTCCCGATATGCTTCTTCCCAATAAGCTTCATAATCCTCCAACAAAACAGGCATCGAAAACAAAGTGGTATCCGGTTTTAACAGATAATCTTCCTTAATACCCAACAAAATAGTAAGCTGTTGTGAAAACAACCTGATATTATTCTCAACTTCAGTCAAAGACAAACGGTCGCGTGTAAGTTGCATTTCGCTACGAAGCACATCATTATTCGTAATCAACCCCTCACGTTTCATCCGACGAATGTCAAACAAACGCAGTTCCGACTCTTCAATCTGGCGCGACAAAATTTCATGCTGTTTATATAAGCTGAAAAGAGACATGTATTTCTCCAATAAATCCAGTTTCAATGCAGCACGATGTGCATCAGTCTGTAAAGATACAGCTTGATGTTCCAGTTGGGCTTTTTTCACCGCATAACGGATTTTTCCACCTTCATACAAGGGCTGAGTGAAATCCACTGCATAATTCTGTGACCAATCCGGTGTATCCGGATAAGTTGCATCAGACAAACCATGTTCAAAGACGACAGGCTGCCCCAATACACCTCCCTTCAGACCAATCTGAATGTCCGGCAATTTCATGGAAGAAGCTGTTTTGATACGTTCTTCTGCCATCTCCAGCTGAATCCGGTCGGCCTTCAACTGAAGATTATGTTCAACTCCCCATTCAAAAAGACGGTCGAGTGTAAGAAATAAAGAATCCGAAGGTGAAGAAGCCTCCACGATAGTAGGAGTACAACATATCGCTGCACACAATACCTTTTTAGCTATTTTCAAGTACATCATATACAGCTTTCAATTCCGACATCATGGTCCTGATTCCTTCTAATCCTATCGCACGTTCGGCATACACATATACCTGGTCCAATATCGGACGAATCTGTTCACGAAAATTTTCTCCCTCCGGAGTAAGAAAGACCAGTTTATTCCGCCGGTCATTCGGATCTTCCTGACGATATACGTACCCTTTCTTTTCCAGGTTATTCATCAAATTGGTCAGACAAGCCTTGTCTTTTGCAGTACGTTCTGCCAATACCTGTTGAGTTATCCCCTGCTCGCGCCATAAACTACTCAACACCTGCAACATCTCAAATGTAATTCCGGCATTGTTTTTCTTTAATGTTCGTTGCATAGAACGACGAAAAGCCATTCGGGTACGAAATACCTGCAACATAAGTTCACGAAATTCGCTTCCTTCTCTAGTCATTACTCAATTTTCTCTTAACGGATGCAAAGGTAGTACGAATTTCCTAAATAGTCAAATATTTGACTATTCAATTACAAAAAGACAATATCCCCTCTCATTCACATTCTACAAATTACAAAGAATTTGATTCCGGCGTCTCTGTTTTTCTCATACTAAACTCACAGCCACAATACTGCTGATTGTAAAAGTTATATTCCTTAATGATAGCTATCCTACGCTCGCTCAATCCACCTTTCCTCCAGTTCTGATCCCACCAGATAACATCGGGATACGCGGCAACAGCCTCTTGTCCAGCTTCATTAATCTGTTCCAGACTCTTCCAGCGCGACGAGGCCAAGGTGGTAGTAATTACAGGAAATCCATTTTCGTGTGCATAACGTGCAGTTTCTTTCAGACGTAGTTTAAAACATTTCAAGCAGCGTCCCCCACGCTCAGGTTCGTTCTCCAATCCTTCCATCGCACAGCGCCATACCCCATGATTGTAATCAGCATCTACAATATCCAACCCCAATGACCGTGCATAACGCGTACATTCATCTTTACGGATAAGATACTCCTGCAACGGATAAATATTAGGATTGCAATAATAAATGGTAGGGCGTACACCGTGCTGCAACAAACACTCAATAATAGCCGATGAGCAAGGTGCACAACACGTATGCAGCAACACTCGGTCTGCTCCTCCCGGCACTTCCAGTTTAAACTTCTTCTTCATCTTTTTTACCCCTCAGGCTTCTTTAAATAAAGGAAGTAATACATCGGGAACTTCCACCCCATGGTCCTTGATACGAGTTAACACATTTTTCGCCTCCTCTGTCAAGGTAAAATACATCTGTCTTTTATCCTGTTCGCCCAACACACGAGTCAGAAAACCTTTCTTTTCTGCAGCTCCCAGTACCTTGGAAGCATGCGAAGCAGAAAGTCCGGTACGCTCTATCACTACACCGGCAGATACCCTCTCATTTCCAATACTACACAATACCATAGCCTCATTCAATGAAACACCGTAAGTATCCATCAAACGAGACTCTAAATCAGAGAGAGCCGTAAACAGCTCTCTCATAATACAAATGCATTTTATTTTTTCCATAAAAATCAAATGAACAAATTTACATTGGCCTGCTCTGCACGCTCCATATAGGTAGCTACTCCACCCAACGTCACATTGTCGAGCAACTCCTCTTTCTTCACTCCCATTACATCCATCGACATCTGGCAAGCAATAAACTCCACTCCATTGTCGATAGCCTGCTGACGAAGCTGTTCCAATGAGTCGATGCCTTTTTTACGCATGATATAGCGCATCATACCGGTACCCATGCCTCCCATATTCATTTTAGAGAGTTTCAGCTTTCGGGAATGAGACGGAAGCATCCAACCAAACATACGTCCGAAGATATCTTTCTCCACACGAGGCTTATGTACTTTCTTTATCGCATTCAGTCCCCAGAACGTAAAGAAAAGAGTCACCTTCTTGCCAGTAGCAGCTGCTCCATTGGCGAGTACAAAAGTAGCCAAAACCTTATCCAAATCATCACTAAAGACAATAAAAGTTTTTCCCATATCTGCCAATGAGGTTTCCTTCGAAGCAGGCAGAGCAGTATGTTTCTCTACCACAACTTTATATGTACCCTTTTCCGAACTTTTAGAGATAAATCGATGTCCCGTTGTACGGCACCATGCTTCTGCATCGCGCGGGAAGGCCATGTCTGTAGATGTCACCTCCAGACGTTCTCCCTCGCTTAAGTCTTCCATATTCTTTTTCAGTTTCATGATAGGACCGGGACACTGTATACCACAAGCATCTACCTTTATCACTTTCACCACCTTCTCACCAACCGGTTGAGCCTGTGCGGAAGCTGTCTGAGTATGAGTTCCACTACATGCCGAAGGAGGATTTACCGGCGTCACAGCAGCTTTATAAGTCTTGATACCACCTATCAGATTACGTACATCCTTATATCCGTGGTCTTTCAATATATTCGATGCCAGATAACCACGCAAGCCTACACCACAGAAAAGATATACCGGCTTATCCTTTGGAAGATCTGCCATACGAGAGCGTAACTCATCAAGCGGTACGTTCACAGCCCCCTTGATTGTTCCCAAAGCAAACTCATCTGCAGTACGCACATCGATCAGTGTCACTGTACTTAAATCGGTCTGCTGCAGTTCACGCCAGTAAAGCGGTGTCATCTTTCCCGACAAAATATTTCCTGCCACATAACCTGATACAGCAACCGGATCTTTGGCTGAGGAGAAAGGAGGTGCATAGGCATGCTCCAAAGACATCAAATCGTATACGGTTCCCTGATGTTTGATAATCAGTGCATACTCATCTATACGTTTGTCTACCCCATCGTATCCCACAATCTGCGCACCATACAATCTGCCGTCTTGTGGAGAGAAAGTAATCTTAATATCCATCTGCAAAGCTCCCGGATAATACCCTGCATGTGAACCAGAATGAATTGTAGCCGAAAGATAAGGTATACCAAACTGCTTCAGACGCTTAGCAGGAAGTCCTGTAGAAGCCACAGTCATTTCAAAGACTTTTGCTATAGAAGTGCCGATGGAGCCTTCATACTTCACTTTGTTTCCAAACACCATATTGTCTGCCACAATACGAGCCTGACGATTAGCCGGTCCGGCAAGGAAGTTCAGCCAAGGCTTTCCGGTTATAGGATGAGGATATTCGATAGCATCGCCTACTGCATAAATAGACTCATCGGACGTCTGCAAGTACTCGTTTACATAAATACCCTTCATCTCGCCCAACTTCAAACCTGCTTCTGCCACCAGACGAGTTTCGGCACGCACTCCGATAGAAAGAAGCACCATATCAGCCTCCACCGATACTCCCGACTTAAACTTGACAGATATTCCGGAAGCAGTCTTTTCGAAAGCCTCAACCGCCTGCTCCAAATACAGACGCACTCCCTGTTCCTGCAAATGTTCGTGCACCAGAGAAGCCATCGAATAGTCAATCGGCGCCATTACCTGATTGGCCATCTCTACCACACTTACCTCAGCACCGGCATGATGCAGGTTTTCGGCCATCTCCAGTCCGATAAAACCACCTCCTACTATGACAGCCCGTTTTACCGGTCTTTCCTGCATATAGTTTTTAATACGGTCTGTATCGTATACATTTCGCAATGTAAATATGCCCTCACTGTCTATTCCCGGAAGAGGGGGTACTACCGGAGAAGCTCCCGGCGATAACAAGAGTTTATCATAGGTTTCCTGATAAGTAGAACCATCTGCTGCACGTACTGTGACCGACTTCTGTTCAGGGTTGATAGCGATTACTTCCGAACGGGTACGTACATCGATATTAAAACGCTTTCCAAAAGCTTCGGGTGTCTGTACAAACAGACGGTCGCGCTCCTCAATCACTCCTCCTATATAATAAGGCAAACCACAGTTTGCATACGAAATGTAAGCACCTTTTTCGAATACAATAATTTCTGCATTCTCTGTATTTCTGCGAATACGGGCAGCAGCTGTTGCTCCTCCTGCTACTCCACCAATGATAATATATTTCATAACTTTACAATGTAATTATTTTCTAATGGAAACTTTTCACAAAGGAATAATATTATTGCGAGATACAAAAATTTCCATAGGAAAATATTTCCATATTAATAATTATTAACCAAGAGCATAAAAAAAGCCCGAAAAAATCGGGCTTATATAAAAGGAGCTTATAAACTCCCTGCTATGTATTTGAGCAAAATAATCTGCTTGCTGAACAGCAGTACAATCGACGACGCCGGATATCCGGCCGACCACGACAACTGCACAGCCAGCGACGCCGGCTGTACATACGACGTCGCCGAATATAACACTCAACGGGTATTAAAAAGATATAGTTCTTATTACTAATACTTTATCTACTCCGAATATTTCCGGCTCTGATAAGCAATACGCGGTGTACCATTGGCTACATAAATAATGCCACATCGTACAAATCCATGCTTCTCAAGAATATGCTGCATCACTTTATTGTCTGCATGCGTATCGACACGCAAATTGGCAGAACGGTTCCGACACCAGTCTATGCATTGAGCTGCTACTCCACGATACGACCCATCGGAAGCCAGACGATGAATGACATAATAAGGTTCTTCATCCAGCCAATTTCCATCTTCAATACGCGCATAAGTAGGATCGGGACCCTGTATAAAACAGAAAGTACCCACAATATCACCCGACTCTGTCGTACACACATAGCAATGCGAAGCAGCTATTTCCCCGGCAATCAGTTCCCGCTGCGGATAACCATTTATCCACTGATGAGCATTTCCGACAGATACCATAAAAGTACGGGCCGCCTCGAATATCTCCATCAGCCTGTCCAAATCGTGTGCTACAGCCAAACGTATCTGCATCGTCATATCCTATCCTCCTCCTGCTTTAATCCCAAAGATTCAGTTTATTTTTCTGTGCTTCCTCCAGTGAAACGGTCTTTACGACTTTCTTTCCACTCTTCTCACACAGTTCACGATACTCGTTTTGCAGTTCTTCCACAAAAGCCGGACATTGTTCCGGACTCAGCAACTTAGCCATTACAGAAGCATTCTGCGATGCATCACGCATATATACTACCGGCGCATGATAAGCCGGAGCAATCTTCAGTGCGGTATGCAGTTTGGATGTAGTAGCCCCTCCGATAAGTACCGGAATATCCAGCCCCGCACGCTCCATCTCGGACACTACATGCACCATTTCTTCGAGCGACGGCGTAATCAGCCCGCTCAAACCTACAATGTCCACTTTCTCACGAATAGCAGTTTCTACAATCTGCTCAGCCGGCACCATTACTCCAAGATCAATCACTTCATAGCCATTGCATGCCATCACCACCGAAACAATATTCTTTCCGATATCATGCACGTCACCCTTTACCGTAGCAACCAGAATTTTTCCTGCACTACGTGCGCCCTCTTGCTTTCCGGCTTCAATATACGGTTGAAGAATAGCCACTGCCTTCTTCATGGTACGGGCAGTCTTCACCACCTGTGGGAGAAACATCTTTCCTGCGCCAAACAAATCACCCACATGATTCATACCCGCCATAAGCGGACCTTCGATAATGCTCACTGCATTAGGATAGCGGCTCAAAGCCTCCTGCAAGTCTTCTTCCAGAAAATCGCCCAGCCCCTTTACCAATGCATATTGCAAGCGCTCCTCTACCGTAGTACCCTCACGCCATTTCAGATGATTGACAGCAGCTGCAGAAGTATCTTTATTTTCTTTTTCCGCCTTCAAACGCTCAGCCGTTTCTATCAAGCGTTCGGCTGCATCGGGACGACGGTTCAACACTACATCTTCTATGCGCTCCAGTACATCGGCTGGAATATCAGTATACAATACCGATGTAGCCGGATTGACAATACCCATATCCATTCCCTCACGGATAGCATGATACAAAAATACCGCATGCATTGCTTCGCGGATATAGTTATTTCCACGGAACGAGAACGAAAGGTTACTTACACCTCCGCTAATATGTGCACCGGGTAAATGTTTCCGAATCCATCCGGTAGCCTGAATAAAATCGACGGCATAATTATTATGTTCTTCAATCCCCGTAGCTACAGCCAGCACATTGGGGTCGAAAATAATATCTTGAGGAGCAAAACCGACTTTTTCGGTCAGAATACGATAAGCACGTTCGCATACTTCTATCTTGCGTGCAAAGGTATCCGCCTGTCCTTTTTCATCGAATGCCATTACAATGACTGCTGCTCCGTAACGACGGATTGTACGGGCATGCTCTATAAAGATATCTTCTCCTTCTTTCAGTGAGATGGAGTTGACAATACATTTTCCCTGTACGCATTTCAAACCGGCCAGTACTACTTCCCACTTGGAAGAATCTATCATAAGAGGGACACGGGCTATTTCGGGTTCCGAAGCAATGAGATTCAGGAAGGTAGTCATTTCTTCGGCAGCATCAAGCAGACCGTCGTCCATGTTGATATCAAGAACCAGCGCACCGTCTTCTACCTGCTGACGGGCTATAGAAAGTGCTTCCTCGTATTTTTTCTCGTTGATGAGACGAAGGAACTTACGCGAACCCGCAACATTGCATCGCTCTCCCACATTGACAAAATTAATTTCGGGAGTAACCTCCAGAAGTTCCAGTCCCGACAGCCACAAAGATTCTGGTTTAGGAGCTGGTGTATGAGGCTTGGCATCCTTTATCAAATCCTGATAACGGGCGATATATTCTTCGGTCGTTCCACAACATCCACCTATGATATTGACCAGCCCCTCATCAATGTATTCCTTCACCTCGGCAGCCATCTCCTCGGGCGACTGGTCGTATTGTCCCAGACTGTTAGGCAATCCGGCGTTAGGATAAGCACTGATATAATAAGGAGCACGCTTGGCCAGCTGTTCTAAGAATGGTTTCAACTGTCTGGCACCGAACGAGCAGTTTAATCCTACAGAAAATAATTCGGCATGCTGTACCGATGCGAGGAAGGCATCAAGCGTCTGTCCGGATAAAGTACGTCCGGCAATATCCGAAACCGTAACCGACAGCATCAGAGGAAGCTTGCGCCCCATTTTCTGCATAGACAATTCGGCAGCTTGTATAGCTACCTTGGCATTGAGCGTATCGAATATGGTTTCAATCAGAATAGCATCTACTCCTCCTTCAATCAGAGCCTCCATCTGTTCACAATACGCCTCCAGAAGTTCATCGTAAGTCAGAGCACGAAAAGCCGGATTGTTGACATCGGGACTCATCGAACAGGTTTTATTGGTAGGACCTACCGATCCTGCTACAAAGCGTGGCTTCTCCGGATTCTTTTGGGTGTATTCATCAGCAAGACGTCGTGCCAGACGAGCTGCCTCCAGATTGATTTCCCGGCAATAGGCCTGCATATGATAATCGGCCATTGACACACGGGTTGCATTGAATGTATTGGTTTCTATAATATCGGCTCCCGCTTCGAGATAGCGCCGGTGAATTTCCTCAATGACATCCGGACGAGTCAGGCACAGCAGGTCATTGTTTCCTTTCAACTGTCCTTGTATTTCTCTGAAACGCTCGCCTCTGAAATCACTCTCTGTCAAGTTGTATTGCTGTATCATCGTACCCATTGCTCCGTCGAGCACCAAGATACGCTCTTTTATCTGTTGTCGCATTTCACAAATTCAAAAACTCTCAAAACTATAAAATCAAAAAATCATATATATGGCACAATAAACTATCGTTTGAACATTCTGTCCATCATGCGCTTATCATCTTTTTCTTTCAAAGACTCACGTTTATCGTACTGTTTTTTACCTTTTGCCAAGGCAATTACCAGTTTGGCAAGTCCTTTTTCGTTGATATACAAACGAGTGGGGACAATAGTAAAACCTGTTTCCCGTGTACCACGCTCCAACTTACGCAACTCTTTCTTGGTAAGCAGCAACTTACGATCACGACGAGCTGCATGATTATTGTACGAACCGTAGAAGTACTCGGCCACGTGCATATTCTTCACCCACAATTCACCCTTCGAAAAAAAACAGAATGTATCTACCAGACTGGCTTTTCCCTGACGGATTGATTTTATTTCCGTACCTGTCAGCACAATACCTGCCGTATAGGTATCGATAAATTCATAATCGAACGAAGCACGCTTATTTTTTATATTAATATTACTTGCAGTAGGTTTCATCAGTTCAATATTATAGATAACTTAGTAAATACAAATTCAATAATTGCCGGACAAACCAATACTATCAAGGTCATTACCACCGTATAACCTGTCAGTTTGTCTTCCGCCACTTTCAGCATCTGTCTCGCTCCCTCAAACACGACAACAATGGTATAAATCTGCAAAATCCAATGCAGCAGCATGATAGAGAAAAGCCCACTGACAATATCCAATACAAAAGTCACAACCATAGAATATCCCACAAACTCCAGTATTCTATCGTACGAGTCTGCACGGTCAAACCAACGGCGTCCTATCTTATCTACCAGATAAGCAGCTAAAAAGAAGCCTCCAAACAAAGCTACAGCCAGTGCACAGCACTGTGTCAAGGCAATCTGAAATACATCGGGACTAAACTCTCTCCCGATAAATGCACCTCCGAACTCCGACAAGCCACACAAGCCAATCATCGGATAGACGAAATTAGGCATTACCAATCTCCCCTCTTTCCGTTCGGCTATTTCGTTCCACGCCTTTGCAGGCGATGACAACAACAATATTATACGCTGAAATATTTCTTTATAACTCAATGTAATTCTCCTTTCCTGTTAAATGTATGAAATGCAAAAATACAAAAAAGAAGAAAATATACGAGAGGCTTTATAATGAAACTTTTGAAAAACAGACAGGATTAAAGATTATTTCACTCCTGCGACTACATCCTCCACCACCGCAACAAGACAAGCCGGTCACATATCCTTAAACAATAAAAAAATCAGATAAAGAAAGAATTTCTCCTCTCTTTATCTGATTTTCCATACTAAATGTTCTTTTAATATATCATATAGAAAACATGCTCAAATGTATTCTATACAGTTTCAGATATATTATTCAGCCTGTTCCTGAGCTCGCATTTCGCAAACATATGTTTGTTTACTTTTCTTTTTAGAATCCATTGTTGGAACATAAGTAGAAGCAGTTTCGTATTCAACTTCTAATTTTTTCGGATAAGTACCGTTTAAAGTTTCATAAGCTCTGATTGCCGAACGCAAATCAAAATACTCATAACAATACGAATAAGACATTGTATAATCGGCAAGCGCCTTCTCTGTTTCTGCATTTAAAATCTGATAACGAAGCTTCAATTTCATCACATCATTTTCAGCCTTTGTTGCTGCATCATAATAAAGAGTGAATTTATGATTCTTCAATTCTGTATCCAATGTTTCACTTACAGTTGACTCGTGTACATAAAACAAGGGGTTCAAGATCAAATAGTCGTTATGTCCCCAGATCAACAAGCTTTGAGTATTGAATCCTGAAAGAGAAACAGTTCCTTCTTCCGGTATTGCCTTATCGCTTACTTCACCTTCTGGAAGATATTCCGGAGTCCCTATCACTGTAATATCTTTTCTATCTCCCTGAGCAGCAAACTGTTCATAATCATAAGAGAAAGAAACCATCGCCAAATCCGATCTTTCTCCGGAAACAGTCACAGTGGTAGTAGGTATGTATTCATTGTCAGCCTCATCAACAAAAATTGTCTTGCCTGTCATATAATCAGAGCTCACCTTAAAAGGCCATGTCAATGTACCCGTACCTCCCGAACTTGAGGTATCCAAACAAGAAGTAATCCCCAAAGAAGCCGCAAAAGCCGCCATAACAACCACGAATTTCATTTTTTTCATAAACTTTGTCTTTATATTGTTAAATTATATTTTACAAGAGAAATAAAAGAAAAGAAACAATACCCTAAAATCCGCAACTATCATCCAATACACGATTAAGGGTAGATTTATGAGTCGT
>UQPQ01000017.1 GCA_900542985.1 uncultured Bacteroides sp.
TCCAAACACACGTGAGAAGTCAGCGTTGTTCCAGTTGTATGCCGGACCAGCCAGAAAAGCATTATTAATATAGTTCAGTCCTCCATTGTATTCTACATGTGCAGAAACCGGTGCTTTCCAAAACTTCAACTCACGGCTGATTTCCCAATACGCTGAAGATACCCCCTTATCGGTATAATCCATATCCACAAAGAAATAAGTACTACCCCATTTATCTGCTTTAAACATTTCTACAGTGGTAGTAACCCACGGACGACCTTCCAAAGAATTGTACATGGCACGTCCCAGATCATAGTGCAACTGAATGTTCTGTGCTTTTACCACTCCGGCAAAGCAAATCATCACGACTAATAAGAATAACTTTTTCATTAAACAACTGATTTTATTTTAAAATTGAGCTGCAAAAGTACGAAATTTCTGTTATATAACATAATATATCCTATCTATTACCTCAAAACCCGGAATTCAATAAGCAGACAATTGTTCTTTCGTTGTTACAAAAAAATTACAATATGTAGCGTTTCCGGCAAAACAATTGACTTGAATCAATAAAACAGGATATAATGCAAACTTTATAAAAGAAAGCGTACCAAGCCTGCTAAAAAGAAGTATCTTTGTAGTGTCAAAATTAAAGATGACAAAAAGGTAAAATAATTGTTTTAGGGTATTAGAATAAAAAGGTTAGACCAAAGGTAAACCGTGAGGCACACCTGAGGTGTTTTTAAGATTTTCAGGTATTTGTTTTATTAAAAAAGAAAGGGTAACATTATGAAAAAGGTAAAAAGTATTTTTAAGAAAATAGCCAATGCAGATCCTATGATTTGGGGCTATGTAATGCTGAACGAAAGTTCACGCAAGTAATTAAAAACAGCTGACTCTGTCAGCTTTTTGAAAGGAAATCCCAAGCCGAAAGGCTTACTATAAATCAAAGTGGTTGTACCCATACAACCACTTTTTTTATTTCCTTTTTGTACTTATCTTTGCACGAAAAGGATGAATCCGGTTATGGCACACCAAACTATAGATACCAATAATGCAGAGTTTCAGGATGCACTGAAACTGATACAATATACCCACCAGTCTGTTTTTCTTACCGGAAAGGCGGGTACAGGAAAATCTACTTTCTTGAAATATGTGTGCCAGCATACCAAAAAGAAACACATCGTACTGGCTCCTACCGGTATTGCCGCTATCAATGCAGGAGGTAGTACCCTGCACAGTTTCTTCAAACTTCCGTTTTATCCATTGTTGCCAGACGACCCGAACTTCAGTCTGAAAGGGGGAAAACTGCATAGTTTCCTGAAATATCCGGCGGAACACCGCAAACTGATTAAAAACATCGAACTGGTTATTATCGACGAGATTTCCATGGTCCGTGCCGATATCATCGATTTTATTGATAAAGTATTACGGGTGTATTCGCAGAACATGCGCGAACCTTTTGGAGGGAAACAGCTTCTGCTGGTAGGCGATGTATATCAGTTGGAGCCTGTCGTAAAAAATGATGAAAGGGAAATCATCAACCGCTTCTACCCTAATCCTTACTTCTTTTCGGCTCGTATCTTCCAGGAAATGGAACTGGTGTCTATCGAACTGACAAAAGTATACCGGCAAACGGACAAAGTATTTGTCAACGTACTCGACCACATCCGTACCAATACAGCCGGAGCTGCCGACCTGCAACTTCTGAACACGCGCTATAATGTGCCTTTGAAACAGAAGGAAAACGACTTGTACATCACTCTGGCTACACGACGCGACACGGTAGACTATATCAACGAACAGAAACTTGCCGGACTTCCGGGTGAATCTACAGTTCTGAAAGGAGAAATTCATGGAGAGTTTCCCGAAAACAGTCTTCCTACTCTAATGGAACTGGAAGTAAAGCCTGGTGCACAGATTATCTTCATCAAAAACGACCAGGAAAAGCGATGGGTCAACGGAACAATCGGAACAATATCCGGCATTTCGGACGACGGTATTCTCTATGTCATTACAGAAGAGGGCAAGGAATTTGATGTGAGAAGAGAAAGCTGGAGTAACATCCGCTACCGTTACAACGAGGAAGAGAAAAAGATTGAAGAAGAGGAGTTGGGTACATTTACCCAGTATCCTGTCCGACTGGCATGGGCCATTACCGTACACAAGAGTCAGGGACTTACATTCAGTAACGTAATCATAGACTTTAGCGGAGGAGTGTTTGCCGGAGGACAAACGTATGTGGCTCTGAGCCGCTGTACTTCGCTGGAAGGAATCTGTCTGAAAAGAGAGATTACACGGGGAGACATCTTCGTACGTCCCGAAATCGTATCCTTTGCCAAACAGTTCAACAACAAACAGGCCATAGACCGTGCCATGAAGCAGGCACAGGCCGATATACAATATACTTCAGCCGTAAAATCTTTCGACAAGGGAGATTTCCCCGAGTTTCTGAATCAGTTTTTCAAGGCTATCCATTCGCGTTACGACATAGAAAAGCCACTTATCCAACGGTTCATCCGCAAAAAGCTGAACATTATCAACAAGCTGAAAGAGGAGAACAGACTTCTGAAGGAACAGATGAACCAACAGAAGAAAAATCTGGAAAAATATGCCCACGAATATTACCTGATGGGAAACGAATGCATTACCAAAGCACATGATGTACGGGCTGCCCTTGCCAATTACGACAAAGCCATCGAACTTTATCCCGAGTATACAGATGCATGGGTACGGAAAGGTGTAACTTATTTCGATGACAACCGGATGGCTGAAGCGGAAGAATGTTTGAATCAGGCAGTCAAACTACGCCCCATGGACTTTAAGGCTGTATACAACAGAGGAAAGCTTCGCCTACATACCGGCGATACAGAGGGAGCACTGACCGACCTCGACAAAGCAACAACCCTCAAGCCTCAGCATGCAGGAGCACACGACTGCTTTGCCGATGCACTCGACAAAGCGGGAAAAGAGAGTGAAGCAGCCTTACACTACCGAATTGCAGAGGAATTGAGAAAGCGCAAGGCTTCCCGTTCCGACAATCCTGCATAAAAACAGTTCTTTGATATACATACAAAAAGAAATGCCATCCGGAACCCAAAAGTTCCCAATGGCATTTCTTTATTTATTTATCATATACCCGTTAATTGTTAAGGTCTGGATTGGCAGCAATGGCTTCTTCCGGTATACGAAGAGTATAGCGTGAATCGTCTTGTTCGAGTACATAACTTTTTTCCTGCAATACTTTTTCTATCCGTGGACGAGTAGTACGGCGCAAATCAAACCAGCGCTGACCTTCAAAAGCCAGTTCACGTGCACGTTCGTTCAAGATTTCTTTCACCAAATCGGCTTTTCCCATCGCCTCTACCGCAGCCTTTTTCTTTGCATACGCTTCGGCTGTATATCGCTTTTCCATCAGTTCCAATACACGCTTGCGGGCTTCCGGCAATTTGTCGGATTGAGCAGCGGCTTCTGCACTGTTCAGATACAACTCTGCTACACGGATGGTATTTCTGAAGTTATGGTCGCCTCCTTTCAGACATTTGCGGTTTCCCTTATCATCGGGCTGAGCAAAATAAGCTGCAGGACGCAAGTCACCCTCACCATACAAAGAAAGGAAAGAAGGCAATACCGATACCGCATTCTTATAGTTGGCATTCATGGTAAATTCAAGTGGGTTGATGGCCTCTACCGACTGGAAATGATTCGGCAGTTTGAAACCTTCTGCCCGAAAATCTTCCAAAGTCGACTTTTTAGCCAATGCTTCTTCTGCATACTTATAAGCATTAGCCCAATCGCCCATATAGAGATACACACGCGAACGTAATGCCGGCACACACAGTGTGGTAAAACGGTAAGACAAAGTTATATCATCCCATTTTTCTACATTGAGCAAACTTTCTGCTGTCTGTATATCACTCAGTACCGAAGTATAAATTTCTCCTACCGTATTACGCTGAGCCCGTTCTTCCAAATCGGTAGAAAACTTCAATGGAACAGCTTTAGTATCGGTTGCTCCTGGCTTAGTATACGGTTGCCCAAAAAGATTGACCAATACAAAGTGCATATATCCACGCATCAGATATGCCTCTCCCACCAACTGCTTTATCTCGGCATCGTGACCTTCAGTAATGTCACCTTGATGTTCAATGATAAAATTGGCATAAAACAACACCTGATAATATCCGGCCCAGTTGAAAGCAACAGTAGAAGAAGAAGTCGAAGTTCCGACTTCCCAACGTTCTATGGCAGAATATTTTCCCATGTCCGATTCGTTCGAAACAAACATCTCGTCTGCCCCCATATTGGCCAGTCCTCTATCCGAAGGTACCGTATTGTAAGCCGTAGCCCACAATGCACGATACTCTGCCAGCGTAGTAGGAATCACACTTCCCGTAGGCTTAATATCCAAATAGTTGTCGCACCCCGTGGCAAGTGCCATCAGGCAGATGCAAATTATATTTATATAGAATTTCTTCATAACGGTTTACGAATTAAAAGTTAAGATTCAAACTAAAGGTAAACGATTTCGGAATAGGCTGTGCATACGGATTTCCCATTGTTTCCGGATCGAGGAAATTATCATAGTTCGAACCAAAGACAAACAGATTACGTGCTTCCAGCGCTACGCTCGCTTGAGTAATACCTACTTTCTTAATCAAGTCGAAAGGCAGTTCATACCCTAAACGGATACTTTGTACACGCATGTAGTTCTGTTTCTTCACCCACATGTCCAAATTCTGATATACACCCAGTCCACCCAACACGATATAAGAATCCGGATCCATGTTTCCGTCAATCAGTGCCGGCATGGTTCCATGAGGATTGTCGGAAGTCCAGCGATTCAAAATATCGCGGTTCGTATTCTGTCCTCTGTCGTATCCCATAATATCATAAGTAGGCTGCGTACGTACATAACCTCCTGCATTGAAAATACAGTTCACACTCAATTCGAATGCCTTATAGGTGAATGTATTTCCGAAACCTCCGGTATAAGGTGATTCACTTGTACCGATATACTCATAACGGTTACGCACTTCCTGCGGTGTCAGATCATATTGTCCGAATGTCCATTCCTTAATTTTGAAAAATTCTTTAGCCGTTTCTATCTTGCCATTTTCCTTATTATAGAATGTCATCTGTCCGTTTTCGTCGACTCCGGCATAAGGGAAAGCAAAGATAGCTCCTACCGGATAACCTTCACGGCTTGGATAAATCGCATCCTCACGAATCGCTTCTTTTAAAACCTTATTCTGGTTGTAGGCAAAGTTGAAGGTAGTAGTCCACATAAACGACTTGGTATGAATATTACGGGTAGACAGACTCACTTCCACACCCTTGTTCTCCATACTTGCCCAGTTGATGGTAGTCGATGCGAAGCCTGTTTCAAGAGGCAACATTTGCATACCAATCAAGTCAACCCCTTTACGATAGTAATAATCCACACTCAGATTGATACCCTGATTCAATACTGCAAAATCCATACCGGCATTCACCGAATAAGTTTTCTCCCAACGCAATTTATCATTAGGAGCAGAATTTACTGTAATCATATCTTCTGTACCTCCGGGAAGAATAGGAGTCGCATTATTCTGATATTTTCCCAACAAGAATGGTGAAGTATTCTTATCGATATTACCCTGCAAACCATACGATGCACGGAATACAAAATTATCCAACCAGCGCGCAGACTGCATAAACGGTTCTTGCGACACACGCCACAACCCACTTACCGAATACAACGGTAAGTAACGGTATTTCTTGTCTACACCAAACAGGTCGGAGCCATCGAATCGGATACTTCCACCCAATGTATAACGGTTCAGCAGCGAATAAGAAGCAGTAGAAAAGCCTGATACATAAGCATTTTCGACATTCGTCTTCGAATGTAACGGGAAAGCAAGATCTTCACTCGGGAAAATCACCGGACGGTTGGTCATGGTACGACGGTCGTAACCATAGCCCACCGAGTAAAGAGTAGTAGCCCATGTACGGCGCAGCTCCGAGCCCAGCATAATTTCGAATTCATGAATGTCTGCATAAGTATCGCGATATGTACCCATAGTCTTCCAGGTCACCTGAGAGTTTGAATTCTCATAAGCCTTATGGAAACCTCCTTTTTGAGGAAGAAACGAGGTCTGGTTACTCTGATGACTCTGATGTTCATGGCGCATGGCAAACGACTGCTCGTCTGCAATTTGCTCACGTGATGTTTTATCGAGCTGCAAACCCACCTGAGACGTAATCTTAAAACGGTCGTCAAAGCGCAACTCTACATCGAAAATCGAAGAAAAAGAGTTCGTTACCGATTCGTTGGACGTATTGTTTCTCTCTTCAAAAGTATTGAAGCCCAGTTCCGAATATCCGGTCTGCATATCCATATCATAGATATAATTGCCGTCTTTATCGAATGGCTGAAGATAAGGATTGGCAATACGGGCATAAAACATCGGATTGGTAAATCCGTCTGTAGCCAGATATGAACTGCTGTTACGACGATTCACAAAAACCGAAGCTCCTACCTTCAATATCTTATTCAATTTATAATTGGCTTTGGTCACCAGATTCAGTCGGTCAGCAGATACACTGGGAATATTTCCATTCTCTTTCGAATAGCCCAAAGAGGTATAAAAAGTTGTACGTTCGTTACCTCCCGAAATACTCAAGTTATACTCCTGGCTGAATGCATTTCTCAACAGAATGTCATTCCAGTCGGTATTAATCAGACGCAAAGCATCGATTTCCTTCTGAGCATCGGCAGGCAAAGCACTCCATCCGTCTTTCTGGAACGCATCTACCGCACCATGACGCTTGATAATACGATAAACTTCTCCCTTATCCGAATTCAAACTATATCCACTTTTCAACAACTGAAGTTCCAGATCCACCTTCTCTGTCGCATTCATCAAGTTCAAACGGTCAATATCCTGCTTAGGAGAATAAGTCAGACGAGTATTGAAATTTACTCTTGTTTTTCCGGCTTTTCCGTTTTTAGTCGTAATCACAATGACTCCATTTGCAGCACGGGCACCATAGATAGCAGTAGCTGCCGCATCCTTCAAGACAGTAATGTCAGCAATATCAGAAGGATTCAATCCAGCAATGGACGACTGTTGCACATCATCTACACTTTTCAAAGATTCCAAACTGGGCACATCTGTACCTTCCAAAGGAATACCATCGAGTACCCACAAAGGATCTTGTGTACCATTCAAAGAAGAAGTACCACGAATACGGATTTTTACCGGCGCACCCGGTGCACCGGAAGTAGATATCGCAGACAATCCGGCAATCTGTCCCGACAAGGCCTGATCGATACTTTTCACTGTTCCGATAGTAGATTCCGAAATATCAATCTTTGATACGGCAGCCGTCAACTTGCGGCGTTCAATGGTCTGATAACCGGTTACGACTACATCCTCCAGCATGGTAGAAGATGTTTCCATCGTCACATCATAATTCTTTTTCCCTGGTTTCAGTTCTATAGTTAAAGTTGTATATCCTATATAGCTACATTGTAGCTTTTTCACACCCTCCGGAATGGAGATAGAGAAGTTACCGTCAATATCGGTAATGACCCCCAGCGAAGTCTTGTTGCTTCCGGCTTTCTTCAAGTCGTCTGCAGAAACAAACACAGAAACCCCAATTAGTGGTTGCTTATCTTCGGCAGCAATTACATGACCTGTAATTACTCTGTCGGCTGCTATTGTCCAGGCAGCTTGTACAATAAGTAAGACTAAGAATAAGAGTTTTTTCATTCTAACTATATTAATGATAATTGATTATTTACAAACCCAAAGCTGTATTGATACGTAAAATCATATCGTCGTAATGATAACGTGTAGCAGTATCGGCCCCGTTACGTCTGGCTTCCAACAACTGTTTGATACGCAACAACTCACCACGTTTTACAGAGATTGCATCCGAGATACGGTTTACCTGCCCTCCGTAGAAACTCAATTCACGTTTTGCTCCCATACGTTCTGCGTGTTCGAAAGTAAATTCATCACAACTGCAACGAGGATGATCGTGCAACAGATAAGGATTTCCGCTGGTGACCAGATGCTTATTGATTTTCACACCTTCACTCTCTGCCGCAGCAGTAATCAGTGCATCCAGAAATCCTTTCTGAAGATTTCTTTCCATTACATCCGGAGTACCGCCTTTTATTGTAGTAGCAAAAATAGATTTATGCATCTTATCCATCAGTTCCACTACAGTGAATGCCTTCTTTCCGTTCTTCAATTCATTTTCCAACATTCGCATCAAACGGTCGTTCGATAATAAATCCCAGAAGATATATCCTTGTGTATTCTTCAATATCTGATTCGGAGCATACTCTATCACCCCATTAGGATTCTTGCGCAACAGGAAAGTATAGTCTGATATTTCCGTATCGAACAGCCAGCGTGGATAGCAAAGCACCTCGTCCAGCAGAAAATCGAGAGCAGCTTCCTGCTTTTCTTTCTCTACAAAAGTATAAGTCTTCACTCCATCACCTACTGTAGTATTCTCTATATAAATACCTCCGATATTTGCCATCACATGATAGAGGTAATTATTCCATTGCATAATTACGGCATAATACAAACGCGAAGCCTCTTCGTAAGTCTGTCCCTTTTCTCCGGTAGTAGTCCACTGGATAATCTGAGGAACAATACGTTTCAGATTGGCAATTCCCAACTGAGAAGAACGTACCGGGTCGTCTCCCAAATCTTCGTTCTGAGCACGCGGATCGACAGCAGCACGAGGGTCTTGTGCTTCACTGTATTTGTATAAACGGTCTGTATGGCGACTCAGGAAATCATAAAGTACATCTTTTTCCGCTTCAGGAGTAGGCAATCCATACCAACGGTATCCGTATTCGATAGCAAACATATCGTAAGGGCCGATATGTGGAGAAACTGCAGTAACTCCATCTCCCGGCTGAGCCACATAATTGTATCGGGCATAATCCATGATAGAAGATGCTGTAGAGTTCATCTTGTCCGTAAATGTCTTCGAACGCAACGAATCGGTAGGAAATGTCCACGATCCCATCATGTTATGACGCAACCCCAACGAGTGTCCCACTTCATGGCAAGCCACAAAACGAATGGCATCTCCCATCATATCATCCGGTAATTTGATTCCTCTTGCTTCGGGATTAATAGCCCCGGTCTGTACAGTAATCCATTCCTGCACCATCGAAATCACATTATGCCACCACATGATATCCGCCTCGAGTATTTCCCCCGAACGTGGGTCAAGAATGGAAGGACCCATGGCATTGGCTTTCGACGAAGCAGCATAAGTCAGCACCGAGTAATTGATATCATCCGTATCTGCCGCAATACTATCCGGCAAATCTTTTGCAATAATGGCATTTTTGAATCCGGCACGTTCGAAAGCTACCTGCCAGTCTTCGATACCTTGCTTGATGTATTTACGCCAACGGTAAGGAGTAGCATCCTCAATGTAAAAGACAATAGGCTTGGCCGGTTCTACCAGTTCACCTCTCAGGTATGCCTCACGGTCTTCCGGTTTCGGCTCCAGCCTCCAGCGGGTGATGTACTTCTTTTCTTCCGTTTTCTGCTGTGCATCACTGAAATAAAGCAAGTCTTTTGTAAAATATCCCACTTTAGGATTATCCAAACGCCCCATCATAGGTTGCTCCGGAAGCAATACTAACGACGAGCTGACCTCTACCGTCACATTCACCGAACTCATTCCTTCATGCACTTTTGTGGTCAGTTCCGATGTAGCAACCACATTATTTTGGAAAGCCTTGACAGAACGTATTCTCGACAAACCTTTCACAGCAGAAGTACCAAGGTTTATATTATCGAATACGTTGTTAATACTGGTTTCCGAACCGTCATAAATATCATTGACCTGTATCAAAACCGAAGTAGAATCGGGATGACAAGCTTCTATCTTAAAATCGGCTATTAATGGAGAGATGAAATTATTCTGCACCGACCGGGTAATCGCATCTTGCTTAGGCGACTCCGGCATCGGACGCATCTGACGCACCAGAATTTTCTTGGCTGCCTTATCCCATTCGAAACGTACCATCTGCGTTTCATAATTGGTTCCCCGGTTCACCCCTGCGTCATTCAATTCCAACGGAACTCTCTGTAGCTTATTGACAACCAGCATATCCCGTTCCAACAATGCAACAGGAATTTCAAAAAAATACTTTGAGTCTTGTTTATACACATTAAACATGCCCCTTCCCAGCAAATGAGATTCAGAAGCAATCTTTTCATAATCGCTTTTTACAGATGCCGTGTCTTTCTCGGCCTTTTTTTTCTTAAACAGTCCCGGAGTTTCCAACACATGATATTCCTCATTATAATTTAAGGATGCATTTAATGGCATTGCCAACGTGGCTCCTACTAACACTGTAGTCCACAGAATTCGGTTTAGAGTCATATTGTTTAGTCTTTAAAATGGGGTGCAAAAATATAAAAAATAATGCATTAATTTTGCATTTATATAGAGAGTATCTCTTTAAAGAACAAAATAACACCCATTTAGTTCAAAGAATAAAATTTAATTTAATAACTTTGTGAAGTATAATTATAAATTTATCAACCACCTTAATCTGCAGTCATGAAGATTAGCTTATATTCAAAAGTAGGAAGTTTTTTGGTTGCAAGCCTGTTTGCAACATCGTGTGCCCAACAAGAAAATATGGTACAAACCCTTACTCCTGTTCCTGTATCCTATCAAACAGAACAAGGAAAATTCCAATGGGATGCACAGACACAATTGTTTGCCGAAGGAGAAAAAATCGATACTTCTATCATAGAAACGGCATTCCAGCATGCTCCTCAACCAATAAAATGGACAGAAGCACTCCCAAAATCGAATTTTATCCGTCTGACTCTTGTACCCGAACTGAAAGGCATTACATCACCGGAAGGATATACATTGCAAATTACTTCAAACGGTATACAGATTGAAGCCACTACACATGCCGGTCTGTTCTATGGAGTACAAAGTATTTTGCAGCTGGCCGAACAGGGAAAAGGAGCCATACAGGCAGCTACCATTACAGACGAGCCACGTTTCGAGTATCGTGGAATCATGCTGGATGTATCCAGACATTTCCGCAGCAAAGAATTTGTAAAGAAACAGATTGATTTACTTGCATCATACAAAATAAACCGTCTTCACCTGCATCTTACCGACGCAGCCGGATGGCGTATAGAAATTGACAAATATCCCCGCCTGACAGAATTTGCCGCATGGCGTAAAGGAGAGACATGGAAAGAATGGGGCAAAGGAGGTAACCAATACTGTGAAGCAACCGATCCGGAAGCCAAAGGAGGATATTATACCAAAGAAGATATTAAAGAGATATTGGAATATGCACGCCAACATTGCGTCACAGTCATTCCGGAAATCGAGATGCCTTCTCACTCGGAAGAAGTGCTGACTGCCTATCCGGAGTTATCCTGCACACACAAACCCTACAAGCAGTCTGATTTTTGCGTAGGAAACGAGAAAACATTCGAATTCCTTGAAAATGTATTGACCGAAGTAATGGAAATGTTCCCTTCCCAATACATCCATATCGGAGGTGACGAAGCTGGTAAAGGAGCATGGAAAACTTGCCCACTCTGTCAGGCACGCATGAAAAAAGAAGGACTGAAGAATGTAGACGAATTGCAGAGCTATCTGATTCACCGCATCGAACGTTTCCTGAATGCAAACGGAAGAGATTTGCTGGGCTGGGACGAAATTCTGGAAGGAGGTCTGGCTCCTAATGCTACTGTAATGTCCTGGAGAGGCGAAGCTGGTGGTATCAAGGCTGTTCGTGCAGGTCATCACGCCATTATGACTCCTGGGGAATACTGTTATCTTGATGGTTATCAGGATGCTCCGTATTCACAACCGGAAGCCATCGGTGGATATCTTCCATTAAGCAAAGTATACGGATACAATCCGGTACCCGATTCACTGACTACAGAAGAAGCCAAACTGATTCAAGGCGTACAGGGAAACGTATGGGCTGAATACATTCCTACAGACGAACATATGGAATACATGCTGTACCCACGTGCCATCGCATTGGCCGAAGTAGCATGGACAAAACCGGAAAACAAATCGTGGGATTCTTTCCACGAACGTATCCTGAAAATCATTCCGCAATTGCAGGCTAAAGGATACAATCCGTTCGATGTAAGTAAAGAAATTGGAAACCGTAAGGAAGCTGCCCAGCCGATAGAACACCTGGCTGTAGGCAAGAAGGTAACCTTCAATATTCCTTATTGGCCTAACTATCCGGCTAACGGAGAAAAAACGCTGACAGACGGTTTGCGCGGTGGATGGAACTACAACGACAAGCGCTGGTTGGGATTTGCCGACAATCACCGTATGGATGTAGTAATCGATCTGGAGAAGGAAACCGACATTCACTCTGTTGCGGCCGACTTCATGCAAATCTGTGGTCCGGATGTATATATGCCTGCCAAGGTTATCATCTCGGCCTCTACAGACGGAAAGAATTATACTACCCTTGCCGAAATAAATCATGAAGTAGTAAAAGATGATGCTGTATCATTCAAAAACTTCGGATGGCAGGGAGAAGCCAAAGCACGATATATCCGTTACCAGGCTATTGCCAATGCCGATCACGGTGGCATTCAGTTTGTCGACGAAATCGTTGTAAAATAAAAGCCGTACACAGTCTAATATTTCATTCTCTTCCTCCGACTTTCTTTATCAAAAAAGAAAAAACGGAGGAAGAGTTTTTTATTTCTTAATAGAAATGACAAAATGTAAGGTTTGACATTTTGATATTTTCGACCTCTAAAAACAGGGCTTTTTGAGGCCTCATCCGAGTCCGGTGATTTTTTCCTTGATTTTAAGGGATTTGCATAATAAAAAAAGAAAGGAAATACGCTCCATTTTATACATAAAATCTCATTTATACATGTATTCTTATCACTCCTCGCATAATATCCTCTATTTTCTCACATAAAGCCACTTCATATCACATTCAATATCCGAAGGAGTTTCATATAAAAAGACGGTGAAATAATCAATCCACCCCCTTTTCAGCAACAAAAAAACATACTTTTATAGATGCAAGCCTACGCGACTAGTCACGAAAGCGTACGTGATTAGTCGCATCAGCCCTCGTTACTTGTATCGTTGCCCCTCGATTCAAGTCCTTTTTCCTTATTTTTCAATCTGTAAAACATGCTCTACGACACTTATTTTACCCTTCTACAAGTCATTTTAAGCTCAATAAGCCCAAATAAAGAGTGATTTTGATTAAAATGGCTGTTATCAAAAAATAGTATATTTAGATTTTTAGAAAGAATATCGAGTTTTTCCATAACAAACTGTAAATGTTTACTTATCGTTTTTTCATAGGAAAAATTAGCCTAATTATTGAAAATTTAGCCCAATTTGTGAAGAATACCAAAAATTTAAATACTTTTGCCTATAATTAATCTACAGTAAAAACACATTTTACGATTATGAATAACAAGATTCTATTACTATTGGCGGGAATACTCCTTTGTTTACCTTTGTATGCACAATACCGCTTTTCGTTTCACAAAGACGGGAAATTTAAAATTGCTCAATTTACTGATATTCATTGGGCTCCCCAGTCTGCCAACTGCAGCATCACAGCCTCCACAATAGAGTCTGTATTACAAGCCGAACAGCCGGATATAGCCATTCTGACAGGAGATGTGGTAACAGATTCTCCCGCATTGGAAGGATGGAAATCTATCATACAAATCTTTGAAAAAGCCCAAATGCCATTTGCCGTACTGATGGGTAATCATGATGCAGAAAATATGTCAAAAGACAGCATCTATCTCCTTTTATCTGCATCTCCTTATTTTGTAGGCGACAGAGGACCTGTTGATATTAAAGGATATGGAAATTCCATCATCCCTATCTATGACTCCCAAAAACAAAGCACCATTTCATCGCTGTTGTATTGTTTCGACTCAAACGATTACCCGGAAAATAAGAATTACGGTCACTACGACTGGATACATTTTAACCAAATTGACTGGTATCGCAGAAAAAGTCAAGCCTATACAGCACAAAACAACGGCAAACCCTTGCCGGCTTTAGCATTCTTCCACATTGCCACTCCAGAATTCAATCACCTGATTGGCCGCAAAACCACTTGGGGAAGATGCAACGAAGGAGGAACCGGTGCGCCCAAACTAAACAGTGGTATGTTTACCTCTTTCATCGAATGTCAGGACATAATGGGAGTTTTTGTAGGACATGACCACGACAATGACTTTATCGGTCAGGAATACGGCATTGCCCTCGCATACGGACGAGTAACCGGAGACGACGCCTATGGAGATTTTAAACGGGGCGGACGTATCATAGAATTACATGAAGGTACACATAGTTTCGATACATGGATTACAACGCCAGATGGAAAAGAATTTACCTATTATTATCCATCAGGTATTACATCCATAGAGGAGGAAGAAGGAGATTATTTACCGGCACGTAAGGTTCAGTCTCCTAAACAAGGAGTAGCTTATACTTATTACGAGGGAGAATTTGAAAAAACAGCCGAAGTATTGAAAGGGAAAAAAGTAAAGACCGGTGTTATGAAAAACTTCGATATTACCCAAGCTCCCGCAGAAGACTATTTCGGTTATGAATTCCGCACACTGATACGTATTCCGGAAAAAGGAATCTACAACTTCTACACCTATTCGGACGATGGCACTAAACTGTATATCGACGGAAAAGAAATCGTAGATAATGACGGCTCCCACAATGCTCAAAGAGCAGAAGGTAAAGTCGCATTGGAAGAAGGCTTCCATGAATTGCGTTTAGTTTATCTGGAAAGCTACATGGGACAGGAACTTGAAGTCGGCATTTCGGGAAGAAATATACTTGAAACACCTATACCTGATGATATGCTGTATTTGGGGAAATAAGAAACTCCTAAAGCATAGTACTGAAAAACACTGCAACTCAATAAAAAATAGAACATGAAATTATATCCGAAAATATCGGTCAAAATTTTATTTCTAATTGCCATTCTGTTGACAATAACCTCTTTGTCGTCTAAAACAAACGGTCGACATACTCTTTATAGTTCTTATAAAACAGACTGCCAGTATGATCCATTTCGTTTATATGATGAAGAAGACAGTACAAAAGTGGATTTTAGTACAGCCTATAAAAATTGGCTGACACCAGACAGCACAGAGAATATAAAAGATTTTACGCATAAATTGATTGAGGATAAATATACATTCCAAACAACATTATTCAGTTCTAAAGTATACATTATCGAAGACGAGACAGATAGTTCACTCAATTATTGGGATACTATACCATCGAATGGCATACTCGGAAAAAACTACACACGGATAGAAATGTACATCGATCCTCAAATAGAACAGAAAGATTCATTAATATTTCAAATACACGGAAAATCAAAAGTCAAAAACATTATCTGTGATTTTGCTGGAGAAATACATATTGAACATATTTACGGATACTGGAATTATGGTCTGAATTTTCCTAAAGAATACAGAATTGTAGGTAGCTATTTTCTGAACGAAAATAAAAAACAATATGGTTCTGGAACATTCCAAGGTACATACAGCTCTTACTGTTATATAGACGAGAAACAAAAAACAGTTCTTCTATATGATCTGTTTTACATAGCTGATGGATATGAGAATCGCAACTTTGTAGGGACTTGGACAAACCATAAAACCAAAGAAAAGAAAAAATGTATTTGGGGAGATAACCGTTTACCATACACATTTGATTTTGACATTGGAGACGGTTCTATGGTTATTAATCCCAAATACAATAGTATTGAGTGGGAACAATGGAAATCAGATATACCCTCAAAGCAGTGGTGGAAAAATACTAACTGAAATTTATCATATACTTAACGGATTATATTAAACTCTTTTTAATACAAAAAGTATGAACAAAAAATTTCTATGTTTACTCGGAGCAGCATCAATAGGGATGTCTTTGTCTGCTTCATCAATGAGTAAACCCACACCTCCAAAAGAAGGACATGCTCCCCTAAGCACACTTCCTTCCGCAAATCAGAATGCTCAAACCGTTAAAGGTACAGTAGTCGATGCTAATGGAGAAGCCATAATCGGCGCAAGTGTACAAGTAAAGGGTACAACGATTGGTACAATTACAGATTTCGACGGTAACTTTACTCTGGATGTTCCGGAAAATGCCGTACTACGCATTTCATACATTGGTTTTATTACTCAGGACATTAGCGTAAAAAACAAGAAAGATTTTAAAATTACTCTGAAAGAAGACAACAAAACACTGGAAGAGGTAGTAGTAGTAGGTTATACTACTCAGCGTAAAGCCGATTTAAGTGGAGCCGTTTCTTCTGTAAAAGTAGAGGAAATCAGCGATATGTCTGTTACAGGTATCAACCATGCTTTGCAAGGAAAAATGTCTGGTGTAACAGTATATGCCAACAGTGGTGCACCGGGTGCTTCTGCTTCCGTACGTGTGCGCGGTTTGGGAACAATCGGTAACAACGACCCCCTCTACGTAATCGATGGAGTTCCGGCAGATAATATGAACGATATTAACCCGAGTGATATCGAGCGAATCGACGTATTGAAAGATGCGGCTTCTGCAGCTATCTACGGTTCACGTGCTGCCAATGGTGTGGTTATCATCCAAACTAAAAAAGGTGGAAAGTCGGAAAAGGTAAATGTAACTTTCAACATGCACCACGGCTTCAACTCCATCCCGAAAAAACTCGGATTGCTTAACGCAGAACAAAGAAATCTTATCCATACAGAAGCTTACGAAAATGACAACAAGCCTGTTCCGGAATATTATAGCTCTCCATATGCACAGGTTACACGTACAGACTGGCAAGATGAAGTCTTCACCAACGGATATACCGGTAACTACGATTTAGGCTTGTCCGGCGGTTCCGAAAAAGCACGTTATAACGTAGCAATGGGATATCTCAGCCAAAACGGAGTTATCAAAAATTCCGGTTACGACCGTGTAAACTTCCGTGTCAATACAGAATTGAATATCACCAAGAACTTGAAGTTTGGAGAAAACCTGATGGTTACTCACTCTGTACAAGACATGATGGATACACAAGGTTCTAACGGTGTTATTTCTTCGGCTTTGGTATTCGACCCATCTATTCCGGTATATACAGAAGATGGAGGATACAGTGGTAGTGGAGAATTGGGTACCGATATGCGTAACCCGGTTTCTATTATCGACCGTACTGATAAGAAACGTACACGCGACCGTATCTTTGGTAATGTATATGCAGAATGGGAAATCATTAAAGGCTTAACAGCCAAAACAGACTTTGGTTACGACTGGTCTCAATGGCAGGAAAAAGAATATACTCCTGTTATCCCTGAAGCAGGTCGTCCGAATTCGGTGGCAGAACTCACCCAGCAAGACTGGCAAAGCACACGCTGGATTAATACTACAACTTTGAAATACGATGGCAAATGGGGACGTCATAAATTGATGGCCTTAGGAGGATGGTCTTTTGAAAACTACAGCATGAACTTTACCAACATGCGTGGTTCTAACTTTGCCTCTGACGATGAATCTCAGCGTTTCATGGACTGTGCAGGAACAATCAACTGGATTCTGACCGGACGTAAAGAATGGGCTTTGATGTCTGCCTTCACACGTTTCGACTATTCTTACGCAGACAGATACTTGTTCTCTGTAAACTTCCGTGCGGATGGTTCTTCTAAATTCTCGAAGAACAATCGTTGGGGATACTTCCCTTCAGTTTCTGGAGCATGGCGTATTTCTGAAGAAGCCTTCTTCGAAGATATCAAGAATACAGTACAGAACTTCAAGCTCCGTGCAAGTTGGGGACAACTTGGTAACCAGAATATATTCGACTATTATCCAACCTATACCAGTGTTGTCAACACACAGGATGACGACGGTTATTATGCAGTATTCGGGAAAGATGAAACTGCTGTAGGCGGACGTTACGAAGCTTCTATCGCAAACAAGGATATCAAGTGGGAAGTAACTACACAGACCAACGTCGGTATCGACTTAAGTTTATTTGACCATTTGGATATTACTGCCGATTACTTTGTCAAGACTACTTCCGATGTATTGCTGCAAGTTCCAGTCACTTCATTGGCTGGTGTAGACAGTGAACCGTGGATTAATGCCGGAAAAGTACGTAACAAGGGATTTGAATTCAGCGCAGCATGGAATGGAGAAAAGAACGGATTCACTTACAATGTATATGGTAACTTCAGTACAATTAAAAACGAAGTGCTTTCTTTAGGAAACGGTAGTGAAGCAATTTACGGAAGTACTTACCGTGGAAGTAACATTACCAGAACTGTGGTAGGAGAACCAATGGCACACTTCTATGGTTACAAGACAGACGGAATCTTTACTTCACAGGCTGACGTAGATGCATATAATCAGAAATACAATAAGAACGCTGTTTTGGGAGATGTTAAATTCGTAGACAATGATAAAAATGGAATCATTGACGGAAACGATAAGACCAATATCGGAGACGGATTCCCAGACTTTACTTATGGATTCGGATTTGACGGTTCATACAAGAACTTCGATTTGTCTTTGTTCTTCCAGGGAGTAGCTGGCTACGATATCTTTAAAGCAGTAGATTATGAAGGAATGTATGTAAACAAACTGTATAATCAGTTCAGCGACATCTTAGACCGTTACCATCCGGTTAATAATCCAAACGGAACATTGCCACGTGTTACATTGGAAGACCCCAACAACAACAGAGAGTTCTCTGATTTGTATGTAGAAAACGGTAACTACCTGAAGCTGAAAAACATCACATTGGGTTATACACTTCCTAAAAAACTGACAACCAAATGGGGTATGCAGAAACTGAGAGTATATGTTACTGCTCAGAATGTATTTACTATTACCAAATACTCAGGATATGATCCGGAATTGGGAGAAACTTATGCAGATAACAACGACAACTACGGAGTTACAGAGTTGGCTGTAGACCGTGGACAGTTCCCGCAAACAAGATCATTCCTTATGGGTGTTAATATTAATTTCTAAAATAAACAGTATGAAACTGAATAAACTTTTATATATATCTTTATTTTTACCGTTGTTCAGCTCTTGTTCACTTGACCGAGAACCTTATGGACTGAACAATCTGTGGAGTTCTGAAGAAAATGCCCAAAAAGCATTAGACGCAGCCTATGTTCCACTCTACGAAGAAGAAGGCTTTGGAGAAGGACACTGGTGGGCTGGCTTACTTAGCGATGACATGGTCATAAACCGCGAAGATGCAGCCATGGGACAGTTAAGCAACTTTACTGCTGTAACAAATACCTATTGGGCGATGTACGATAACTGGAAAGTAATGTACAAAGTTATCCGTCGTGCTAATGACGTATTGGCAAATGTCCCCAATATTGAAATGGCTGAAAGCAAGAAAAGAATTATGCTGGGAGAAGCTAACTATTTATGTGCATTCTCTTATTTCTTCCTTGCAAAACGTTATGGTGGTTTGCCTTTCTATGATTACAACAATCCTACCGAGTTCAACAAACCTCGTGAAACAAAAGAACAGACTTACAAAAACATTGAAACCTACCTGCTGAATGCCATCGAATATTTTAGAGACATTGATGGACAACCTCTGTGGGAACGTACCAGCGATGATTGGGGACGTCCTAATTTAGGAGCAGCATACGGTTTGCTGGCAAAAGTATATGCACACTGGGGAAAGATGGACAAGTGTAAGGAAATGGCATGGGAAGTTATCAACTCCGGCAAATATTCACTGGAAAAAGCAAACGACAACGGATTTGATTATCTGTTCTCACCTGCAGGAGAAAAGAGCAATGAAGTGTTGTTCAATCTGACTCAGCTTCCAGAACGCCACAAATGCTCTATCATTTCTGTAGTACCAATGTCTTCTTCACTGACTGGAGGAACTGGATGGTTCTATTTTGCTCCAACACAGAGCTTGAGAGATGCGTTTAAGGAAGGAGACTTAAGACGTAAAACTACAGTAGCTCAAGACGGTGATGAATATTCTTGGATCGGCAAGACTTTTGTCCTGAAAACAAATCCTACAGAGCAAGACAGACAGGAAATTGAAGCAGAAGGAAAGACACTGGGTAATATCAATGACATGACAACCGGATACATGTGTGTAAAATATGCAAATGCTTATTCTACTATGAGCGGTTGGGTATGGGAACCAGGAGCTGATGTGCCTTTGCTGCGTTACTCTGATGTATTGCTTTTGTATGTAGAAGCACTGATGAATGAAAAAGGATTGAACAGCAGTAACCGTGATGCAATGACTTCGGATGCAACAATTCTGAAATATTTCAACGAAGTACATGAACGTGCTTTCGCGGGTACACCGGGATATGACCACAAAGACCAGATTAACTTTATGGATTTGGTGAACGAACGTCGCTGTGAGTTAGCTTATGAAGACGAACGTCATTACGACTTGGTTCGCTGGGAAATGGCAAAAGAAGTATATGCACAAGGTAATTCACCGCGTAACTTCGATCCGGCAAAACACAGACACATGCCTTTACCTCAGAGCGAAATAGAAAACAGCAACGGAGTATTGATCAACAATCCGGCACCTGGATATTCAGACTTCGGTAGCGCACAATAATCTCAAGACTTATTTAATGTCTTTATAAAGACTCACATTAAATATTTCTATTAACTTTGTCATTCTGGCGGATACAGGCAGTTCATTGCTATAACGTCAGAATGACATTGTTTATTATTAGGCACATTTAATTAATACACATGAAAAAAACATTATTCTTTTTAATGGGGGCATGTCTTTTAGGAGCATGTACAACCAATACAGAAGAAAATAAGACAGCTACAGAGTATGTAAATCCATTTATCGGCACAGGTTTTCACGGACACACTTACCCGGGAGCTACTGTTCCTTTCGGAGCAGTCCAACTCAGTCCGGATACACGTAGAGGAGACTGGGATGCCTGTTCCGGCTATCACTACTCAGATTCTACATTATTGGGATTTTCACACACCCATTTAAGTGGTACCGGATGTATTGACTTGGGCGATATTCTATTCCGTCCTACAGTAAACGATATCACCCTCCAAACACAAGGAGACATTTATCGTCCGGCTTCGTTCTCTCACCACACAGAAAAAGCTGTACCCGGATATTATAGCGTCACATTAGACGATGAACAAATCAAAGCAGAGCTGACTGCCACAACTTATGCCGGCATGCATCGGTATACATATCCAGAAGGAAAAGAAGCCCGTATTATTATAGATTTAGCTCATCTGTTGACAGAGGAATTTATCTACGAAGCAGAGCTGAAACAGACTGCCGACAATGAACTGGTGGGTATGCGAAATACAAGAGGATGGGTAGACAATCAGCATATCTATTTCGTAGCACAGTTCTCCAAGCCACTGAAATCGGTTCAATTCATCAGCGATGGAAAAGAAACAACTGATGCGAAAGAAGTGAAAGGAAATCGTATACAAGCTGTAGCCGGATTCGGTCAGGAAAAAGAAATTGTAGCTAAAGTAGGAGTTTCTGTAGTAAGCATCGACAATGCACGGGAAAACCTTAACCATGATATACCTCATTTTGATTTCGACTCGATACGCAATCAAGCTTTAAACAGTTGGAATCAGGTCATGGATAAAGTACAAGTCAAAGGAGGTACAGAAGCTCAACGTACTAATTTCTATACTGCATGGTATCATTCATTGGTAGTACCCAATACTGTAAGCGATGTAAATGGAGAGTATCGCCGCCATGACATGAGCATCGGCAAAGTGGCTCCAGGAAGAAAGATGTATTCTACTTTCTCTACATGGGATACCTTCCGTGCATGGAATCCACTTATGACACTGACCGATACTACACTGGTAAACGATATGGTCAACTCCATGCTTGCTATGTACGATGCATCCGGAGAACTGCCTCTGTGGCCTCTGTCTGCCGGAGAAACCGGTACCATGATTGGTTATCACTCTACTTCGATTATTGCAGATGCTTACCTGAAAGGAATCCGGGGATTCGATGCAGAGAAAGCATTACAAGCCATGATTGCATCTTCTGAAAAGAATAAGAAAGGCGCCGATTATTATATCAAATATGGCTTTATCCCTGCTAATATTAAGAAAGAATCAGTATCGTGTCTGCTTGAGTTTGCTTACGATGACTGGACGATTGCACAAATGGCCAAAGCCATGAACAAGCAGGATATATACGATACCTACATTGCACGCTCCCAGAATTACATCAACGTATTCGATGGAAAGACAAAATTCTTCCGTGGCAAGAGAATGGATGGAAACTGGGCCAACGGATTCAATCCTTTTGAACCGGGACGTGACTATACCGAGGCAACTGCATGGCAGTATCGCTTCTTCGTGCCTCACGATGTAAACGGTATGATACAACAGTTTGGTGGAATTGAAGCCTTTACAGCTTGTCTGGATTCATTGTTCTCTGTCAGTTCAGAATTGCATGGAGAATTGGTAGATATCACCGGATTGATTGGTCAGTATGCACACGGAAACGAACCGAGCCATCATATGGCATATCTGTACAACTACGTAGGCCAGCCTTGGAAGACTCAGGAAATGACTCGCCGTCTGCTGGATGAAATGTATGCTCCTACTCCGGAAGGTATCATCGGTAACGAAGACTGCGGACAGATGTCGGCATGGTATATCCTGTCGTCTATGGGATTGTATCCTGTATGTCCGGGAAGCAATGAATTCCCGTTGACAACTCCTTTGTTCGAACAGACCACACTGAAACTGGCCAATGGAAAGACACTGACCATTACCGCCAACCATCCGGACAAGAATGTATACATCGATAAAGTTGAACTGAACGGACAGGTTATTGAAACCAATTATCTCACTTACGAACAGTTGATGCAGGGAGGTACACTGGCATTTACACTGACAAACAAGCCGAACCACACCCGTGGTACCGAACCATCCGCTTATCCTCATTCACACACCGAAGGTGAAGTTGTATCTACTCCTTATGTCGATCAGGACTTGGATTTGTTTACCAATCATATTGATGTAGAACTGGCTTCTGCTACAGAAGGCTGTCAGATTCACTATACATTAGACGGTAGTGAACCTACTGCAGCATCTCCTGTATACTCTTCTGCGCTAAGCATAGACCAGACTACTACCATCAAAGCGAAAGGATTCAAGGAAGGCTATCAGGCCAGCCGTACACTGACTATACAGGCAACTAAGGCTGAATTCCGTCCTGCCTTGTCTGTTTCTGCCGGAAAGCAAGGTACTGCCTACACTTATGTAGAAGGATACTTCCAAAAAGTAGCCGACCTGAAAAACGGTAAAGTAATAGAAAAAGGAGTCATGCCGGAACCTTCTATCAAGAACGCCAAACAGCCCGACCACTTCGGTTATACATTCGAAGGACTGATTAATGTACCCGAAGAAGGTGTCTATACCTTCTATACCCGTTCGGACGACGGTAGTGTATTGTACATCGATGGTGAAAAGATTGTAGACAACGATGCCTCACATGCAGCCATCAGTGCCACAGGACGCATTGCTCTGCAAAAAGGTTTTCATTCATACAAACTTCTTTATTTCGAAGACTACGAAGGAGAAGAATTGGGTTGGGGCTGGAAACGTCCCTCTGGAAACAAGATGGAAAACATCCCTGCAAATTTGTTGTATGTGAAATAAATATTTAAACCTGATAATAAAAAACAAGTATTCATGAAAGCACCTCATTCTTTTATTGCCTGTCTCGTAACCGGACTGAGCTTTCTTTCTTTGAATGGAAATGCACAAAGTTGCGGCAACGACAGCATCTACAAACTGCCGTATAAAGACACTTACGTCAAAGAGCAGTTGGTAGCAGAAAATACATTTCGTATTGCAAAGCCGAAATATACTTCACTCCCAAAAGACTTTGCACAAGCTAAGGAAATTCTTCCTAATCCGATATGGAACGGACACGAAGAAGAGCTAAAAATGTATTGGCGCGCCTGGGAAATAGCTGTGGGTAATATCCGCAATCCGGAACCGGGTTCGGGATTCGTAATGCCTTATATCGATACGGCTTACAATGGTAATATCTTTATGTGGGACAGTGCCTTCATTCTGATGTTTGCACGTTACGGTGCCCGTTACTTCCCCTTCCAGTATACGCTGGATAACTTCTATGCCAAGCAGCATCCGGATGGTTTTATCTGCCGTGAAATAAAGGGTAATGGAGCCGACTGTTTCGAACGCTATGACCCGGTAAGCACCGGACCGAATCTGATTCCCTGGTGCGAAATGGCATACTACCATCAATTTGGAGATACAGAACGCCTGCATAAAATATTTCCTGTTTTATGCGCCTATTACAAATGGTTGAAATTGAACCGTACCTGGCGTAACGGTACCTACTGGTCGAGCGGATGGGGTACTGGTATGGACAATATGCCCCGTGTAAAACAGGGATACAATATGATATTCAGCCACGGACATATGATTTGGCTGGATACTAACCTGCAGCAATTGTTTACCGCCAATCTTCTGCTGGAAATGGGCTTCTACCTTGAGCGCTGGCAGGAAATAGAAGAACTGGAAGACGAAGCAACCATGCTGAAAAAATACATCCGTGAAAATATGTGGGATGAAAAGACCGGATTCCTGTACGACCAGTATGCCGACGGTTCTTTGAGTACTACTAAAGGTATTGGTGCATATTGGGCACTTTATTCTGACGTACTGAATGACGACCAACTCAAACGCATGGTCAGTGAATTGGACAATCCCGCTACCTTCAAACGGAAATTCCGTGTTCCTTCTTTGTCGGCAGACAATCCCCGTTACAAAGCAAACGGACGTTACTGGCAAGGAGGAATCTGGCCCAGCACCAACTATATGGTTATGAACGGACTTATGGAAAAAGGATTCCGTAAAGAAGCCCGCGAAATAGCATTAAGCCATTACGATCAGGTATTCCAGGTTTACAAAAAAACCGGAACATTCTGGGAATATTATGCACCCGAATCGGCAGATCCCGGATTTATGGCTCGTGACGAGTTCGTAGGATGGGGAGGACTTGCTCCTATCGGCGAATTAATTGAATTTATTATCGGTATCAGAGGAGATTATACAGAAAAACAAATTGTATGGGATATGAATCTGACCGAAGCCAACGGTATCGAACGCTATCCTTTCGGACCGGATGGAAGCATTACCATGAAAGCTGCTGCACGCCGTTCTGCATCCGATAAGCCCCAAATTGAAGTGGAATCCAATATTCCATTCGAATTGGTCGTACTCTATGGCGACAAGAAAGAAGTATTCAAAGTAACACCTGGAAAAAATAATTTTTAATATTTGAGAACCATGAAAAAATACCAATGGATTGTAGGAGCAATGCTGGCTTTAAGCCTCTCCTCCCCCACCCAGTCTTTTGCTCAGACTAAAACACAATATCAGTCGAACCGCCCTGCTGTAGATGACAGACATTTTACGTCGGAAGCCATCGAAAAGATTATAGCCGAAGTAAAAGAAGCTATCAAAGATCCTAAACTTCGCTGGATGTTCGAAAACTGTTATCCTAATACACTGGATACAACCGTAAAATTCCAGATGAAAGGCAAGAAACCCGATACTTTCGTACTGACGGGAGACATTCATGCCATGTGGCTGCGCGACTCTTCTGCCCAACTGTGGCCTTATCTGCAACTGATGCAACATGACAAAAAACTGCAACAACTCATCGCAGGCCTCATCAACAGACAGGCAGAATGTATTCTGCTCGACCCTTATGCCAATGCGTTCAACGATGGTCCTACCGGAAGTTTTTGGGAATCGGACAATACTCAGAATATGCGTAAAGAATTGCACGAACGTAAATGGGAATTGGATTCTTTGTGCTATCCTATCCGTATAGCTTATTTCTACTACATCCTCACCGGAGATACTTCTGTATTCGATCAGGTATGGAAAGACGCCATGAAACTGGCTGTAAAGACCATGAAAGAACAGCAGCGTAAAGAAGGCAACGGACCGTACAGTTTCACACGTAACTGCGAAAAACCAACAGACTCTCAGATTAACGGGGGATTCGGTGCACCGGTAAAACCGAATGGAATGATTGTCTCTGCATTCCGTCCGTCAGACGATGCAACCCAATACGGATTCCTTATCCCATCCAATATGTTTGCCGTAGTATCTCTCCGTCAATTGGCAGAAATACAGCAGAAGGTGTACAAGGACGAAGCATTTGCCAACGAATGTCTGGCTTTGGCACAGGAAGTAGACGATGCCATCCAGAAACATGCCATCGTAAATCACCCCGTTTGTGGAAAAGTATATGCATTCGAAGTAGACGGTTTCGGCAACAGCCTGTGTATGGACGATGCCAACATTCCAAGCCTTTTGGCTGCTCCTTACTTGGGATACTGCAAACAGGATGACCCGTTGTATCAGAATACACGCAAACTGATATGGAGCGACAACAATCCTTATTTCTTCTCGGGAAAAGACGGTGAAGGAGTAGGCGGACCGCACGTAGGACTGAATTACGCATGGCCTATGAGTATCATCATGAAAGCAATGACCAGCAACAATCCGGAAGAAATCAAAGAATGTCTTAAGATGCTGCGCGATACAGATGCCGGTACCGGATTTATGCATGAATCTTTCAATGTAAACAATGCAGCCGACTTTACCCGTTCGTGGTTTGCCTGGGTTAATACCCTCTTCGGAGAACTCGTTGTAAAAGTATACCACGAATATCCCGAGATATTGAAGGGAGATTTATAAACTTCATTTCATAACTTATTCATCCATCAGCTATGAAAGAATATGTAATAGCACTCGATTTAGGCGGTACGAATTCGGTTTTAGGACTGGTCGACAAAGAGGGAAAGATTCTGAACCGTTCGTCCTTCAAAACCGGAGATTGCCCAACCATAGAAAGTTACGTGGCCCAGTGCGCAGAAAGCGCACGGGCACTTATCTCTCAGGCAGGAGGAAAAAAGACCATCAAAGCATTCGGCATCGGAGCACCCGATGTAAACTATTGGGACCAGACCATAGAAAATGCAACCAACCTGCCTTGGAAAGGAATTGTCCCACTGGCTGCCTTGCTGGAAAAAGAGCTGGATATTCCCGTATACATGACCAACGATGCCAAAGCAGCTGCCTTGGGAGAAATGTTGTACGGAGCAGCACAGGGAATGAAAGATTTTATCATGATTACGCTGGGCACAGGAGTAGGCAGCGGTATTGTTGTCAACGGTGAACTGGTATACGGGAAACGCAGTTTTGCCGGAGAACTGGGACATACTTCTGTACGTCCGGAAACCGGCAGAGAATGCCCTTGCGGACGCAGGGGATGTGTAGAAGCATACTGTTCGGCTACCGGAGTCGTGCGTACTGCTCACGAACTGTTGGAGCAAAACAACGAAGAAAGTCTGCTGCGTAAACTTCCGAAAGAAACACTTACTTCCAAAGATATTTACGATGCGGCAATACAGGGAGACAAATTGGCCAACCAGATTTTCGAACTGACAGGAAGTCTGTTGGGAGAAGCCTGTGCCAATTTTGCCACATTCTCCGATCCGGAAGCATTCATATTCTTTGGAGGACTGACCAAAGCTGGAGATTTACTGATGAAACCTCTGACACAGACCTACGAACAGACTGTATTCGACAATTATAAAGGTACAGCCCGCTTCCTGATTTCTCAATTGGACGATGCCGATGCAGCCCTGCTGGGAGCTGCTGCATTAGCCTGGACCAGATAAGAAGAGAGTTTTAAATACAAAAAAATACCGCAGTCTTTCGAATGCGGTATTTTTTTATTTCATATTTTCTGTTCCCGAACTTAATCTTTTGCCTGATGAACAGTAAGCTGTGGGAACGGGAATCCGATACCTTCTTTATTAAAGGTTTCATACACCACCTTATTCAAGTCGAAATAAACGTTCCAGTATTCTTCTGTAGAAGTCCATACGCGCAATTTAATATCGACACTGCTGGCTGAAAGTGCCCCCAAACCAATGAACGGTGCAGGGTCCTGCAGGATACGGCTATCTTCCTTGATAATACGTTCCAGTACCTCTCTCACCCGGTTATAGTCTTCGCCATATTCCACGCCAATCACCAGTTCTACACGGCGTTTATCCTGCTTACTGTAATTTACAATCGCATTACTGCTCAACGAGCCGTTGGGTACATAAATCACCTTATTTTCCGGAGTAGTAAGAATCGTATGGAAAATCTGTATCTCACGTACAGTACCTCCCACCTTCTGGGCATCCGATTCAATATAGTCACCTACCTTAAAAGGCTTAAATACCAATATAATCAGTCCTCCGGCAAAGTTGGACAGATTTCCGGATAAAGCCATACCGATAGCCACACCGGCAGAAGCCAGCAAGGCTGCCAAACTGGTAGTTTCAACCCCTAACTTACTGATAATGGCAAAGGCCAATACCAAATTCAGTGTCAGGTTAAGAAAACTTCTCAAAAAAGTCTGAACGCTGATTTCCAGCTTCCGCTTTTCAAGAATCTTCACTACAATACGACTAATCTGTTTTATCAGGAAACGGCCCACAATATAAATAATCACTGCGGACAAAATACTCTTCCCAACCTCTATTCCCCAATCTGCCAGTTTACCCAGAAAATCATCCAATGTCATCTTCTGAGTGACACTAAGTAATGTTAACAACATAATTCTACAATTTATTTATTCATTCAATATTCCTTTTCCCTGACGGATAATTTCCGGTTCGTCATTACAACAATAAATCACGGTAGAAGGTTCAGTCCCTCCCATTCCTCCGTCGATAACCAGGTCTACTTCATCTCCCCATTTTTCATCAATCAGTTCGGGATCCATCACATATTCCACATCTTCCTTCTCGCCTAAGGGCACGGTAGTAGTCAGAATAGGCGCATCAAGCAACCGGCAGATTTCACGGATAATCGGATTGTCGGGCACACGTATTCCCACTTCCTTTCTGTTGCGGAAAATCTTGGGCAAACGGCTGTCTGCATTCAGGATAAAAGTAAACGGTCCCGGAAGATTCCGCTTCATCAGCTTAAACGTAGCATTCTCCACCCGCGCATACTCGCTGATGTTACTCAAGTCATAACAAATGATAGACAGATTATGTTTACGCGGATCCAATCCTTTCAGCTTGCAGATACGTTCTATCGGTCGTTCTTTCAGCGCATGACAACCGATGGCATACATCGTATCGGTGGGATAGATAATGATTCCCCCTTCGTTTAATACATCAATCACCCTTTGCAGGATATTCGGATTGTTGTTTTTATCATACAGTTTCAGTCTCATATTTCAATCCTCCTTTCCTACAAAGATAACACTTTCATGCAGAGGAACAAAGAATCCCACCGAACATATCTTTTCATCTTATCGGAATATTTCCATTTCTTTTGTTACAGACCGGAAAAATAACTTTTCAGTGCCTCTACATATTCTGCCATTGCTTCCCTTCCTTTCGGGGTCATACGGCAAACGGTACGTGGCTTCTTTCCTGCAAAGCTTTTTTCAATCTCTATGTATCCGGCTTCACTCAATTTGTCGAGCTGGATACTGAGATTTCCGGCTGTAGCCTGTGTCTTCTCTTTCAGATAAACAAACTCAGCCTCTTCTGCCGAAAGCAGGATAGACATTACAGCCAGACGAAGCTGAGAATGAAGTAAAGGGTTCAGTTCTTTGAGCATATCTGTTTTGCCTTTCTGTTAATAATATGACCCGGAACAATCATCATGAACACAAACGAAAGTCCGAAATAAAGATACCAGTGTAACACATGCGCTTCGCCTATGGCATACGATGCCAGCATATAAATGGCAAACACAAAGGCGACCAGCGGAGAGTAAGTTGCCCATGTCTCTTTAATTACTATACCGGTAATGGAAGTCCCTATTCCGCAATAAAGCAGTGCCAAAGGCAACATAAGGGAGAAATCTCCCCGACCGTATACAAAAGTCAGAGCAATGATTACCAATACCGTCAGTATAAACAAAGCACCAATCACCTGCCATACTTGTATCACTACCCGGTCTGTATACGTAACCAGCGGAGTCTTACGTCCACGCTGCACAAATTTCAATATACCCCAAAAAGCAAACATGGCAAACCACCCTAAAGCCCATACATTGTTTCCGGTAGAGGTGACTAATACAAACAGCAGCACCGACAGTAGGGCTGAGAAATATCCCCAAGCCAGAAACTGATTGCCACTGCCTACTTCCATATTCTCGCGTGTAGAACGAATCATCTGAGAGATTAGTTCCAGACTTTCCCTTTCAGTCAATTTCTTTTCTTCCATAGTTACTTTATTTTCGTTCGTTATTTTCTTCTGTATAATACAGGGATATCAGTTCCATGACCAGACTCAATCCCCAGCCGGCTATTACCCATAATACCCACCAGTAAGAAGGGGTAAATACATAGTTCATGACGGATAGAAAAATACACATCACGATATAGTGCGCTACCTTCAATTTCATTTTCACTGACCATACTTTCGTATTGCCGGTATTACTGTTCATTGCATCCATAAGTTATGCTTTTTAATATTACAAAATGGTTTATTTTATAAACTACATGCAGTTAAATAAAAGCAAGGAGGCGCGCATCTCTCTTGCTTTCATCACAAATATAAATAAGTTTATTTTATAAACCAAATGAAAATAAAGTTTTTACAACTATTTTTTCAATTTACATATCAAAAAAAGGCAGCTATTGTACATTTACAGACATTCAACCTCTCCAGACAAGTCATCGTACTGTATTTATTCAGTTGTATAGCCGACGACGTCGAATATACAATCGACGACGCCGGCTATACATCCAGCGTCGCCAATTACATATTCAGCGACGCTGATTACATCCTACAACTACAGTCCGTTACAAATCCAAACAGACTAATAACAATCTATTTCTTCAATGGAATAACCATGTTCCATGTCTTCTCAAAATCCCATTGTGCACGACCTACACCTACCGCAGCGAATAAATAAGCAGGTTTTCCATCTTCAAACAAAATAAACGGACGCTCAAAATTAACAGGAGTAGAAACCGTATTATCATTCCAGCGAATTGTTCTGGAATAGGCTTTTACAGGAGAAGACAAAGTCCAATCTATTCCATTCTCCGATACGGCATGTACACCACCTCCCACTTCACCACAGATGTGTCCGAAACGGTCTTTCATGACCAGTTCATAATGGTCTTTTTCCCACCATACAAAAGGATCTTCCACATCACTTTCTTTATTTTTTTCTGTGGCAAACTGAAAAATAGGATTTTCTGATATTCTATGATATTCTCCCTGAGGATGATCTGCTTCTGCTACCCCCAACAAAAGAGGTGGTTCCGAGCTCTTTTCCGATGATTTATACATAAGAAATATTTTTCCTGTTTTCGGATTCACAACCGGAGAGGGATTACTGGTAATTGTAGCATCCCAATGTCCCGGGCGAGGTTCTATCACTGGCTTATCCATTCTCTCCCACGGACCATAAAGCGATTTTGCAGATGCCACTCCGATACGTTTATTCACCCATGCTTTTTCAAACCAGTCGTCTACCAACTTTGATCCTGGCTGAGGACGAGGATAGTCGTATGTGGTTCCTACATAAAATAGATAATATTTTCCTTCATAATAGATCACACGTGGATTCATGGCACACTTTCCATCAAAATAAGTAGAGTCCCTCGGTCCTATCGCTATATCAGAAAACACATACGGTCCTTCCGGAGTATCCGATACGGCATGAGCAATCTCCGTATTGGTCACCCAATTCCCGAATTCCAAACTTTGGGGCCACATATCAGCAAACATATGATATTTTCCATCCTCTCCTTTTATCACAGAGGATCCCCATATCCAATACCCGTCTCTCATAAAACCGGCCTCCTTGGGAGCAGGCATCAGCTTGTCAATAAAAGCTTCTTTCTTTTCGACAGTACATGAAACAAACAGTACAACGAACAAAGACAAATACCACCAATTTTTCATAGCATTTACAAATAACAACAAATCGTTAAACTTTTAATAGATATATTATTTTCAATAACTTATATTACTAAGTTCTGTATTGAATATTTTTCAGCAGCTTGCAGACGATATAAAGACAGTCGGGAAAATATTAAAAAGAATGGGTATCGTACCTCAACAAGTTACAAAGGTGAAAATAAAAGAGTGTGCTTCATAGCGTCCATCCAAGTCTGTTTTCACAGCAGAAAAGGTCTGAAGAGTTTTTCTCTTCAGACCTTTTTGTGTATTAAAATTCACTTGTAAAGTGGAACTTAATATGCTTGAAATCCATCTGAGCCATCTGGAGTACATAACCGCTGTCGGCCAGGAATACATCGCGTCCTTCGCGGTCTTTGGCCATATACTGGTACTTACGTTTCTTGAACGCTTCCAACTCTGCAGGATCATCACTTTCTATCCAGCAGGCTTTATACAGGCTAATCGGTTCCCAGCGGCATTTTGCGTTGTATTCGTTTTCGAGACGATACTGGATTACCTCAAACTGCAGCTGTCCTACGGTACCGATAATCTTACGGCCGTTGAACTGATTGACAAACAACTGAGCCACACCTTCGTCCATCAACTGATCGATACCCTTGTTCAACTGTTTGGTTTTCATCGGGTCTGCATTCTCAATATACTTGAACATCTCAGGAGAGAAACTTGGCAATCCCTTGAAGTGCAAGTTCTCGCCTTCGGTCAGCGTATCTCCGATTTTAAAGGTACCATTATCCGGCAAACCGATGATATCGCCAGCCCAAGCCTCATCTACAGTAGTCTTACGCTGTGCCATGAACTGAGTCGGCGATGAAAAACGCATTGTCTTGTTATGACGTACATGCAGATAAGGAGTGTTACGGGTAAACTTACCGGAACATACCTTACAGAATGCTACACACGAACGGTGATTCGGGTCGATATTGGCTGTAATCTTGAATACAAATCCGGTAAACTTAGGCTCATCGGGATTTACGGTACGCTCTTCGGCCATCACCGGACGCGGACTCGGGGCAATCTCCACAAAACAGTCGAGCAATTCCTGTACACCGAAGTTATTCAATGCCGAACCAAAGAAAACCGGCGCCAGTTCGCCTTTCAGATAGTCTTCAATCTGGAATTCCGGATAAACACCATCAATCAACTCCAGTTCGCTACGGAGTTTCTCTGCCAAAGGAGTTCCGATATGATTGTCCAGATCTTCGGTATGAATATCAACTTCCACTTTCTCTGTTACCACCTGCTTGGACGGTTGGAACAAATTCAGCTTCTGTTCATAAATATTGTATACGCCTTTGAAACGGGGACCACTTTCGATAGGCCAGGTAAGCGGACGTACATGAATAGACAATTCCTCTTCCAGTTCGTCAAGCAAATCGAACGGATCTTTTGCTTCACGGTCCATCTTGTTGACGAAGATAATAACCGGCGTATTTCGCATACGGCATACCTCCATCAGCTTACGAGTCTGACTTTCCACACCCTTCGCACCATCCACCACGATGATAACACTGTCTACTGCAGTCAGTGTACGGTAAGTATCTTCTGCAAAGTCCTGGTGACCCGGAGTATCCAAAATATTAATCTTGTAGTCGTGATAATCGAACTCCATTACCGAAGTGGTGACAGAGATACCACGCTGCTTTTCAATATCCATCCAGTCGGATGTAGCCGTTTTCTTGATTTTGTTCGATTTTACGGCTCCCGCCACCTGAATCTGTCCTCCGAACAGCAACAGTTTTTCGGTCAACGATGTCTTACCGGCATCCGGATGCGCAATAATCGCAAAGGTTCGTCTTCTTTCTATTTCCGCGTTCATTATATTGATCTATCTAATTATTTTTCAAGTCTATCTATATACATTTAACTATAAAAAGCACACTACAGTGTGCTCGTACAAAGAGATCTCTCTTACTCGAAATCCAGTTCTCCCTGTTTGTCCTTTATGTAATATCCTGCAAGAATAGCCAGCAAATCTCCCACTACTTTGAGCGCCTTCTGTGTTTCTTCACTGATGGTCTTTTTCTGCAGCTTCAGCATCAAGACCCCATACATGGCATCAAAGCAGGTTTCCAGTTCAGGAGCATCCTTATCCGCTCCCTTAGCACGAAGTTCCACAATAAAAGGCAGAGCCTTATAATAGGCAGCACTGTAATAAGGAAATTTAGGCGAATGAAGCAAACGCAAATGCAGGTCTGTAAGCCACACAATTACATTCTTATTGATTTGAATATGCCCTTTTTCCATGACTCCCTCGTCATGCATCATATTCATCAAATCCTGATACCATTGCTCCAGGGCTTTTTTCTGTTCTTCGGTTATGGGATACGGATCGATAATATTCTTCCGTATTTTTTCCATATCGAAACCATTGGCACGAATCAAGTCCTCAATCTGCCACATATACAGCAGATACTCTGCAATATTCTGTTGTTTTAACTGTTGAGAAATATACATATCTTGTTACGAGAAAGATTTTCCAGTAATTGCCATCACAATACCTACTACAGATGCAATCATAACGACTACTCCGATAATGCGGTTCAGTATCCAAATACCCCGTACATTAAAACGGGTACGGACTTTGTTTACAAAATACGTAATACCAAACCACCAGGCCAATGCCCCTATCACAATAGCCAGATATCCTACCAGCTGCAATTCCAGAGGACTTCCCGGCATAACAAAAGAAAAACGGGCAAAAAGACCGATAAATAAGAATATAATCAAAGGATTGGAGAATGTAACGAAGAAAGCCGTAACAAAATTGTGCAAATAAGTACCGCGACTGGCAGAAGTAGGTCGGAGCGATTTCACCGGATTGCTGCGAAATGTATAAATACCAAAAGCCAACAGCATAATGCTACCTACTACCTGCAGAAAAATCTGATGTTTCAGAATCAGCTCGTCCATAAAACTCATGCCATAGCCAGTTATCAGGGCATAGCAGATATCACTTAAGGCAGCTCCCAAACCTGTTACAAAACCAAACCAGCGTCCCTTGTTCAATGTTCGTTGAATGCAAAGTACGCCGACAGGACCCAGCGGGGCAGACACAACCACTCCCACAATAATCCCTTTTATTAAAATATCCAGTATGGTAACCTGCTCTATCCAATTCATAATGCAAAGATGATACTTTTTTACGAAAGTACCTATTTTTTATAAATAATAATACATCGAATCCAAAGGCTAAAGAAGAAGATAAACAGATTATTTTCCAAAAAGAAATGCCCATGAAAGCCTTTCCTGCAAGACTTTCATGGGCATTTCCTCCTTGAAGAGATTTTATAGCCAAGAATAACTATTTTTTCTTTTTAACAGAATGAAGCACTTCGCCTTTCTTATTGATCATATGTAAAGTCAACTCCTTCTTGTCGGCAGTAATGAGAGAGAACCCGGTCTGATCACTGCAAAAAACAGTACCTTCTGTAGGGTTCACTTTACGGCTTAACGAGCCCGATGAATTTACTACATAATCGATATTACTGCCCTTCATGCGGATATGCTGGAAATTATGGATATGTCCGCATAAATACATGGATACATTATTGTGCTTACGGAGAATTGTATCAAGACGTTTTTGCAAGTCACCACGTTCTGAATCACTTTTAGAAGTTTCAGCATAGATAGGATGATGACCCACAACCAATACCCAGTCTTCTTTGGCAGATGTCAATACAGAATCAATCCAAGCCAACTGTTTGTTCATATCCTGCAATGCTGCATCAGGATAATCTTCTGTATCTTTACGGTATTTATCAATCAGAGGAGCTGTATCAATCATTACCAAACGGACTGTTATGTCATCATTTTCCAAGACCTTAGTATAATAACGATCGGGCATACGCCAGCGGGCACTTACGTTGGTATAATCGATTACCGCCTGTGAGTTGCTTCTATATTCATGATTTCCTAAAATCGGATACCAGGGCAACATCAGTTCCGGGTGACTGTAAATCAACTCATAATTAGTCATCCACAAAGGATCGTTTACACTACGTACTCCTTCAAAGTGATGTACGTCTCCTGCAGCTACCACACACTCTATATCCACATTTTCGGCCATTGTCCCCATCAGTTCGGCAATAGGCTTCTGATCGTAATAACCATTTCGTCCCAAATCATTTGCCATGAAAAAGTTCAGAGGTTTTTCCAAAGCTTTCCAAGCCTGTGGGTTTTGTGCAAATGATGCCAACGAAATCAAAGCAACCCAACATAAAGCAATTATCTTCTTCATAAAAATCTATTGTTTATTTATTATAAATTGTATAATCTCTCCACAAAACTCATCCGAAAATAAGTTTTGCAGAGAGATTACTATGTTTTACAAATGTCTCAATTCGAAATTAGAAACTTACTTTAATACCTGCATTAGCTTTTACACCATAATATTCTGCCTGCATGGTACGTTCTTCTGTTCCCTGATAGTAACGTAAAGGCTGATTCAAAAGGTTGGTAGCTTCTGCATACACAGTACATTTCACTTTCTTTCCAAAAGTATAGCCTGCATTCAAATCCATATAATTTACAGCATCGTAGTAACGATCCAATTCTGCATGTTCGCCCATTTCATCAATAAAGGCAGAAGCATAATTATAAGACAGACGTAAGTTAAATCCTTTTTTCTCGAAATACAGTGAAAGGTTTGCTGTATGTTCCGGTGAACCCGGCAAGCTAAGTCCGGTTTCGTTTTCACGACCTTCGAAATTGAAGTTCTTCACATTGGTATAAGTATAAGTATAGTTACCATAGAAACCTACACATTTCAATGCCGGAGCAATGAATCCGAAGTCACGCTGATAAGCCAATTCTACACCAAACAAGTCAGCATCACCACCGTTTACAGCCTGAGTAATTTTAAAGTTCACATCTTCGTATCCAGGATAACCGCCACGAGTACGCTGATCTACGATAAAGTCATCGATACGTTTGTAGAACAAACCGGCCGATACAAGACCAATACTCTTGAAGTAATAATCTGCACTCAAGTCGAAGTTATACGAAATGGTCGGAGTCAAATCAGGGTTACCAATAACAATTTCTTCATCATCCAAATCCAATGCTACATTCGGAACCAATGCAGAATATTTCGGTCTTGCCAATGTTTCGGTGAACGAAGCACGCAACTTCAAGTCATCGTTTACATCAAACTTATACAACACACTTGGCAAGAAGTTTACATAATTGTTCTTTCTTTCACCAGTAGGCTCCAGTGATTCATCACCATCCGCCGGTTTCAACCAGTTCCATCCGCTATATTTCAAGTTGGTAGCTTCCATACGCAGACCCAATACCAACTGATGACGTTTTCCCAGATTCTGGTCAAAGCGAACATATGCAGAAGTTACACTTTCGGTTGCATCGTAGTTACCAGAAGATTCTTCCCACAAGCGTTCACCTTCCATAGAAGCAAAGTTCATATCTCCCAGGTATTCTTTTTTCACGAAATCAGTACCTTTATATTGTGCTCCCGGCATATATCCATCACGTACCTGATAAGCCAAATGATTCAAATAATCGGTATTGGTTTCCCCATACGCATCTTTGTAATCGTAAGCTTCTATATCTTTTGTTTTAGACTTACGCACATATTTTGCACCGAATTTCAATTTATTGCCATATAAACCGGAAGCCAAGGGAAGTTCGAAATTCAAATGGAACTTAGCATCATCTTCATGAATTTTCTGATTTGAATTTGTCAATGCATCTACCTCCCATTCACCTTCTCTTGTATTTATCAAGTTGGTGACATACGGGAAACGAGTGCCGGCATTTACCACATCCAGAGAAATGTCTTTCTGCTTCAAATTGAAATAACGTTCTTCCGGACGGTCTTCACTTGCACGGGCATATGAAGCTCCCCAGTCCATCTGCAGTTTTCCAAACAAATGTTCACCTTCCAATGAATAATCCATTGTCTGCTGCAATTCCAAACGAGCGTTGCGATTATCCGACGAACCACCTTTTGTTTCAACTTCTACTTTAGCTTCTCCATCGGCAGCAGCATCCAAATCTTTGTAAGAAATACGATAACGATTTTCCCAGTCATGACGACGGTTATAAATACTCTTGAATGTCAGTTTATGATTGGGGTTGAAGTTATAATCCAATGCCAATGAATAACTCTGTCGCTGACGGGTTACGTAATACTGACGAGTTTCAGCATCTGTAATGAAAACTTCACCTGTTTCTTCGTCACGATCGTATTCAAATTCCACATCATCCGAACCAATAGGTGCATTCTGATAAGAAACAGCAGCCATCACACCCAGTTTATCGTTAAAGAAACGGTCACCGTAAGTAAATCCAAAGTTCATCTGTGCATCTTTACTTACAGGGTTATATCCTGTACCGGCTGTTGCATTCAACACTCTCTTATAAGGAGTACTCTTTGTAATCAAGTTGATAGAACCACCAATGGCATCTGCATCCATATCAGAAGTAACTACTTTATTTACTTCTATAGTCTGTACCATATCAGAAGGAATCAGGTCCAACTGAACATTACGCACATCTCCTTCTGCAGAAGGAAGACGGTTACCGTTGATTGTCACAGAACTCAAATCGGCAGATGTACCACGAACCTGACCGAAACGAGCTTCACCCTGGTCGTACTGTACATTGATACCACTGATACGTTTCAAAGCATCACCAATATTGGAATCAGGGAATTTACCTACTTGGTCGGCAGATACAACATTTACAACTCCCATTTTATTTTTCTGTGCATTCAATGCTTTTCTCTGTCCAGTGAATACACCCTTCACGCTTACTTCCTGAAGTTCCAATCCCTCTTTCAGTATAATTGTTTTTTCCAAAGTCTTTCCTTCCGGAACTGTCACTGTCATTTCGGTGGGAGCATATCCTACATAAGTAACTTTAATTTTATAAGTGCCTGGTTTCAGATTGGGAAGTGTATAAAAACCATCCATATCACTGATTACTCCAGTTTTCAAGTTTTCTACATAAATAGATGCTCCCGGCAAAACATGCTTGCCAGCATCCACCACACGTCCACGTATTACTCCCAACTCTGGAGAAACCACATTATTTTCAGACCATGCTACATTTAAAGATGCTGCAGAAAGAAACAGCATCGCTGCTACCCTAAAAGTTTTTTTCATTGCTTTTATAATCTTTTAAATACTGCGACAAAGGTCGACTATTCCAGTTTCATAGTCTTTTCAGGTTATTTAAAAATTCATCACATTTGTTTTACAAAATTATTACATCCTACCTCCCAAAATCAGATTTATTATTAACCTATAAATGAGAAAAGCTCAAAAAGAAAGCCTTTATCGAATTGGAGCACAAGAAATTTCTTTCCAAATGCAACCTCAGATAAAGGCTTTTATCATGGCGATTATAATTATTATATCAGTATTACAGACTCCATAGACATATTGATTTTTCCAAGTGTATGCTCACATCAAGAAAATATCATTGAAATAAAAACGAAAAGGTATCAATTTCATGGAAAAAGAAACCACCCTCTCCGATATTATTCCGAATCTCTTTCGCAAGCCGGAAGTGTTATGCTGTTTACTGTCCGCAGCCAGTAATCTTTTACATCCTTCCAATGATAGTAAGGAGCAATATCTGTTTTTACCATTGGAAGTGTAACCTCACGCTCATTAAGCAACAACTTCACAATTACATCTTGCGGATTCTTCTTTTTCCGATAAAAAATCAACTGAACATTTCCACACATCGGAATAATACGGTAAGTACGGAAAGTATCTGCTATTTTCTGCCAGTCGGACGTGGATGCTGATAAATTATCAATACCCATCAGTACTGTCAATGGAGCCAAATTTGTATCGTGTCCATAACGCAATGTAGCAGCAGGATGTCCTGAAGCAATCACAGAATCGGCTGTCACCACAAAATTCTCAAGCAAGTTACGCTCCAGTTTATACATACAGGCATCACTCAACGGAGAAGCTCCTTTCTCATAATACCATTCGAAATTATTTCTTTGCCACATGTCATACTGTTCATCCAAAGTAAAGAGGAAAGACAAATCTTTCTGCCCATAACTACTCTGACTGATTCCATGTAACTCGAATAAATCTTTCATTAAGGTGACAGAATCAATTGAATCGGCATATTTCCGATTGTTGAATAAAGTCTTCATAAGATGAGACGGATGTATATAGACACTGTCTGCCAGACGGTAGACTTCATCCATTTCGGAAAGATGCATTTCTTCATATGCCGGATTCTTATACTTTATATAATAGGCATCATGCTCACTGGCATCCATTGTAATATCCAAAGCGGGATTTAACCCTTTCAGTTCCACACAAGCTGCAGCCATCGACAAAAATGCCCGCGTTTTATAAGTAGAACGAGCATCTACATGCACACCGTCTGTAAAGACAGAAGGATAACGATGAAACATTCTTGCTACCAAATCTCTATGCTGCTGCGCTCCTTTAGGAGTAAGTTCCCCATAACGTCCTTCGGCCTCCTTTGCCAAACTTTCAATTATCTCTAAAGCCTTTTTCCCCTCTTTAGTCAATGCACCACAACGTTTCGCTTCTCTTAGTACAGCCAGAGGTCTATCATACTTTTTCTGTTTTGTCAGATAACGTGAACCATGACGTGCAAACATCGAAATATAAAAAGGCTCATAACCTTCTGGAGCTTCTGTCAATGTAACATCAAGTACCTGATAAGCATAATACTTTCCGGCAGACAAATCCTGATTTCTCTTAATCTCGTCCTTTGCACTTTGGGCCCATACCGTTCCGGAAAACAGACATAGGGCCATTATAATCCATATCTTTTTCATACATTTTTTTTGACTTTAAAAGTACCATTTCCAATCTTATCAGTATATCTTCATTACCGTATTTCCTTCAAGCAGCCCCTATTTTTCATAGAAATGAAACATTTATATCACACATTTTACATATTACCTTTTTCATACAAATTCAAGTTATGCATCTATACAAGCCCAACGCAAAGCAAATCACACACACTAATCTGCATTTCGGCGCGGTTATTCCACAGAATTTCCGTACCTTTGCAAGGCATTAGTAAGTTCGAACTATATATTAATAATCTATAAGTGCTATGATTCTATTTTTCAGAACACCCACTAACAGCGTAATTGCCACAGCATGCAATCAGGAGCTTCATGCTGAGGACATCAACAAACTGTGTTGGCTTTATAGCGAAGCCACTCTCGAAACAGAAGATAATCTGAAAGGTTATTTCATCGGTCCACGCCGCGAAATGATAACTCCGTGGAGTACCAATGCGGTTGAAATCACCCAAAATATGGGCATCAACGGTATCCACCGAATTGAAGAGTATTTCCCTGTAAAGGATGAAAATGCCGATTACGACCCGATGTTGCAACGTATGTACAAAGGACTCGACCAAACAATCTTTGATGTAGACATCAAACCGCAGCCCATTGTATATATCGACAACCTGGAAGAATACAATGAAAAAGAAGGTCTGGCTCTTTCACGCGAAGAAATGGACTACCTGATGAAGGTAGAAAAAGACTTGGGACGTAAACTGACTGATTCCGAAGTTTTCGGTTTCGCACAGATTAACTCCGAACACTGTCGTCACAAAATCTTTGGGGGAACATTCATCATCGACGGACAGGAAATGGAGTCTTCACTGTTCCAAATGATCAAAAAAACGACTCAGGAAAATCCGAACAAAATTATTTCTGCATACAAAGACAACGTTGCTTTTGCAGAAGGACCGGTAGTAGAACAGTTCGCTCCACAGGATCACTCTACTTCCGACTATTTCGTAATCAAAGATATCAAGACTGTAATTTCGCTTAAAGCCGAAACACACAACTTCCCGACTACTGTAGAACCGTTTAACGGAGCTTCTACCGGTACTGGTGGAGAAATCCGTGACCGTATGGGTGGTGGTAAAGGTTCATGGCCGATTGCCGGTACAGCAGTGTACATGACTTCTTATCCACGCACTGAAGAAGGACGTGAATGGGAAAATGTTCTACCAGTCCGCAAATGGTTGTACCAGACTCCGGAACAGATTCTGATTAAAGCATCAAACGGTGCATCAGACTTCGGTAACAAATTCGGTCAACCGCTGATTTGTGGTTCTGTGCTTACTTTCGAACACCAGGAAAACGGCGAAAAGTATGCATACGACAAAGTAATCATGCTGGCAGGAGGTGTAGGATATGGTACACAGCGCGACTGTCTGAAAGGCTCACCTGAAGCAGGTAACAAAGTAGTAGTAATGGGTGGAGACAACTACCGCATCGGTTTGGGTGGTGGTTCTGTATCTTCTGTAGAAACCGGACGCTACTCTTCAGGTATCGAGTTGAACGCTATCCAGCGTGCCAATGCAGAAATGCAGAAACGTGCTTACAACGTAGTACGTGCACTCTGCGAAGAAAATGAAAACCCAATCGTATCTATCCACGACCACGGTTCGGCAGGACACGTAAACTGTCTGTCTGAGTTGGTGGAAGACTGTGGTGGATTGATTCATATGGATAAGTTGCCTATCGGCGACGAAACTTTGTCGGCAAAAGAAATCATTGCCAACGAATCGCAGGAACGTATGGGCTTGCTTATCGACGAAAAAGCCATCGAACATGTACAGAAGATTGCAGAACGTGAACGCGCTCCGATGTACGTGGTAGGTGAAACAACCGGTGACCATCGTTTTGCTTTCGAACAAGCTGACGGTGTACGTCCGTTCGACCTGGCAGTAGACCAGATGTTCGGTTCGTCTCCTAAGACTTACATGGTAGACAAGACTGTAGAACGTCATTACGAAAATGTTTCTTACGACCCTGCTAAACTGAACGAATACGTAAGCCGCGTATTGCAGTTGGAAGCAGTAGCTTGTAAAGACTGGTTGACCAACAAGGTAGACCGCTCTGTAACAGGTAAGATTGCACGCCAGCAGTGTCAGGGCGAGCTTCAGTTGCCGTTGAGCGACTGTGGTGTTGTAGCTCTCGACTATCGTGGTGAAAAAGGTATTGCTACTGCATTGGGCCATGCTCCTCAGGCTGCTTTGGCTAATCCGGCTGCCGGCTCTGTATTGGCTGTATCCGAAGCATTGACCAACCTGGTATGGGCTCCGCTTGCAGAAGGCTTGGACAGCGTATCACTTTCTGCCAACTGGATGTGGCCTTGCCGTGCTCAGGAAGGTGAAGATGCACGTCTGTATACTGCAGTAAAAGCCTTGTCTGACTTCTGCTGCGAATTGCAGATTAACGTACCGACCGGTAAAGACTCTCTGTCTATGACTCAGAAATACCCGAACGGCGAGAAAATCATCAGCCCGGGAACTGTTATCGTTTCTGCAGGAGGTGAAGTTTCTGATGTCAAGAAAGTAGTTTCTCCGGTAATGGTAAACAAAGCAAAATCTACATTCTATCATATCGACTTCAGTTTCGACCAGCTCCGTCTGGGAGGTTCTGCTTTTGCACAGTCATTGAACAAGGTAGGCGACGACGTTCCTACTGTACAGAATCCGGAATACTTCCGCGACGCATTCCTTGCTGTTCAGGAACTGGTGAACAAGGGATTGATTCTGGCAGGTCACGATATTTCTGCCGGTGGTTTGATTACTACTTTACTGGAAATGTGCTTTGCAAACGTAGAAGGTGGTATGGAAATCAACCTCGACAAGCTGAAAGACCACGATATCGTAAAAGTATTGTTTGCAGAAAATCCGGGTATCGTTATTCAGGTAGCCGACAAGCATAAGGCAGAAGTAAAGAAGATTCTGGAAGATGCAGGTGTAGGTTATATCAAATTGGGTACTCCAAGCGAAGAACGCCACATTCTTGTATCGAAAGACGGTGCAACTTATCAGTTCGGTATCGACTATCTGCGTGATGTATGGTATTCTACTTCTTACCTGCTCGACCGCAAGCAGAGCATGAACGGCTGTGCCAAGAAACGTTTCGAAAACTACAAGCAGCAACCTATCGAATTGGTATTCGACAAATCATTTACCGGTAAGTTGTCGCAGTTCGGTCTCAACCCAGACCGTCGTACTCCAAGTGGTATCAAGGCAGCTATCATCCGCGAAAAAGGTACCAACGGCGAACGCGAAATGGCATACATGCTGTATCTGGCAGGCTTCGATGTGAAAGACGTAACCATGACCGACTTGATTAGCGGACGTGAAACACTGGAAGATATCAACATGGTAGTATATTGCGGTGGTTTCTCTAACTCCGACGTATTGGGTTCTGCAAAAGGATGGGCAGGTAGCTTCTTGTTCAACCCGAAAGCAAAAGCAGCCCTCGACAACTTCTACGCACGTGAAGATACTTTGTCACTGGGTGTATGTAACGGTTGCCAGCTGATGATGGAACTGGGACTTATCACACCGGAAGACAAGAAAAAAGGCAAGATGCTGCACAACGATTCACACAAGTTCGAATCTAACTTCCTGGGTGTAACCGTACCAATGAACCGCAGTGTAATGTTCGGTTCGCTGAGCGGCTCGAAACTGGGTATCTGGGTGGCACACGGAGAAGGTAAATTCTCATTGCCTTACCCGGAAGATCACTACAATATAGTATTGAAATACTCATACGACGAATATCCGGGCAATCCGAACGGTTCAGACTACAGCGTAGCAGGTATTGCAAGTCAGGACGGACGCCATCTGGCAATGATGCCTCACTTGGAACGTGCTTGCTTCCCGTGGGAAAATGCATATTATCCACTCGACCGTGTACACGAAGACCAGATCACTCCGTGGATGGAAGCTTTTGTAAACGCACGCAAGTGGGTTGAAGCACACAAGAAATAACAACTACTTTTCTTCATAAATCAGAACAAGGGCTATCTCAATCGATTTGAGGTAGCCTTGTTTTTTATACTCATATTTTCCAAAGAGCCCGTTTGCTTTTATAGCCAAAACTATTAGTTTTGCACTCACAAAGAACTGAAAACACACATTATGAAAAAACACATCATCCCTGCTATTCTGGCCGGAATTCTTGCTATGCAAGGCCATGCACAACAGCTCGACACTCACAACGAGAAACTGGATAAAGTATTCCAAATTGCCACACAGACCCTATACAAAAATGTAAAAGACAACATCATCAAGGCTGGAGGCTCTTATGGAGGAGAATGGACAAGAGATATTTCAATCAACACTTGGAATGCCGCCAATCTGCTACTACCCGAAGTTTCCGAATATTCTTTATGGCATGTAACTACCAACCACAGGACACAAATCGGACATCAGTATTGGGATCAGATTATCTGGGTAACAGGTGCCTACGACCACTATCTGGCTACTCAAGACAAGGCTTTTCTGAAACAGGCATATATTGCATCTAAAAATACAATGCAAAAGTTGGAAAACGAAGTCTTCGATTCTGAATATGGCCTGTTTACAGGTCCCTCTGTATTCAATGATGGAATAGCCGGATACGAAGAGCCGATTTTCGACCCCAAGAACACCTCCAGCTATGTATTGGATTACCCCAATGCCAAGCCTATCAAATGCCTCAGTACAAACTGTATTTATTATCATGCCTACCAACTGATGGCGGAAATGGCCGACAGACTGGAATCTCCCCAAGAAGCTGAGACCTATCGCCAGCAGGCAGAAACTCTGAAAGCTGCTATACGGAAACATCTGTTCAACACAGCTACCTGTCAGCTGAGTTATCTCATCGACGGACAAGGAAACACGCATCATTTTCAAGAAGGACTGGGTATGGCATTTGCCATCATGTTCGGGATTGTAGATTCCAATGAAGCTAAAAAAATAGTCGATAAAGCTTATGTAGGTCCATACGGATTGCCATCTGTTTATCCCGCATTCAAAAGATTCTCCAAACAAAGACCTGGAAGACACAATGTATTAGTGTGGCCGTTTGTCAACGCATTCTGGGCAGATGCAGCTCTGCAAACCGGAAGAGCAGATAAGTTTGTATTCGAACTGGAGAACCTATGCAATTTGGTTTTAGACAGCAAGTCCTGCTTTTACGAAATTTATGATACGTATACAGGAAGAGTCTGCGGAGGATGGCAGACCGGACACGAAACCGGAAAAGACTACGAATGGGACTCCATACACGACCAGACCTGGTCGGCCACAGGTTTCCTACGCATGGTATTCCGGGGAATCCTGGGATTGCAATTCACAGAAAACGGACTGCAACTGACTCCCAACCCTTATCTGATGAAGCATTTCGGATTCGAAACAATTTCCGACTTACGTTACCAGCAAGGAACACTCCGGATCAGACGCACCGGAAATGGAAATACAATCAAGGAAATCAGAATTAACGGTAGATATGCAGGACGACAAACAGCCTTAGTCCTTGCACCTCATCAGGGAAATACAGAAATAGAAATCATAACCGGAGAGTAAGGTTTATACCCTCTAAAAACGCGACTTGTATCGTGAGCTCACGTGACTTGTATCGAAGGCCAACGATACTTGTATCGTAAGCTCACGATACAAGTCACGTTTTTGCAAAGAAACAGAAGCAGAAAATTCCTTTCAATTCCGAGAGATATATACACAGAAAAAACGCCACAAACGGAGACTACCGTTCGTGGCGTTTTCTATTTTTATCTAGATAGAGGTTATACCAAGTGTGCAATCAGTTCTTCACGATCGCCAGCCAAAAGGTCGATTACCGGAATTTCAATCATGGTGTAGCATCCCGGTTTCTGGCGCATAGAAGCACGAGCAACGCAAACCAAAACCTGAGCTGTCAATGCAGGGTTGTTGATCTTCATATCGAACTCGAACAACTGGTTGTGAGTCTTACCTGATACACCTTTACGAACCAAGTTCACACCGTGACCTACGTCGTTCAAATCGTCTACGCAAGGTACCTGAATTACGTGTGTTTCGTCGTTTACAAAGTAAGGATCCGCCTTGATAGCAGCTTCTACAGTCTTGAAGTCAGCACCTTCTTCCAATTCTACATATACCATACGGCGGTGGATTCCGGTACCAACAGGAATTGTCATAGACAATGCATCTTTTACACCTTCGATAGCACGGACAGCCACAGAGTGTCCCATACTACGGCCCGGACCAAAGTTAGTATAAGTAATACCCTTCGGAGCAATTGCTTCCAGCAATGTACGTACTACAGAGTCGCTTCCCGGATCCCATCCTGCAGAAATAACAGCTACCGCATTACCAGCCTTAGCCGATTCGTCCAAAGAACGGCGCAAAGAAGTAATCTGTGTATGGATGTCGAAACTGTCTACAGTATTGATACCCATAGCCAAAATCTGTTTTGCATATTCTTCTACGCTACGAGTCGGAGTAGCAAGGATAGCTACATCTACATCCTGCAATTCCTTAATATCTTTTACCACCGGATAGTTGGCCAATTCTGCCGGCTTGTTTTCTGCGCCATGACGACGAACCACACCTGCAATTTCGAAATCGGGTGCAGCTTCCAGTGCTTCAATTGTAAACTTACCGATATTACCGTAACCTACTACGGCTGCTCTAATTTTTTTCATATTTCTTCTTTTATTTAGTGAATACTCTTAATTTGTTTTTCCTCTTATCTATATAACAAAAGAGGGATGAATTTTGATATTGCAAAAATACAGAATTAGAATCATTCTAAACTAATAGATAGGCTACGTTTTTGAAAATATTCTGCCCCAACTTACAATTTATAACTTTCTTATGGTTATTTTTGTATTGAATTTATAATTTATCAGTAAAATATGATTGAATATATCAAAGGAGAACTTGCCGAAATTACTCCGGCGGTAGCAGTAGTAGAATGTAACGGAGTAGGTTATGCCATCAATGTATCGCTCAACACCTTTTCTGCCATTCAGGGAAAAAAGGAAGTAAAGCTTTATATTTACGAAGCGATACGCGAAGATGCCTACGTATTATATGGTTTTGCTACCAAGCAGGAGCGAGAGCTCTTCCTTTTACTCATCACCGTTTCGGGGATCGGAGGGAACACTGCCCGCATGATTCTTTCGGCACTGAGTCCATCGGAGCTGTGTAATGTCATCAGCAGCGGAAACGATAAACTGCTGAAAACGGTAAAGGGTATCGGACTGAAAACAGCGCAACGCATCATTGTCGACCTGAAAGACAAAATCGCCTCAACCGGCATCCAGCCTGCAGAAACCGGAACAGCAGCAAATACCATGCTTCACTCCGAAATATACGAAGAGGCTGTAGCCGCACTCACCATGTTGGGATTCCCGCAAGCTCCGTCGCAAAAGGTAACTGCCGCCATTCTGAAAGAAACTCCGGAAGCTACCGTAGAGCAAGTCATCAAACTGGCTTTGAAAAGATTATAGAGACTTTTCCGGTGGCAGGTAAAACTTTTACTGCTGCCGGCTTGTTCTATATATATTACTAATCATTTAAATACAAAACACTATGACACACACAATGCCCGAACTTCCTTATCCGATGGAAGCACTTGCTCCACACATGAGCAAAGAAACATTAGACTATCACTACGGCAAACACCTGCAGACTTATGTAGACAACCTGAACAAACTGATTCCAGGCACACCTTATGAAAACAGTACTTTGGAAGAAATGGTATGCAAGGCAGAAGGATCTGTATTCAACAATGCAGCTCAGACATGGAATCATACTTTCTTCTTCCAAAGCCTGACTCCGGCACAGACCGACATACCTGCCTCACTGGCCGATTTGCTGACACGCGATTTCGGTTCGGTAGAAGCCTTTAAGGAAGCATTTGCCAAAGCAGCTGTAGGATTGTTCGGATCCGGATGGGTATGGCTGGTTGCCGATGCAGAAGGTAAATTGTCAATAAAAGCAGAAAGCAATGCAGGAAATCCACTGCGTCAGGGACTGAAACCTGTACTGGTTATCGATGTGTGGGAACATGCCTATTACATAGACTATAGAAACCGTCGCGCCGCATTCGTTGAAGCGTTCTGGCATTTGGTAGACTGGGGAAAAGTAGCAGCACGCTGCTAAGCTAAATATCCAAAAAACAAAAAGATTTCCTTCTTTCCGAAGGAAATCTTTTTTATATCATACTCTTAAGAGACATCATATATATATCAAAAACTTAATCCACAAGCAAAATAAGCTCCCTCTGTAGCCGGATTCCAACTGATTCTTGCAAACAAAGGAAGAGAGAAGCGTTCAGTCACCGCTACCTCTTTCTGTACTTTCAATCCTACATCCGATACAGCAAATCCATTGACTCCATCGTTATAAAAATCGGTTGCATAGGGTACGGCTCCCACTTCTGCCGTCCATTCGAATCCTCCTAACCGGAAAGGAACTTCCAGCGATACATACGATGAATAAGCACGATTTCCCTCTGCGTTTACTCCGTCATATCCGGCAAAATTAGTAAACCAGTTTAATGCAAGGAAGCCGAAATCATAACCAACCTGTGCTTCAAATGTATGCGATGTATTCGTAGCTCCATAGTGAAAATAGCCTGTATCTCCAGCCGTCCAATAGTCTGTTACCGAAACAGAAAACCCACCGGTTTCGTAGCCCAAAGTCAAATCAATTTCCTTTGGATCTTCCGAATCGAAGCCAGCATTTCCCCATCCGGACAAATAAAATCCTTTATAAGATACCGTAATCTCAGGCTGTATACTTACTCCACCTAAATCCTGTCCACGCCAGATATATGCACTGGTAAAGTCTATCCCAAAATCTACTTCCGGCTTTTCCTGTGCCATCACTCCTAATGGCAACAGTGCCATCATACCTGTAATCAGTGTCTTCATCCTTCCTTACCCTGCTCCTTACCTTCTTCGGCCTCTTCTATTTTACGGGTAACAAACTGAATCTTCAGATTGGCCTCTTTCTGTTCTTTCTTTATCTCTTCAATACCTGTCAGAATGCGGGCCAGTTCGCTTAGTTCAGCAATAGCCTTTACATCATTAGGTTGCATTACAGTCTTGTAATTACGGTCGCCGATAAATTCCAGACGGATATTCTTCTTATCACGGTTGGCAACCAGAAAAGCTATTACCCCTCCGTCATTACCCAATTTATAATCAGCTTTCTCAATAGCCTTTCCCAAATCGGTGGTTTCATAACTATCCAGCGAAGCAGGTGTTTCGGCAAACAAATCCCCGGCTGTCACTTTCACTGCCGTATGATGAATATTTCCTCCTGCACAATAGATGGAAGTCAGCGACATTTCTCCCAATTCATTGACCTGTCCGCGTAAGAAAGAACGTCCGATATTTTTCTCTACAACCTGAGTTGGATAGAAATAATTGCCTACCTCCTGATAAGCCGTATCTTTCTCCAGCACAAAACGTCCCTTTATTGAATCCAGCTCTGCCTGCTTCACCGCCATTACACTATCCAGATAAACCAGAGTTTTCTGCTGCTCTTTCAAATCGACCTGCTGCATAAGACGCACAGCTGATTTTCGGACATCAAATGCTTTGGGATATAAAGTACGTATACTGTCAATCTGCAATTTAGCCAGACTATAGTCTCCATCAGCAAACGAAAGTTCTGCACGCTGAAACAATTCACCCGCTTTCCTGTCGTCGCTGCCACACGCTGTCAGCAACGCTGCCAATACCAAGGTTGTCAATCCTGCCTTCTTCATATTACTATACTTATTTTTCATGGGGCAAAATTACAATTATTTCGCCTATCTACCTTAAATTCATGACTTTTTTCATGTTCATACCACTCAGCGGATAGAAAGAAAAGCAGAATCATCTTCACCGGAATACATACAACTTTCAAACATTAGGAAGGAATGGTGTTTTTTTTGTAATTTTGCATTCCAATTATAACAAACGAGAATGGAACTGAAAGAACACTTTACTGGCAAAATATTCAACCTGATTTCCGAAACAGCCGACGAATTGGGATTGGAATGTTATGTGGTAGGTGGATATGTACGCGACATATTCCTGAACCGCCCTTCGAAAGACATTGACATTGTAGTAGTAGGAAGCGGCATAGAGATAGCCGAAGCGTTCGGAAAGAAACTGGGACGTGGAGCTCATATATCCGTATTCAAGAATTTTGGTACCGCACAAGTAAAATACAGAGATACAGAAGTGGAATTTGTAGGGGCACGCAGAGAGTCTTACAGCCACGACAGCCGGAAGCCTATCGTTGAAGACGGTACGCTGGAAGATGACCAGAACCGACGCGACTTTACCATTAACGCCATGGCAGTCTGCCTCAACCGGACACGTTTCGGAGAGCTGGTCGACCCGTTCGGTGGTTTGGACGATTTGAAAGAGCGTACCATACGTACCCCACTCGATCCGGACATCACTTTCAGCGATGATCCGCTCCGCATGATGCGCTGCATCCGCTTTGCCACTCAGCTCAACTTCTATATAGACGATGATACTTTCCAGGCCTTGGAGCGCAACAAGGAACGTATCAAGATTATATCACGCGAACGTATTGCCGACGAACTGAACAAAATTCTGTTGTCGCCCGTTCCTTCAAAGGGATTTGTCGATCTGGACCGCTGCGGACTTCTTGAATTGATTTTCCCTGAACTTGTAGCTTTGCAAGGTGTAGAGGTGAGAAACGGGAAAGGACATAAAGATAATTTCTACCATACACTGGAAGTAGTAGACAACATCTCTAAAGTAACCGACAATCTTTGGCTGCGCTGGGCAACCTTGCTGCACGACATTGGTAAACCACGTACCAAACGTTGGGAACCTCGCACAGGATGGACATTCCGCAACCACAACTACATCGGCGAGAAAATGATACCGGATATCTTCCGTAAGATGAAGTTGCCGATGAACGAAAAGATGAAGTATGTACAGAAGTTGGTGGGACTGCACATGCGCCCTATCGTGATTGCCGACGAAGAAGTGACCGACTCGGCTGTACGCCGTCTGTTGTTCGAAGCCGGCGATGATATTGACGACCTGATGATGCTCTGTGAAGCCGACATCACTTCGAAGAACGAAGCACGCAAACAGCGTTTCCTCGACAACTTCAAACTGGTACGACAGAAGCTGAAGGATCTGGAAGAGAAGGACCGCATCCGTAATTTCCAGCCACCGGTAGACGGAGCAGAAATCATGAAAGTATTCAATCTGCAGCCTTGCCGCGAAATAGGAAGCCTGAAGAGTTCTATCAAAGATGCAATTCTGGATGGCATCATTCCCAACGAGCATGATGCAGCTTTCGAATACATGCTGAAAAAAGCTGAACAGATGGGACTGAAACCAGTCAATCTTTCATAATACTGACACTTTATCTGTATGACACAGCCACATATCTTATGTTTATTTCATGGATATGTGGCTGTGCGCTTATAAACATCTGCACTTTAGTTACATTTTTTCATTTCTTAGTATTTCATTCTGTCCGGATGGTACTGTTCTCTTTTATTCCTTTTTCCATATTTTTTTACACGGCCATAACTTTGCATTGTTAAAACAGAATAAAAGTAAAAACAAGTAAATTATGAAGACAATGTTTAAGTGGAACATAATATTAAGCATCTTATTATGTTCTTATCTGTTAAGCTGTTCATCCAATGATGACCAGGGAGGAAATTTCGACATGGCTCAGCTAATTGGCAGCCAATGGGAACGCAACTATTCGTGGATAGGCGATGATGCAGCCTGGGAAGAAGGAAAAGGAACACTGACCTTTACCAGTTCACGGGAAGCACAGGAAATCGTAAACTATCACGGAGAGGATTGGCGATACAACTACGATGAAGATGTAAATGAACTGAAGCCATACTCCGGAACAAGTACTATTTTTTACAGTTACACCGTGGAAGGAAATCAAATCACCTTGACCGACCAGGACGGAGGATACAGCATCACTACTACACTGTCTGGAAATATGCTTGTAGGTTCTGATGATTACCTATGGACACTTATCAAAGCTGGAGAAGGAAGCGGATCAGGCTCTGGTGAAACTACATCATATAGCTGGGAACAAATGCAAGGTGTATGGATGGGAAGCAAATACGTAGATTGTGCATCTATCATTAAATTGTACAAACAACAGCAACAACCGAGTAGTGCGTATTACAATGGCGATTTCGGAGTATACGGTCTACAGTTCAATAGTAACGGACAATCCAGAGAAGTGGATGCACAAATGAAAGCATTTCATAATACCGGTGCAATTGTACTGGAAACCATTTATGCCAGTGACGGAAAAACAGTATACTGGACTGACGTAAGTAAAAGCAGCTATAGAAAACAATACTCCATACATGGAGACAAAATATACTACAATGGCAAAGAGTATTTCCAAATATTCGATGCCACCCACATCCATGATTTGATTGGTGGAGAAGATTATGTAAAAGTGCAATAAATAAATCCCATATCAAAGAGAGAGGGAAACTCCGTGATTGTTCATCGGGTTTCCCTCTCTTTTATCTTCTTTTCTTGAAAAAATCCTTCATCAAGGCGGCACACTCATCTGCCATCAAACCTTTCACTACCTCCGTTTTGGGATGCAGGGCCTGAGGGGCAAAACGTTGATATCCCCGTTTTTCGTCTTCTGCTCCAAACACCAGCCGGCCAGTTTGTGCCCATGCAATGGCTCCGGCACACATCACACACGGTTCCACTGTGACATACAGCGTACAGTCGGTCAGATATTTTCCTCCCAACGCATTGGCTGCAGCCGTAATGGCCTGCATCTCGGCATGAGCAGTCACATCATTCAACGTTTCCGTCAGATTATGTGTACGTGCTATGATACGGTCACGACAAACCACCACCGCTCCTACGGGTACTTCTCCGCGTGCGGCTGCCTTTTCGGCCTCCATCAGGGCCTGCTTCATGTAAAAATTATCATCTGCCATATGTATAGAGGGGATTATCTGCGCATATCATGCTCTTTAAACAAAGTGGGATAATCTTCTTCCATATTCTGGTGAATAAACGACAAAATCGTCTCCCGAAGCCAGCGCGCCTTGTTCGTAATCTGATATTTCTCCAGATAGCGGTCTACAATCTGTACTTCTTCTTCGCTCATCAGGCACACCATACGCTGCTTGCGAGGCTGGACCGTCGAGGGTACCTTTTTCCGTCTTTTTCCGTTATTCACCATAAACGAGTTTATTTGTTTGCAAATTCATAAGTTTTTAAGTCGAAGTATAACAAGAACTTATAAACTTACCAACTCAAAAACGAAATCACTGAATACTCAATTAGTGCAAAATTAAAGTTACTTCCCCTAAAATCAAAGTATAAAATCCGTATTTTTGCAAAAAATGGGAAAAATGGCAGCACATAACAAACTGGGTAAGGAAGGGGAAGAAGAAGCCTCAGCCTACCTCAGAGACAAAGGATATACAATTTTACACCGCAACTGGCATGCCGGCAGAAAGGAACTGGATATTGTGGCCGAAAAAGACGGGACACTGGTTGTCGTAGAAGTCAAGACACGACGCAACGATGTGTTCGGTAATCCGGAAGATGCCATTACCCCACGCAAAATACGAAACATCGTAGCCTCAGCCGATGCATACATCAAGCTGTTTGCCATCGACTTGCCGGTACGCTTTGATGTCATTACCGTAGTGGGTACCTGCCCGCCATTCGAAATTGAACACATCGAGGAAGCTTTTCTTCCTCCTATCTGGTAATAGTAAGAATATGGATATAGAAACAATCCGAACTTATTGTCTGAAAAAGAAAGCCGCGAGCGAAGGATTTCCCTTCGACGAAACGACACTGGTCTTTAAAGTGATGGACCGCATGTTTGCCGTAATCGATTTAGATCATCCGGACAAGCTGACTGTAAAGTGTAACCCTGATTATGCCATAGAACTGCGCGACCGGTACAACGGCATAGAGGGTGCGTGGCATTTCAACAAGAAATACTGGAACCAGATACACCTGATGAGTGATGTACCGGAATCTCTGATTCTGGAACTGATAGACCACTCGTACGAAGAAGTAATCAAAAAATTCACCCGTAAACAAAAGGAGGCTTATCATGAACTACCCTGAACCTATCCATCTGCAAGAAACCGTATCGACCAACAGTTATCTGAGCGAACTGTGCCGGGATACACAACCTGCCGACCTGACTAACGTATGGAGCGATTTTCAAACGGCCGGACGGGGACAAAGGGGCAATAGCTGGGAATCGGAACAGGGGGCCAACCTGTTGTTCAGTTTTGTGGTGTTTCCCGATTTTCTGGAAGTACGCCGACAGTTCCTTTTGTCGCAAGTTACCGCTTTGGGCCTACAGGAAGTCTTGTCACGCTATACAGACTCCATCACCATCAAATGGCCGAACGACATTTACTGGAAAGATAAAAAGATTTGCGGCACTTTGATAGAAAACGATCTGACCGGTATGCACATCAGCCGTTCCATTTCCGGAACGGGAGTAAACCTTAACCAGCAGACGTTTATGAGTGATGCCCCCAATCCGGTTTCGCTGTTTCAGATTACAGGGAAACGTTACGACCGGGAAGAGATACTTCATCAGATGATGGAACGTATTGCCTATTATTACGACCTGCTCCGGAAAGGAGAATACGAAACAATTGCCAGCCGTTACTTCGAAGTTTTATACCGTCGGGACGGTTTCTATATGTACCAGGATGCAACAGGTACATTCAAGGCACACATACACGCTATCGACCCTATCGGGAAACTGATTTTGCAGGACGAACAAGGAAAGTTACGCGAATACATGTTTAAAGAAGTATCCTACGTTTTATGAGCCCAATCAACAGACAGATTTTACACATAGCCATCCCGTCTATCATTTCAAACATCACCGTTCCACTGTTAGGACTGGTCGATGTCACTATTGTGGGTCACTTAGGTTCTGCTTCCTACATTGGTGCCATTGCCGTAGGAGGTATGCTGTTTAATATGATTTACTGGATATTCGGTTTCCTCCGTATGGGTACCGGAGGACTTACGGCACAAGCTTACGGACAGCACAACACACAAGAGGGCACCCGTATTCTGCTGCGCTCACTCAGCGTCAGCCTGCTGTTGGCACTGGCCCTCCTCGTACTCCAGTATCCCATCCGCCTCATCGCCTTTATGCTGATAGATGCCAGTCCCGAAGTACAGGAACTGGCTACCCGCTATTTTCATATTTGTATCTGGGGAGCTCCTGCTACACTGGGACTGTATAGTTTTACCGGCTGGTTTATCGGTATGCAGAATTCCCGCTACCCCATGTACATTGCCATTACCCAAAACATTGTAAACATTGCGGCCAGCCTGTTTTTTGTATTTGTACTGCACATGAAAGTGGAAGGAGTCGCTTTGGGTACACTCATTGCACAATATGCCGGAGTGATCATGGCTTATCTGCTCTGTATTTCACACTACCATCCGTTCCGGCAACAAGTACAGCGCATGCAACTGTTTGAACGGAATGCCATGAAACGTTTTTTCCTGGTGAACCGCGATATCTTTCTGCGTACACTCTGCCTGGTAGCGGTTACAGTATTTTTTACTTCTACCGGTGCCACTTATGGTGATGTAGTACTGGCTGTCAACACACTGCTGATGCAGTTGTTTACACTCTTTTCCTACATCATGGACGGATTTGCGTATGCTGGAGAAGCCTTGAGTGGGAAATATACGGGTAGTAACGATAAAATCCGCCTGCATCAGACGGTGCGGAATTTGTTTGGATGGGGAAGCGCAATGGCACTGCTTTTTACCCTGACCTACCTGTGGGGAGGACAGGATTTTCTGCAACTGCTTACCAACGATACAGAGGTCATTGCAGCCTCCGGGACTTATTTATTGTGGACCGTAGCCATTCCTTTCTGTGGATTCTCCGCCTTTATTCTCGACGGAATCTGTATTGGCACCACCTCTACACGCATCATGCTGAAGTCGATGGCTACTGCCTCCGCCCTGTTTTTCGGAGTTTACTTTCTATGCTCCGGTTCGTGGGGCAATCATGCATTATGGATGGCCTTCCTTGTGTATCTGGCAGTAAGAGGACTGATGCAGGGCTATCTGCTACGGAATAAGATTTAAGTCACCAGGAAAAGATATTCCGAAAAATCCACCACAGTACAATCAGTCCGGCCAAGGAAAGGATAAACCCAGGCTTATGAAGTGTGAAATACAGACGAGGATTCTTTTTGCGAAGCAGTTCGGCATAAAGCAACAACAAGACAAGAGGAACCGACACTACCAGCAGCGCATTATAAGAAAAGGCTCCGGAAACATCTCCGTGGAGTAAAGCATGAAGGGCACGCTGCGAACCACATCCCGGACATTTCAGTGAGGTAAGCACATAAAAAGGACATTTGGGGAATAATGCCGACCGAGCCGGATCTAAAAGAGCATACACAGCAAGCATTCCAATCAGCACAATTCCCCCAATGTATTTTACCGTACGGCTCATTTCAGTGAATCGAGGTAGATTAAAACATAAGATATATTGATAATCAGATAGATTACCCCTACTACAAGTCCTACAATAAAACCTATTTTAGTCCATTTACCGGCATCATTACTTGCCTGAAGAGCTGCTTCATAATTGCCTGCAGCAAACAAAGAACTTACCTTACTGGCATACACAATACCTGCAATACCGAAAGGCAGGCAGCAAAACAATGTAACAAGGATAGATTCTACCATCCAAGTTTTAGGACAAACTTGTTCATTCATACGCTTATCATTAAAGAGTTATCGAAACTTGATTTTCCCAAAAGAATCATCATAAAAATAAAAATCACATACAGCACAGCTATCAGCAAAGCACTTCCCGCTGCTGCCAGCGTCCAGTTGCGTGCCAGTTTGGAGTATTGCAAAGCCTGTTCGTAGTTTCCCTGCAAATAAGCAGAATCAACCTTTGCGGCATAGACAATGGCTACAATTCCCAAAGGAAGACAGCATAAACACGTGGATATAATGGATTCGGGAAGCCAGGTTTTGGGACATTCCGGCTGTTTCACATTTTCTTCTGGTTGAGAGGATGAAGGCGGACAAGGTGGAATACTAGCCAAAACCTCCGACAGTTCTTCCAGTTCGGAAGCTTTTACCCATTCCGTCAGTCCTTCTCTCCAAACCAAGGTTTCTGCACTTAGTCCGTTTTCTTTTAATTCTTCCAACGGTATAGGTCCTTTCTTCAGACCTTCTACCAATAAATAGTAATGCATATAGCAAGTGTTTTTAACATAGTTTTCACAAAAGTAGCAAATAGACGACAGAAATTCAACAACCTTAATTCCGCAACACTATAATTTAACTTTATTTATAAGTTCCTGAGCAACAAA
>UQPQ01000018.1 GCA_900542985.1 uncultured Bacteroides sp.
AGAGCGCATGATTCATAATCATGAGGTCCCCGGTTCAATCCCGGGTCCCGCTACTAAGAAAGAGTGTTTCAGTTTTTTTGGAACACTCTTTCTTTTTGTATATTCAGATTGTTTTTTTTAGGGTGTTTTTTTGTTTTAGGGGGGTATTGTACGGGGTATACTGAAGTAAATAGGTTTTGTTGGGTGAAAGTATAACGCTTGGTGTTTGCTTCAGTCTTGGTTGTGTTGGTATAGCCTGCAATAAGGCTGGCAAAGTTTTGGATGCAAGGAGTTTTATCATAGAGGTAAATACAGCTTTAAGAGCATCTTTTAGAAGATTGTTTCGATAGTGGTGTGCCTGATTTTTTACAAATACAAAAAAGGCTACCTCAAAGTGTTTTGAGATAGCCTCTGTTTGTTGTTCTTATTTGATTTCGAACTCTTCTTTCATGTCTAGTTCCTCTCCGTGTACATCGTAGAATTTGTATTGTAAAAAAGCAAAATCCTGATTTGGGATGATTTTTATACCAAATCCATATTTCATTTGCCATTTACGTTTCAATGATACCAGTCCTTGATTGATGTAAGCAGCTACATAAGGATGTATATGTAAGGTTACTTTTTTTATCTTCAACTTATTGACCAGGTAATCAATTTTACTTTCCAAAGTATCTGTAAATAAAATAGAAGGTTTTATTTTGCCTTTACCAAAACAGGTTGGACAATCTTCATCTGTATTTACATCCATTGCCGGACGTACGCGCTGGCGGGTAATCTGCATTAAGCCAAATTTACTGAGTGGAAGAATGTTGTGTTTGGCTCTGTCTTTCTGCATATTCTGGCACATGCGTTCGTATAGTTTCTGGCGATTTTCGGCAAGATTCATATCGATGAAGTCGACTACAATAATGCCTCCCATATCTCTTAAACGGAGTTGTCTGGCCAGTTCGTCTGCTGCACCTAAATTGACATCCAACGCATTGGCCTCCTGTCCGTTTCCTGATTTTGAACGGTTTCCACTGTTTACGTCTACTACATGGAGGGCTTCGGTATGTTCGATGATGAGATAAGCGCCACTCTTGTAGGATATGGTTTTACCGAACGAGGATTTGATTTGTTTGGTAATAGCAAAATTGTCGAATATGGGAAGTTGGCCTTTGTAAAGTTTGACAATTCCTGTTCTGTCGGGGGCTATCAATGCCACATAGTCTTTTACCTCGTTGTATACCGTTTCGTCGTTGACGTAGATATTCTCGTATGAAGGATTGAATAAATCACGTAAAATAGCTACGGTACGACTTGTCTCTTCGTAAACTAAAGACGGTAATTTGCTGGCCTTTTGTACTTTAGTGATAGTTTCTTCCCAGTGTTTTAGCAGAATCTTCAACTCGGCATCCAGCTCTGCAACGCGCTTTCCTTCGGCTACGGTACGTACTATAATGCCGAAATTTTTAGGCTTGATGCTCTGTAACAGTTGTTTGAGTCGGGCGCGCTCTTCGCTCGACTTGATTTTCTGCGAAACGGAAACTTTATCGTTGAATGGGATGAGAACCAGATATCTTCCGGCAAAGGATAGTTCACAAGTCAGGCGAGGTCCTTTGGTAGAGATAGGTTCTTTTACAATCTGAACGATGACTTCCTGTCCCTGTTGCAGTACGTTGGATATTGTACCGTCTTTTTCAATATCAGGTAAGGAAGAAGCTTTTGAAATAGGATAAAGTTTCTGCTTATTGCTTATTACTTGTTTCAGATACTTCTGATAGGAGTGAAATTGAGGTCCTAAGTCCAAATAGTGAAGGAAAGCGTCTTTCTCAAAGCCGACATCCACGAAGCAGGCATTTAGTCCAGGCATCAGTTTTTTCACTTTGCCTAAGTACATGTTCCCTACGGAGAAAGAGAGGTTTCTTTCTTCTTTCTGAAATTCTACCAGATTCTTGTCTTCCAACAGTGCGATAGAGATTTCTTTGGGCTGTACGTCAACTACTAATTCGCTTGTCACTTGATTATTTGGTTTTTAAAGTTTATAAATTGTTTTCTAAACGTACATTTTGACTAATACACAAAGAACAAACCTGAAAGGACTATAAAAGGCTTTACAAGTTTGTTCTTTATTGAAGTCGGACAGACTAATGATTATTTTTTGCTTTTATGTCTGTTCTTTCTTAGTCTTTTCTTACGTTTGTGTGTAGACATTTTATGTCTTTTTCTTTTCTTTCCGCTTGGCATAGCTTCAAAATTTTATAGGGTTAATACTAATGTTAATTATTTTTTTACTGAAAGAGTAAATGTCTTAGCTGGTTTAAATGCCGGAATGTTGTGTTCCGGAATGATGATAGTTGTATTTTTTGAAATGTTACGAGCAGTTTTCTGAGCTCTTTTCTTTACGATAAAACTGCCGAACCCGCGAAGGTATACGTTTTCATCATTAGACAGAGATTCTTTTACTGAGTCCATGAACGCTTCAAGGGTTGTCAACACGGTGGTCTTGTCAATACCTGTGTTTTTAGCAATTTCGTTTACAATATCCGCTTTAGTCATTTTGCTAATAATTATTGTTATACGTTATCTTAAATTTTTGGACTGCAAATATATAGCTTTTCTTGTACTCTGAAAAATATATTCAGAACAATTTTTTCTAAAAGTATCTTTCGCTTCCTCCGAAAACTCCTATTTTTGCAAAAATAATAAAAAACTTTGGTTAATAGAATAAATATATAGAAATGAATCAATTTGCTTCGCTGTTGATTGACTGGTACGAACATAATAAAAGAGAACTTCCTTGGCGGCAGACTCAAGATCCGTATAAAATATGGATATCGGAGGTAATTCTTCAGCAGACAAGGGTGGCTCAAGGATATGATTATTATTGCAGGTTTATAGAACGGTTTCCGGATTTTCATGCTTTGGCTCAGGCCGATGAAGATGAGGTGATGAAGTATTGGCAGGGGCTGGGATATTATTCTCGGGCGCGAAATCTGCATGAAGCTGCCCGTTCGATTGATTCACAGGAGTATTTCCCGAAAACGTATGCAGAAGTACGTGCCTTGAAAGGGGTGGGGGAATATACTGCTGCCGCCATTTGTTCTATTGCTTACGATATGCCTTATGCGGTAGTGGATGGAAATGTGTATCGTGTCTTGTCGCGCTGGATGGGCGTGGATACTCCGATTGACACCTCGGAGGGGAAAAAGATATTTGCAGCTTTGGCCGATGAATTATTGCCGAAAGAAACGCCAGGGCTGTATAATCAGGCCATTATGGATTTTGGGGCACTGCAGTGTGTGCCTGTGTCGCCCAAGTGTGAGGTTTGTCCGTTGATGGACAGTTGTGTGGCCTTTCGTAAAGGTCTGGTGGGCGAATTGCCTAAAAAGAAACGTAAGACTAAGGTACTCGACCGTCATTTTATTTATCTCTATATCCATACATCGGGTTGTACTTTTTTATACAAGCGGCCGGCTGGCGATATTTGGCAAAATTTATATGAGTTTCCGTTATTGGAACCTGATAGGAGCTTGTCGGAAGAAGAACTTTTCAGTTTTCCGGAATTCCAGCAACTGCTGTCGCAGTGTGAGGTAAAGCTGGTACGGCGGATGGGGCAAAGGGTAAAGCATGTGCTGTCTCACCGGGTAATTTATGCCGATTGTTATGAGGTAGAAGTAACGGAAAAAAGTCTGTTGCCGGAAAAGTATCAAAGGGTTCCGGTGGCTGATTTATATAAATTCCCTGTATCACGTTTGTTGTCTCATTTTTTTTCTGTAATTTTGGACTCTGATATTAAAACGAAGTAAATCATGTCATTGAATAAAGTCCAGTTGATAGGTAATGTGGGGAAAGATCCCGATGTAAGATATTTGGATAGCGGTGTAGCTGTGGCTACATTTCCGTTGGCTACAACAGATAGAGCATATACTTTGGCCAATGGAACACAGGTTCCTGAACGTACAGAATGGCACAATATTGTTTTGTGGCGCGGATTGGCTGAAACTGCCGAAAAATATGTACGTAAGGGAGATAAACTTTACATCGAGGGAAAAATCCGTACCCGGTCTTATGACGACCAGAACGGTATAAAACGTTACGTAGTGGAAATATTCGGTGATAATATGGAAATGCTGACTCCGCGTGCTGTCCAACAGCCTGCCGGACAGGTTCAGCAACCGGCTGCTGCTTCGCAGACTGCATCTGTGTCTGCGGAATCGGCATCAGACGATTTGCCGTTTTAAAATGAACTTATGTCTAACTAAAATTTAAATCTTTGGACCCTGACTCGTATTTATCCCGTTTATCGGATTTATGTAACGGAGTAACAGTTATGTCTCCTTCTATAGGAGCGATTATTGCATTGATGCTGGCTATTCTTTTGCTGTATGCATCAGGTTTTGTTTCTGCTTCCGAAATTGCTTTCTTTTCATTGTCTCCTTCTGATTTGAATGAGATTGAAGAAGAAAAATCTCCTTCTGATACGAAGATTAAAAGTCTTCTGGAAGATTCTGAACATTTGTTGGCTACCATTCTTATTTCAAACAATTTTGTGAATGTGACCATTATTATGTTGTGCAATTACTTCTTTGCTAGCGTAATAGATTTTGGTCAGGCGCAGATTTTGGAGTTTCTGGTTATTACCGTAGTCCTGACTTTTTTATTGCTGTTGTTTGGGGAGATAATGCCTAAAATATATTCTGCACAGCATACACTTTCTTTTTGCAGAAAAGCTGCTCCGGTTATTTATGTGCTTCGGTCGGTATTCAAGCCGATGTCGAATCTGCTTGTACATTCGTCTTTTGTGGTCAACAAATTGACTAAAAAGCATAAGGTGCGCAACTTGTCTGTCGACGAGCTGTCTCAGGCTCTGGAACTGACGGATAAGAATGAAATTTCAGAAGAGAGTACCATGCTTGAAGGAATTATTCGCTTTGGAGAGGAAACAGCCAAAGAAGTGATGACTGCCCGTCTTGATATGGTGGATCTTGAACTGAATACTCCTTTTTCCAAGGTTTTGAAATGTGTCGTAGATAACGCTTATTCCCGCATTCCTGTATACGAAGAGTCTCGTGATAATATCAAGGGGATTTTGTATATAAAAGATTTGTTGCCCTATCTGAAGCAGGGTGATGAGTTCAAGTGGCAGAATTTGATTCGTCCGGCTTTCTTCGTTCCGGAAACGAAAAAGATTGACGATCTTCTTCATGATTTTCAAATCAATAAAATTCATATTGCGATTGTAGTGGATGAATTTGGTGGTACGTCGGGTATTGTAACCATGGAAGATATCATAGAAGAGATTGTAGGCGAAATAAATGATGAGTACGATGAGGAAGTACGTACCTATATTAAACTTTCTGATAATTCTTATTTGTTTGAAGCAAAGACGTTCTTGACCGATTTCTATAAAGTCTTGAAGATTGATTCGGATGAATTTGAAGATATTGCGGCCGATGCCGACACGTTGGCGGGATTGATTCTCGAACTGAAGGGGGAATTTCCGGTACAGCAAGAAGTCTTGTTCTATAAGAACTATCGCTTTGAAATTGTAGAGATGGATTCTCGCCGTATTTTGAAAGTAAAGGTAACGGTACTTCCTAAAGAGCATAAAGAAGAGGGATATGTCGCTTCTTAAACAATGGAACTGGCAGGGAGGGGGTTTCGGAATATGGCAACTGACCGAGAGCCAGGAAGAGTTACGTAGCCGGTTGTCGCAGAATTTCAATTACGAGGAAGAACTTGCCGGACTGAAATCTCTTTCCCGGAAGATGGAGTATTTGGGCGTAAGGGTTTTGCTGAAAGCATTGTCTGGAAAGGAAATGTGTATTGGGCATTATGCATCCGGCAAACCTTATATTCTTTCGGGGGAATATCAGATTACAATTTCACATACCAAAGGCTATATTGCCGTCGGTATTCACCCGAAGTGGAATATTGCCATGGATATAGAGTATTATGGCGACAGGGTGAAAAAGGTCGTTTCACGCTTTGTCCGCCAGGATGAAATGCCCGGCCGGGAACATTTGTCAGACCGTATGTTGATTTATCAGTATTTGCTGCACTGGTCGGCAAAAGAGACCTTGTTTAAGTTGCTTGATACCAATGAGGTAGACTTCTTGAAGCACCTGTATATCTGTCCTTTTACCGCCTCGGAGGAAGGAGTTTTTGAGGCTGAAGAGTATCGTACAGGGATGAATAACTATTATCAGATACATTATATGCTTCGCGATGATTTTGTCTGTACGTGGACTGTGGATGCGGAAACAGCAGAATGAAACGTTTTTTTTCTTTATGCAGCCGGATGAAAGAATCCGTTTGCATGATGAATGGTTAATGGTACTATGGCTGGGTATGAGAGCGTACATACTGTAACCGGCGCCGCAGAATATGCATCCGACGACGTCGGATGGCGAATCGACGACGTCGGTTTTATAGCCGTCATCGTTGGCTGTAGACAATGACTTGCAGGATTTATAACTGGCACTGGAATATAAAAAGCTTGACTGTTGAATAATCAAGAGTCAAGCTTTTTTTGTATTTGAGAGGTTTTTATTTTATGGTGATTGTTTTTAATTCACTCCTTTCTGTAAAGTAAAGACAAATTCCAGTCCTCCTCCCGGAATATTTTTGGCAAAAATGGTACCTCCATGGAATAAGACTGCATTCTTAACGATAGCCAGTCCTAAACCTGTTCCTCCCAGTTTTCTGGAGCGTCCTTTGTCTACGCGGTAAAAGCGTTCGAACAGTCGGTTCAAGTGTTCTTCGGGAACACCTACTCCTGTGTCGGAGAAACTGAAGTAGTAGAATTTTTCGTCTTCCCGGAAACAGTTTATTGTGATTTGTATACCCACACCTGCATAGGCTATTGCATTGTCTGTCAGATTCCGGAAAATAGAATACAACAAAGAGCTGTTTCCGACAATATTCATGTTGGGCGGGAGCAAATTGTTGACTTGTATATGTTTTTCGTCGAGATTCAGAGCAACCTCGCTTAACATGTTTTCTACCAGCTTGCTTAAATTCAGACTCTCTTTTGAAACCATGTCCGGAGCTTCGTCCATACGGGTCAGTACGGAGATATCCCGCAGAAGAAGGGTGAGCCGGTTGCTTTGGGCATAACTTCTTTGCAGAAATGTTTGCATCATCTCATGGCTGATATTCGAATTGTTAAGCAGGGTTTCTATGTATCCTTGTATACTGCTTACCGGAGTTTTCAGCTCGTGGGCAATGTTCTGTGTCAACTGGCGTTTCAGCCGGGCCTGTTCTTCCTCCTGAGTAATGTCATTGATGGAAATTTCGAATGACAAATCCTGGAAAATGATACTTTCTACCAAAAAAGAACGTGCGTTTTTGTCTATATGAAGGGATAAACGCTTTTCTTCTTTATTGGGGTTGTTTTCATTTTTAGTCAGAAACTCATTGATCGGTTTTAGTTCCGGTATGTCGAAAACTTCTTCGGTGGAACTTAAGTTCCTGTCGGAGATGATATTGGCATATTGTGTAAAAAGGTTGTTTACCAGAATCTCCTTGCGTTCCTTGGTAAAGACTCCAAGTCCTTCGTGCGAGGTTTGCAGATGCGAAATCAGTTTCTCTCTCTCGATGTAGAGGGCTTCTTTGGCACGGTGGAGCCGTTTGTATATTTTTATGATATGCTGGGAAATCTCTCCCAATTCATTTTTAGGGAACGCTTGTAAGATTTCAATGTCTATCGGTTCGTTTCTGTCGGCCTTTAATGCAAACTGTTGCAGTTTGGTGATGGACATCCCCAGTTTGTAAGTGAAGCGATAGAACAAGGCAATCAGGAATAGGCTGATTACCAATGTAAACCAAACGTATCCCGAGTCGGCTTTAAGATGTTCGCTTAAGCTGACGTTATAGGGAAGGGCAGAACGTATGATCAGCCGTTTACTGGGGTAGTATTTGGCCGAATAAAAGAATTCTTCTCCATTTAAGCTTTCAGAATGCCGGCTGATGGCATATCCGCTGCCATACATCAGGGCATCTATGATTTCTTTTCGTGAAGAATGGTTCTTGAACTTCTTCCAGTTCTTTTCTATGTTGTCGTAGATTACGATACCTGTGGATGTGATGAGTGTGACCCGCAGGTTCGGGATCATGTGAGTAGCCACATACTGTTGCAGACTATCTGCATTCAGATTACCGTTTTCGTTTATGAAATCGTATAGCCGTGAGTTGTAGTCTTGAAGCTGTGTATTTAAAAGTTCGCTCTTGAATACCTTTTCCCGTCTGTACTGAAAACACATAAAGCACAGCGAAAAAGCGATAAAAAGAGAGATAACCAGAAAGAATAGTTTCTGGCTAAAGGAAAGAATACGAGAAAAAAAAGTAGTCATGTCAAATTGTATTATTCACATTCGAAACAGTAACCGTAGCCTAATCGGGTTACAATTTGTTTACCATATTCACCGATTTTTTTACGTAATCGGGTAATATTCACATCGATAGTGCGATCTAATACATACGATTCATCATTCCATACTTTGGTCAGTATGTCTTCTCGTGAGAATACTCGTCCTTGGTTCTGTAGTAAAAGCAACAAAATCTCGAACTCTTTCTTGGTTAATGAGATTTCTTCGTTGTCGATTGTTACTTTCTTTTTGGAGATATGTATGACTAACCCTTTGTATTGTAACTGGTCCTGTTCTTTCATCTGCACTCCGGCAGTACGGCGTAATACCGCTTTTACACGCATGATTACTTCACGCAAAGAGAACGGTTTGGATATATAATCATCGGCTCCCAGATTAAATCCGGTGATTGTATCGTTTTCTGTATCTTTGGCAGTGATGAATATGATTGGAATTTCTGCTGTATCTTTGTTCTTCTTCAGCATACTTGCCATACGGAATCCGGAAATTTCTCCCATCATCACATCCAAAAGCAACAGTTGGTACTGCGTAAGATCCAGTTTAAGGGCTTCTTCGGCAGAGTTGGCTGTGTCTACGAAATACCCTTCCATTTCGAGATTGAACTTTAGAATCTCGCATAAATCCTCTTCGTCATCTACAACAAGTATTCGGTAATCATTCATATTGTTTTGGTATTTTTGAGTTTCTGCAAAGATGACGTTTCTTTGTTTCGGAGCCATGAAATAATTGTTACAATTGTATTACAATTCCGGCCGGGTAAACTCTCCTGCAATGGAACGCCCCATTTCCCGCCGTATTTCCTGCGGAGACAGGTTGTGGCCGAGCAAAAACATTAGTTTGGTAATCACACATTCTACCGTCGCATCGTATCCGCTTATCACTCCGGCATCCAATAGATGTAAACCTGTTTCGTAACGTGCCATCTCTACCATACCGGTTTGACACTGTGAGATGTTTACGATGATAATACCCCGGCTGGTTGCCTCCTTCAGCAGCTTGATGAACCATGGCTTTTGAGGAGCATTTCCTGAACCGTATGTCTTTAGGGCTACAGCACGCAGGCCCGGTGTGTTTAGCATTGTGCTGACTACCTTTTCCTGAATACCGGGGAAGATTGTCAGAATCATCACATTGGTATCGAATACATAGTGAGGGTGCATCGGAAGCGATAAATCTGCTTTACGGATGCGGTCGTATTCATATTTTATATGGATACCGGCAGTGGCCAACGCTGGATAGTTGTAGGAACGGAAAGCATTGAAGTTTTCTGCATTGATTTTGGTGGTACGGTTACCACGTAATAAATGGTTTTCGAAAAATATACAAACTTCTGGTACTATTGCCCTTCCGTCCGGATATTTGGCAGCAGCTATTTCTATAGAAGTGATTAAGTTTTCTTTTCCGTCGGTACGCAGTACACCTATCGGGAGCTGACTTCCTGTCAGGATAACGGGTTTGGCCAGATTTTCCAACATGAAGCTAAGAGCAGAGGCTGTGTATGCCATGGTATCAGTTCCATGAAGGATGACGAAACCGTCGAAATTATCGTAATTATAATGGATAATCTTTACCAGTTTAGCCCACAAGGCTGGTTCCATGTCGGAGGAGTCGATGGGGGGATTGAATTGATAAGATGAAATTCTGTAGTTAAATCTTTTCAATTCTGGTACATTTTCTTGAAGTTGATCGAAATTAAAAGCTTCCAATGCACCTGTTTCCGGATTCTCAATCATACCGATTGTACCCCCTGTATAGATTAGCAAAACGGAAGGATAATCTGGCTTAATCATAATTCTGTCGTAATAAATTTGCCACAAAGATAGTATAAATACTTTAAAAAGGGAGTACGAATGGTGAAAAAATAACAAATTGCTTTATATCAAGTGCCTTTTGTACGAGATATTCATTAGATGGTGTTTTTATAAATGCCAGAAAAAAGGAGTATTTCTGCCTTTTTCAATGAAAATGTAAGGTTGATGAAAGATAATGGTAAGAAAAAAGGAAGGCTATAGGGAATTTTGTCTTTTCATTTGTTTATATCTGTGTAATTTGCTATTTTCGTATAACTAAGAATATAAAACGTGATGAAAACAATGAACTATGCTTTGATGAGCGGCTTGTGTGCTTTGATTATTGGCATACTGTTGGTCGTATGGCCTGATGCTGCTGTAAATTATCTGGTGATAACAATCGGTGTCTTGTTTCTGTTGCCGGGGTTATTAGGATTGTTCGGCTATTTTGCATCTTCCAGACAGTCGGATGGTATGAGCCGTCCTTTTCCTATCGTTGCATTGGGAAGCGCTTGCTTTGGCCTGTGGCTGATGATTATGCCGGCATTTTTTGTAAGCATTCTGATGTATATATTAGGTGTGCTTCTGGTACTTGGAGGCGTCACTCAATTGTCTAATTTTATATCGGTGCGTAACGTGGTAAAAGTGCCGGTGGCTTGGTATGTTATTTCTGTGCTGGTGCTGATTGCCGGACTGGTTGTTCTGTTCAATCCTTTCCAGGCAGCTACTGTTCCTTTTATTGTATTGGGAGTGTCGGCAATTGTATATGGAGCAACCGATTTGATTCGTTTGCTGTTTTATCGCCGTAAAAGAAATGAAAAAGTAACCGATGTGGAAATTATAGAATAAGAAAACGGTCTGTAATTTGATGGCGGATTTTTAAGAATGTTACCGATATCCGATGTGGGTGATATCGGTAACATTTTTTTTGTTCTTATTTTCCGGAGTTTCTGTATTGTTTAGGTGACATACCTGTATATCGTTTAAAATATTTTCCAAAGAAGGAGATATCCGGAAAGTTCAGTGAATAGGCTATTTCCTGGATGGTCAGTTCCGTGGACCGTAATTTGGCCTGTGCATCGTGTATGACAAAGGAAGAAATAATGTCCGTCAGTGTCTTTCCGGTTGTTTTTTTGATGGTGGTGCTCAGGTGTTGCGGAGAGAGGTGCATCTTTTCTGCATAGAATGAAATGTTTCTTTCCGATTTATAGTTTTGTACGATAATGCGCACCAGTTCTTTTACTATTTCCTGATTACGGTTGTATCGTACTTGTGAGTTCTCTTCTTTTTTCCGGGTTATATTACCCAATGTCAGAATGATTTGTGAATAAATCAAGTCTGTCTGTGCAGGGGTAATAAATACGTCGCCCAAATGCTGGGCTTTGATTATGGTTTTGAAGGATTCCTGAAAAATTTCTGCAACTTCTTTTTGCAGATGGATAACCGGATTTTCGAAAATGTGAGGAGTATACTCGATTGTTTTAGAGAACAATGTAGAGTGGCGGATAAGTTCTTTTGAAAACCCAATCAGTGTAAAACGGCAATCCTGGCTTTGTGATGTGATCTGAAAGAACATTTCAGGCATGATTACAGCCATTGAGTTCTGACGGAGTTCGTATTGGGTAAGGTGTATGGTTGCAACACAATTGCCTCTTGTGCATAAGAGGAACAGGCAGCCGGGCATTTGTGTGGGGAACTTGAATAGTTGCTTTAAGTTCCCGATGATATCTATTCCTGTAAACATTTGTAAATTAGATGGAATAGATGCAAGAGATTCAATCCTTTTCATTAATTGTCATTAAATAAATCAAGTAACAAATATAAATTATTTGTCGGATAGTTCCAAATATTTATTTGAATGACGCAGGAGGATTGTATGGCTTATTTCCTTTTTTGTGAGAAAAAGCTTTGAACGCGTCTTAGCACTTTTATGCCGGTCATGATGCCGTCGTAGGCAGCTATTCCCATGTTGATGTGCTGCATCATGCTATCTATTTTATTATCACTTCTGGTAGGTGAGAAAAGTTCTTGTGAAATATGCTGCATTCTTTTTTTGGAAGCCTGTATTTCCGCTCTTTTTTCCTCTTTTTTTTGAGAGATCAATTCTATGGTGTAGATTTCTTTCGTATTCATGCCTGTTTCTCCTTATTGGGATTGTCTAAAAACAAATGTGACAAAAAGTTTACCATCGGCTGGAATATCAGTTTTTTTCGATATATGTATATCAGGAATGCCAATAGCAGGATAATTCCTCCTATCATGGCATAACTTCCGGTCAGGCTTCCTGTGATAGGCTCGAGGGCGTATACCAGCATAAATGAAAAGTAAAATACGGCCATCATGCTTAATACGGTAATGAGTAAAATAAGAATAAGGGTACCTAGCAGGATAGTCAGTTTTTCCACAAGATCGAATTTCAGATATTCTCCTTGCAGTTCAATGTATTTTTTCATCTCCTTTACAAGAGATTCCAGATTGTCTATGCTTTTGTCTTGAGAAAACATATGCGGTTTGTTAAAGTGAAAAAACAGGCAGACTTATTCAATTTTGAAATGTGAATTAAGTCTGCCTGTTTTGTTAAATTTTTATTCAGCGTCTTTTACTTCTGCTGCAATCTGATCTACCAGGTCATCCATTTCTTCACGATTCAGACGAATGCCTTTTTTACGCAAAAGTTCTGCAATTTTCTTACGGGTATCTTCTCCTTTTTCCGGTGCAAACAATAAGCCTGCTGCTGCTCCCAAGGCTGCTCCGCCCAAAAAAGCGGCTACATAATTTAGTGCTTTCATAATTCCACTTATTTAAAGTTCCTATGTACAAATCTAATAAAAACTTTGATAAGTTGTCACTCTTTTGAGGAAAAATAAGGAAACGAAGGATAAAACTGTATAATTAACAGAATTTAATAGTTTCACTTCTTTTATATTACTACTTTTGCGCGTAATTATATATTGAAAATAGGACTAAATATTAACTAATAATAAAAACAAAACGACATGAGAAAGATTGTTGTATTGGGAATGGGATTGTGCGTAGCACTGGCATTCTCTTCTTGTAAGTCAAGCGAAAGTGCTTATAAGAAAGCTTACGAAAAAGCAAAACAGCAGGAACTTGCAGAAGCTACTGCAGAAACTCCGGCACAGACTCCGGTGGTAGAAGCTGCTCCGGTAGTAGAAGCTGCTCCTGTAACAAAAGCTCCGGTTACAGTTGGAACTGTTCGCGAAGAAAAAGTTGAACTGGTTTCTGGAAATGGCTTGAAAGCATTTAGCGTAGTATGCGGTAGCTTTGGAGTAAAGGCTAATGCAGAAGGATTGAAAGCTACTTTGGATAACGATGGTTACAATGCAAAAGTAGTGTATGCTGCAGAAAAGAATATGTATCGTGTGGTAGTAGAATCGTTCGATACTCGTGAAGAAGCTGCGCGTGCAAGAGATGCATTCAAGGCTAAATATCCTCATCGTGAAGACTTCCAGGCTGCATGGTTGTTGTACCGTGTATACTAATCTTCTGTAAATGGAAATATAGTACATGAATAAGAATATGTATTCTATTTAGTGGAATATAAAGCGACGGTTTTTCAGGCCGTCGCTTTTTTTTTATCTTTGCCGGATAACTTGAATTGATAGAAATGATGAAAAATATAGGATTGTTATTCGGGTGTGCGCTATTTATGCTGCCTTTGAATATGAAGGGACAGGAAAAAGTGGTTCCTTTAAAATACGGAAATATGGATCAGTGGGTGACACGTAAGATTCATGAGTCAGGAGTAATTGGCGGAAAAACCAAGCTGTTGTATGAAGTGGCTCCCACAAAGGTAATTGATGGCAATGAGCCTTATGTAAATCTGGGTGGTTCTCCCTGGGCAAACTCCAATGTAATGGCCAAGGTTATGGGTATTGTAAAGACCAATACCAGTGTATATCCTGAAAAAAGAGGAAATGGATATTGCGCCCGTCTGGAGACTCATATTGAAAGTGTCAAAGTGCTGGGACTGGTCAATATCACAGTGCTGGCTTCCGGATCGTTGTTTTTGGGTGATATGAAAGAACCGATTACCGGTACAAAGGAAGGAGAAATGGCTCTGAACTCAGGAGTATCGTTTACAACACGTCCGAAAGCTGTTCGTTACGATTATAAGGTACAGATGTCCGGTCAGCCCAACCGTATTCGGCAGACTGGATTTAGCAGAAAGTCTGTGGTGCCCGGACAAGACTGTGCAATTATGACTTGTTTGCTCCAGAAACGTACAGAAGACGCCGAGGGTAATATTATTGCCAAGCGTGTGGGTACTGCTGTGGTGCGTTATAGCCGTACAGAAGATTGGAAAAACGGTGCTACTTATGAAATAATGTATGGCGACATTACAAAGGATGCCGGATATCAGGAAGAGTTGATGAAGCTGGGGGTCGGTGGATATTATGCCCGTAACAGCAAAGGAGAAAGCAAGCAGATAAAAGAAGTGGGATGGGCAGAAGAAGGTGAAGCACCTACTCATCTTATTCTTCAGTTTACTTCCAGCCTTGGAGGTGCTTTTATCGGTTCTCCGGGAAATAAGTTTTGGGTAGATAATGTAAGTCTTGTTTATTAAGACTCTATACGAACAGATCCCCTTGCCGGCCTTTTGTGTGGGTAAGGGGATTTTTGTATCGGAAAAAATGATTGAGGCAGAGACGAAAGTAAATATCAGGAAAGCTCAAGGCCGAATGCTTCTTTAAGCTTCAGCAAATCCGGATTTTTTTTGCTCATCATCTGGAAGCGTTCCACATGGCTGTAGGCCCGGATATTTTCATTGGCTTCACTTACCCGTGTCGTCATTCTTATCTGGCGGTTATGAAGCTGCTGGCGCAGGTGAGCCTCTATTTGTGGTGCAAGCTGTTGCATGTATTTTTGTGCCAGTTCGTTATCGACCACTACTTCAAATGTCTTTTTGTCGGAAAGCAGATGAGGCTGTATATTCATCATACGTCCGGCATTTGCTGCTTCCTCTTTAGGCAGGCGGGCAGCAAATTCTCGCCAGTAATAATCCAGATCTTTTTCGTTGAAGATGTAATCTTCGTAGTTCTCCTCTTCTTGCGGTTGAACGGCTTTTACCGTTGCTGTTGTGCTTGCATTGGTAGGAGCAACCGTTTGGGGGCGTCGGATGGAAATACCTAAATTCCCGGCTTTCATCACAGGAATTTTTTTATCGGTATTTTGAACTGCCGGCTGTACTCCTTTGGGGGCAGCAGCTTGCGGAGTGCTTGACGGCCCTTGCGGAGGTGTAGTCTTGGTTCCGGCTGCTACCGGTGCGTGAGTCTGTGGAGCCGGTGACTGAGGAGCTGTACCGACGGGAGAGTGAGTTGCATTTCCCTGCGGTCTCGCTGTAGTATTTCCTCCTGTAGTCTGAGCTGTATTGGTCTGTACAGAAGTTGCACCTTGATTGAATACCGGAGACAGGTTCTTTTTCGTCCCTTGTGGAGGAGTCGGGTTTTCCGGTCCCATTGTCAGCTGGGCTACTTGTATAAGAGTCAGTTCCACCAGCAGACGTTTGTTCTTACTGAGGCGATAGTTCAAGTCGCAGTCGTTGCACAGTTTCATGGCCTGATACAAAAACTGAGGAGTGCACTTCTGAGCCTGGGCACGATAGCGTTCACGGATAGAAGCACCCACTTCCAGCAAAGTCAGAGTAGCCTCGTCCTTGCTGACCAGCAAATCGCGCAAGTGCGAAGTCAGTCCCGTGATGAAGTGGTTTCCATCGAATCCTTTTTTCAGAATATCATTGAAAACAAGCAGGCTTTCCGCAATTTTGTTTTCCAGAAGAAAATCAGTCAGGCGGAAATAATATTCATAATCCAGTACATTCAGATTCTCTATTACACTCTTGTATGTAATATGTCCGTTGGTAAAACTTACCACCTGGTCGAATATAGACAAAGCATCACGCATACCTCCGTCGGCCTTTTGTGCAATTACATTCAAGGCTTCCGGTTCGGCTTCGATATGCTCTTTTCTGGCTACATTTCCCAGATGCTCCACAGTATCGCTTACACTGATGCGGCTGAAGTCATAAATCTGACAACGGCTCAGAATTGTAGGAAGTATCTTGTGCTTCTCTGTAGTAGCGAGAATGAAGATGGCATGATGAGGAGGCTCTTCCAAAGTTTTCAGAAAAGCATTGAATGCAGCCTGAGAAAGCATGTGTACCTCGTCTATGATATACACCTTGTACTTTCCTATCTGTGGCGGAATACGTACCTGGTCTATCAGCGAACGGATGTCTTCCACAGAGTTGTTTGATGCAGCATCCAGTTCATGTATATTATAAGAACGTTGTTCAATAAACGCCCGGCACGATTCACATTCGTTGCATGCTTCCCCTTCGGCCGTGGGATGCAGACAGTTGATGGTCTTGGCAAAGATTCGTGCGCAAGTAGTTTTTCCTACTCCACGAGGCCCGCAGAAAAGATAAGCATGTGCCAGTTTATGACTGGCAATCGCATTTTTCAGCGTTGTGGTCAAGGCTTTTTGTCCTACTACGGTATCAAAAGTTGCAGGGCGGTATTTGCGTGCCGAAACGATGTAATTCTCCATAAATTTTGTTCTTTATAAATGCAAAAATACATAAATTCTCCGTTTTCGCATGGCTTGCAATGATTTATTTCTATCTTTGCAGCACGATAAAACAAGTGTAAATCTTTATGAGTAAGCTGGTTCTGTTTTGGAATTTTATTCGTCGGCATAAGTATGCGATAACCCTTGTTACTTTTGCGCTGATTATAGGTGTGCTTGATGAGGAAAACAGTTTGTTGCAACGTTTTTCTCATTGGCGGGAAATTAATAAGCTGAAATCTGAGATAACATTTTATCGCAATCAGTACGAACGCGACAGCAAGCGTCTGAAGGAGATATCTTCAGATCCGGAAGCTTTGGAAAAGGTAGCTCGTGAGAAATATCTGATGAAAAAGCCCAATGAAGATATTTACATATTCGAGGAAGATTTGAACAAGAAACAATAATGAACAAATATTATACGGTTATTTCTGCTGTAGGAGCAGTGTTGTTGCTGATAGGAGCCATGTTGCAAATCACAAAACTGTTTTTTGCTCCTTATGTATATATAGTAGGTGCGGTGATGTTTGCCTATGTACAAGTTATGTCCGGATATGAAGGCCGTAACATTGTGATCCGCCGTTTGCGCCGTCAGCAAGTGATAGGAGCCATGCTGCTGGTTGTAGCCGGAGTGATGATGATTCTCTGGCACCGCAACGAGTGGGTGGCCTGTCTGAGTATAGCAGCCGTACTTGAACTGTATACCGCCTTCCGTATTCCGCAGGAAGAAGAGCGCGAAAAGAAACAATAATATTTCCTCTATTTTGCAATCTCTGTATTGCTATTCTTTTGCTTTATAATTTTTTTCTCTTCTAAACCGGTTTATTTTATTCCAAAAAGCCTGCGGAAAGCAAAAAAAAGGCTGATTATTGGATTGATATCCGTTTTTTTGCTACTTTTGCACAGTTTTGGGCGGGGTGTGCCAATGCGTAAAGGTACTGTACGTCCGGAATAATTAATAGAAGATACTAATTAAATCGTAAAGCATGATACACAAAGTATTAATAGCTAATCGTGGTGAAATTGCTGTACGTGTGATGCGCTCTTGTCGTGAAATGGGCATTCGTACAGTGGCAGTGTTTTCCGAAGCCGACAGAACGGCTCGCCACGTACTTTATGCTGACGAAGCCTGTCTGATAGGTCCAGCAGCTTCTCGTGAAAGTTATCTGAATATTGATAAGATTATCATGGCAGCCAAGCGTCATGGAGTAGATGCCATTCATCCCGGTTACGGCTTCTTGTCGGAAAATTCCGAATTTGCCCGTCGTTGCCGCGAAGAAGGTATTATCTTTATCGGTCCCGATCCTGAAACAATGGATGCAATGGGTGATAAGATTTCTGCCCGTAAGCACATGATTGCAGCTGGAGTTCCGGTTGTTCCGGGTACCGAAAAACCACTTCAAAGTGTAGAAGAAGCCATACGTATTTGTAACGAGATTGGTTATCCTGTCATGCTGAAAGCCTCTATGGGAGGTGGTGGTAAAGGTATGCGACTCATTCACAACGAAAGCGAAGTGGAAGAGGCTTACAATACTGCCCGTTCAGAATCAATGTCTTCTTTCGGTGACGATACCGTTTATCTGGAAAAATTCGTAGAAGAACCTCATCACATCGAGTTCCAGATTTTGGGAGACAATCATGGCAACGCTGTACATTTGTTCGAACGCGAATGTTCTATTCAGCGTCGTAACCAGAAAATCGTAGAAGAAACTCCTTCTCCTTTTGTGACTCCCGAATTGCGTCAGAAAATGGGTGAAGCTGCTGTAGCAGCTGCCAAGGCTGTCAACTACAAGGGAGCTGGTACAATTGAGTTCCTGGTAGACAAACACCGCAATTTCTACTTCCTGGAAATGAATACCCGTTTGCAGGTAGAACATCCTATCACAGAAGAAGTAGTAGGTGTGGATTTGGTAAAGGAACAGCTTCGTATTGCCAACAATGAACCGTTGCACTTCAAGCAGGAAGACCTGAAACAGCGCGGACACGCTATCGAATGCCGTATCTGTGCAGAAGACTCTGAAAACAACTTCATGCCTTCTCCGGGTATCATCCGTCAGCTGATTGAACCGAACGGTATCGGAGTACGTATCGACAGCTATGTATACGAAAGCTACGAAATTCCTATTTACTACGACCCGATGATCGGTAAGCTGATTGTATGGGCTACTACCCGTGAATTTGCTATCGAACGTATGCGTCGTGTGTTGTACGAATACAAGATTACAGGTCTGAAGACCAACATCGGTTATCTGCGTCATATTATGAATGTGCCCGATTTCGTAGAAGGACATTATAATACACTGTTCATCCCGAAACATCAGGATATGTTGCGCGAATGGGCCGGACAGAAAGAAGAGGAAACCGAAAACATCGCCATGATTGCTGCGTATATCGACTACCTGATGAATCTGGAAGAAAACAACTCCGGCTCATCCGATAATCGTCCTATCAGCCGCTGGCGTGAGTTTGGCTTGAAAAAAGGAGTATTACGAATTTAAGTTTGTAAGTTTTTAAGTTTTTGAGTTTGTTTTCATCATTCGTACTATAACGGACTCAAAAGCTGGACAAACTCAGGAACTGCAAACTTAAAAGACTTATCAACTTAAAAACTCAAAAGATATGGAAATACATATTGGTGATAGAATTGCCGATGTTACACTGGTTAGCAAGGAAGGTAACAAAGTGCAACTGACAATCGACGGTGTTCCTTACGATGTAGATATCGTAATGGCAGAAAACGGAAGTTGCTCTATTTTGCACGAAGGTAAATCGTACAATGCCGAACTGATCCGTAAGGAAGGCGGAAAAAGCTATACCGTCAATGCACATTACCAGTCGTACAACATCGATATCATTGACTCGCAGGCTAAATATTTGCGCATGCGAAAAGGAGGTGAAGAGAAACAGCAGGACAAGATTGTTTCTCCAATGCCGGGTAAGGTAGTGAAGATTCCTGTAAAGGTGGGCGACCGTCTGCAGGCTGGCGACATTGTAGTGGTAATTGAAGCCATGAAGATGCAGAGTAACTACAAGGTAAACAGTGAGTGTGTGGTAAAGGAAATCCTGGTGAACGAAGGAGACTCTGTAAACAGCAACCAGGTGATTATGACACTCGATGTAGTAAAAGAGGAGGAATAAACTTATGACAACAGCAGAACAATATAAAAAATTCGAGGAGTTGGATAAACTGGCTTCTCAAGGTGGTGGAGTAGAACGTGTAGAAAGACAGCATGCCAACGGACACATGACTGCACGCGAACGTATCGACATGTTGCTCGATAAAGGTACATTCAATGAAATCGACAAGCTGGTTATCCACCAGTGTACAGATTTCGGTATGGACAAGAACCACATCCCTGGCGACGGTATCGTATGCGGATATGGTAAAATCGACGGCCGTCTGGTTTATGTATATGCATACGACTTCACTGTATACGGTGGTACATTGAGTGCTACCGGTGCCAAGAAAATCGTAAAAGTACAGGAACTGGCTCTGAAAAACGGGGCTCCTGTCATTGCTTTGAACGACTCGGGTGGTGCACGTATTCAGGAAGGTGTAGGCAGTATCTCAGGATATGCTTCTATCTTCTACCAGAATACCATTGCTTCGGGTGTAATCCCTCAGATTTCTGCTATTCTGGGTCCTTGTGCAGGTGGAGCATGTTACTCTCCGGCTCTGACCGACTTTATCTTCATGGTGAAGGAAAAGAGCCACATGTTCATCACTGGTCCGGATGTAGTAAAAGCTGTGACACACGAAGAAGTTGACAAGGAAGAACTGGGTGGTGCGTATACACACAGCAGCAAGAGTGGGGTAACTCACTTCCTCTGCGATACTGAAGAAGAAACTTTGATGAGCATCCGTGAGCTGTTGAGCTTCCTTCCGTCAAACAACATGGAAGATGCACCGATGCAGACTTGCACCGATGACATCCGCCGCGCAGAAGAATCATTGATGACTGTGATTCCAGACGATCCGAACATGCCTTATGATATCAAGAATATCATCGAACCGGTAGTCGACAATCACTATTTCTTCGAAGTAATGCCTCACTTTGCAAAGAACATTGTAGTAGGTTTTGCTCGTTTGGGCGGTCGTTCGGTAGGTATCGTTGCCAACCAGCCGGCTTATCTGGCAGGTGTGCTCGATATCGATGCTTCCGACAAGGCTTCTCGCTTCATCCGTTTCTGCGACTGCTTCAATATTCCTATCGTTACCTTCGAAGACGTACCGGGCTTCCTTCCGGGCTGTACACAGGAACACAACGGTATCATCCGTCACGGTGCGAAGATTGTATACGCTTATGCAGAAGCTACTGTGCCTAAGATTACTGTGATCACCCGTAAGGCTTACGGTGGTGCATACATCGTAATGAACAGTAAACCTATCGGTTCGGATGTAAACTTCTCTTATCCTACTGCAGAAATCGCTGTAATGGGTGCCGACGGTGCTGTAAACATCCTGTACCGCAAGGCTACTCCGGAAGAAAAGGCAAAAGCTGTAGAAGAATACAAGGAAAAATTCTCGAATCCGTATCGTGCAGCAGAGCAGGGATACATCGATGAAATCATCCTGCCGAAGGATACACGTTACAAGTTGATTCAGGCATTGGAAATGACTCAGAACAAGAGCCAGAGCAATCCTCCTAAGAAACATGGTAACATGCCGCTGTAATTGAAATAAGATTCAATACATATAATATAGAAAGCAGAAATACGTTGGGTATTTCTGCTTTTTTTAGTTTATACAGGTATTTTCCCGGAAGTACATTTTCTCCTTTGGGCTGAAATCGTTTTCCGTTGCCTGAGCCTTTCTTTAAGCATGCGATTACGCGACTTGAATCGTGAGCTTACGATACTTGTATCGTAAGCGAATGGTATTAGTCACGTAAGCTCACGATTCAAGTCGCGTAAATTGGATGTAAAAATCAGCAGTTTTGTCCCGAAAACGACGACTGCGAATGTAACACGGAAAAGTGATTTTAAAGAGTAAAGAATTTTCAATATTTTATTAATCAGTGCCTTACGCTGAAAGATGAAAGATATGAAGCATGTTTTGTATAATGTTTCAAAATGTACACTAAAAACCCCACCTTTAAAGGTGGCTATTTTGTTGTCATTGCTGCAACATAGTAAAAATATCCTTCATATCTTTCATAAGGCAAAAACTATATTGATTATCAAGGAATAACGCTGAAAGATTGCCCCGAAAACAATCTTTCATAACCTATCATAACCTATCATGCTGCCCTCGCTCCTGTTTCATCGGACAGGGCAGTACTTGCAGGACTTACACTCTTGTAAGCTTCCCCTGCTTACGGATAGTCATCCAGTAAGCAGTGAGCACCAGTGTACCGGTCAGTATCCACGATACGGGATAGACCAGCATCAGTATATCATATCCTCTCCATACCGGGCAAACTGCATATACCCAAACCATACGGAGCATGCAGGTACCGAAAACCGTGAGCAGGGCAGGAGTGAGCGATTTACCCATTCCACGCATCGAAGAACCGGCTATTTCGTAACTGCTGGCAAGGAACTGAAGAGCCAGTACCAGGTGCATGCGGATGCTGCCGTAATGTTGTACTTCAGGCACGTTGGAGAAGAAACTCAGGAAGAATTCATCCTGCCAGGCAAAAAGCCAGTTGAAGGCAGCGCAGAAAGCTACACTGGAGGCCATACAAGTCCAGAAGATACGGCGTACGCGGTCCATTTTTCCGGCGCCGTAGTTTTGTGCAATAAAGCTGATGGCCGCTCCGTTGAATCCCTGTATGATGAAATAGCAGTAATACTCGAAGTTGAGGGCTGCAGAAGAGCCGGCAATGGCATCGGCACCGTAGGTGTTGATAGACGACTGTACTACTACATTCGAGATGGAGAATATCATACCTTGCAGTCCGGCTGGTACTCCAATCCGCAGCATGCGGTTCAGCTCCGTCCAGTTGATTTTCATCTTGTCGAAATGCAGGCGGTAGGGTTCTTTCTCTTTTCGGAGCAGACGGATGATGAGGCTTGCACTGACCATGTTGGCCACTCCGGTAGCAATTGCCACTCCGGCTACCCCCATTCCGAAACCGATGACGAAAAGCAGGTTGAGCAACGTATTGACTATTCCCGCCATAACCAGAATGTAGAGCGGACGCCGGGTATCGCCCATACTGCGCAGAATGGCGGCACCAAAGTTGAATACCATGATAAACGGCATTCCGAGGAAATAAATACGCAGATACATCACCGCATCGTCGAGCACATCGGGAGGAGTTCCCATCCAGCTCAGAATCGGTCTTGCTACACTCACTCCCAGTATCAGCAGGAAAAATCCGCTGAGCACAGCTACAAGAGCCACTGTATTGATGGCATTGTGTATACTTTTCTCGTCTTTCTGTCCGATGTGGTTGGAGATGATGGCACAGGCTCCCATCGAAATTCCTACAAACAGATTGATGAGCAGTCCGATGACCGGAGCATTGCTTCCCACCGCTGCCAGTGCATTACTTCCTACAAAATGACCCACCACGGCCACGTCTACCGAGTTGAACAGTTCCTGCAACAGACTGCTGGCTGCCATAGGCAGGGCAAATAGTAATATTTTCTTAAACAGCGGTCCGTTGAGCATGTCTATCTCGTTGCTTCGGGAGCGCTTTTCGCTTACGCTATTATCCATATACCTTTATACCTTAAAAAAACGGATGCAAATTTACATGTTTTTTTTATAGGCTGTTTTACAGAAGACTCGGTTGGTTTTCGTTTTTGATGTTTTTATACATTAAGCCGGGTTTTGGGGCCGGTATTCGCCACAGACAAGGGAAAATAGCTGTGTAGAGTGAAAAAGGAGTAAAAGATGAAGCAATAACAAGATAGTACAAGAAAAACGAGATATTTTATACTGTGCTTGTGATGAAATAGTCGTTTCTTTGCACTATCAAAGCACTGTGAAAAATAAATATGAATAAACACAATAAGTAATCAATATGAATAAAATCGGAAAGTTTTTTTTGACAGCTACCTTGGGTTGCCTGACTGCGTCAGCATGGGCTAATGAAGAAGATGATTTGAGAATCGTGCAGAAACAGATTCTTGAAAATCGGACCATCGATGAGGTGAACCGAATGGCTCATCAGATTGTTTCTTCCGGATTGAATGCCGGAGATGGATATGGGGAAGTGTGGATCAGAGACTTCAATACCTTTATTCAAGTGGCTATGGATGTATCTCCCGATTCTGTGGTGACACATGCCTTGAATACATTTTTCCATTTCCAGGGAAAAACCGGTGATATCGTAGACGGATATATTGATATAAAGAAAGCTGAACTGGATAATGTGGGCGGCTATAAATACAGACTGGCAGATTCTTCTCCTCAGTATGCTGCTCATAAAAATACAGTAGAAACAGACCACGAAACATCGCTTATTCAGGCCGTGTATCAGTATGTAAAGAAGAGTGGTAATAAGGCTTATCTGAAGTCGGTTATCAACGGAAAGACTGTAGAACAGCGTCTGGAAGATGCGTTGAACTTCCTGATGACTGAGAAATTCAACAAGCAGTATGGACTGATTATCGGTGCTACAACAGCCGACTGGGGGGATGTGCAGCCGGAACATGCATGGGGAGTAGAGATTGATGAGAATACTCATTTCTGCATTGATATCTACGACAATGCCATGCTGATTATCGCATTGAATAACCTGATGGAACTGACCGACGATCAGGCTAAGAAAGACAAGTATGCAGCTATCAAGGACGGTTTGTCTAAGAATATCCGCAAACATTTGTGGGATAAGGAAAAAGGAAAATACATTCCTCATATTTACTTGAACGGATCGCCTTTCCCGGCTTCGTTCGATGAAAATCAGATTTATTATCATGGAGGTACAGCGGTAGCTATTCTGGCAGGTCTTCATTCGAAAGAAGAAATTGCAGATGCAAACCGTAAGATGCTGGAAAATGTAAAGGCTGCCGGTGCACAGACTATCGGCTTGACCATGTATCCGACTTATCCGGCAGGTGCGTTCCAGGGTGTGGGCATGTATCCGTACGGTTATCAGAACGGTGGTGACTGGACTTGGTTTGGTGCCCGTATGATTTGGGGACTGATTGAAAACGGATTTATCAAAGAAGCATATACAGAACTGGTGCCGATGCTGAACCGCGTGGTAGCAAACAAAGGATTCAACGAATGGTATACACAGTCGGGCGAGCCTAAGGGTTCGGGTACTTTCCGTGGCGAAGCCGGTGTATTGGTAAAGGCCATCGAAATGATGCGCGACTGGGCTAAGAATTATCAGGCTGCTCCTGTGAAGAAAGAAGAAGGCAATAAGGTCTTGTTTACTTTCGGTCAGTCGAATTCTGCAAATCACGGACAGGGCTTGTACAAACCGCATAATAAGGTGTTGAACTATTTCGAAGGAATGACTTATCCGTCACAGGATCCGCTGATTGGTGCTACCGGCGAAGGCGGTAGTGTATGGAATATCCTGGCCGATAAGATGATTGATGCGAAGATGGCTTCATCTGTAACACTGATTCCTATCGGTGTTGGTGGTGTGGAAATCTCTGCCTGGGCAGAAGGTGGCTTCCTGAACGGTAAACTGATTGAGACTATCGAACAGATGAAGAAACAGGGTATCGAACCCGACTACATCTTGTGGCATCAGGGAGAAAGCGACAATATCGCCAATACTTCTACAGAAGATTATATCCGTATGTTTGAAAATATCCGTGAAGCATTCCGCTCTCGTGGCATCAACGCTCCTATCGTAGTGGCTGTAGCAAGCTATCATCCTAATTGTCTGGAAGAAGACAAAGGATGCAGCCGGGAAATCCGTGAAGCACAGATGCAGTTGGCTAAGAAATACAAGGATATTTACTTAGGTCCTGATACAGATAAGTTGGATAAGGCTTACCAACGTGCCGATGGAGTTCATTTCTCTTCATTGGGTCAGCAGGAACATGCAGACGGTTGGCTGAAAGCGTTGAAAAATATAAAGTAACTTTATAATGCAAATAGGTATTATGAATATATATAAATTATTGATAGTATGGGCTTGTATGTCCATACTATCTGCTTTTTATTCGGTAGTGTATGCCGGAGAAGTGAAAGTCATTTCCCGCATGAATTATTATACCAATGAAGCAAAAGCGGAAATTCTGGTTTGTCTTCCTGAAGAAGAAAATGTGCCTTATACAGTAGCAGAGTGGGAGGGAAATAAGGTTGCCTTGCATAAAGGAGTGAATGTGCTTTCTATCCCGATGTCTTCTTTGAAAAAGGGAAACAATACTTGTGCGGTTGAACTGAAATCGGAAACTGAAACTGAGCAATATCCGGTAGAGGTATTGTGTTTGCCGGCTAAGGCCAATGAAGTGAAGATAGACCGCCTGACAGGAGCGTTGCGTGTAGAAGGCTGGCAGTGGATGCCGGTAGGGTTTTATTCCAGCCTGAACGGAAGAAACTTTGATTTTCTGCGTAGTGAAGTGACTCAAGGCATCAATCTGTATTCGCCTTATCATAACATTACGGAAGACAACCGTGCCGACCGTATGGCGTATCTGGATCTTTGTGCTCAGTTGGGTATAAAGGTGAACTATAATGTATGCAGTCTGGCAGGCAGTCAGGGTGTGGGACTGAATATCAAGGCTACTCAGGAAGAAAAGCTTGCTGCGTTGCGCGAAGAGATTCTGAGAGTGAAAGATCATCCGGCTTTGCTGTCGTATTATATTGCCGACGAACCGGACGGACAGGGAGTAAGTCCGGAGGTACTGAAACGTTCTTACGACCTGATTCATGAACTCGACCCTTATCATCCGGTGTCTGTAGTTATCATCAGTTCGTTGCCGGCACGCCGCTATGCCGATACTTATGATATCATCATGGCCGATCCTTATCCGATACCTAACGGACCGGCATCATCGGCTTCTGATATGATTCGTGAAATTTACGAACAGATGCGCTATGAAAAGGCTGTATGGCTTGTACCGCAGGTGTTTGGTGGGGGAGAAATCTGGACACGCGAACCTTCTGCGCGTGAAGTGCGTGCCATGGTATACGGCAGTGTGCTGGAAGGTGCCCGTGGTGTACAGGGTTTCCACCGTATGCCCGACTCCGGTTCTCCGCTGTTGTGGAACGGATTCAAGGAAGTGGCTGTAGAGTTGCAGCAGATTGCTCCTTATCTGTATGATGGCCATTCGTACAAAGTACAGGTAGGAGAAGGGTTGCTGGCACGTGTGTTCCATCGCGAAGGTCGTTTGCTGGCTGTGATACAGAATATGCAGAACAAACCTCGAGAAATTGCTGTATCCTTGAAAGAACAGGTTGCAGACGGAACTCCGGCTCAAGTGATATTCGAGGATCGTGAAGTCGTTGTAAAGAATGGACAATTTAGCGATATACTGGCACCGTTTGCTACAGGAGTATATAAAATCAAACCTGTAAAAGAGGCTTCGGCTGTCGTAGCAGGAAATCTTTCTGTCAACCCGAGCTTTGAACTCTCTGTGGAGGCTGGTCAGATGACCGGAGGTAGTGGAGGAGCCGGCGGTAAGGGCGCTACACTGATGCCCGATACGCGTGTGGCTTTCGACGGAGAAACTTCACTCCGTCTGCACAATCCTTTCCCCGATGCAGGTGCAGCGCGTGGCTTGTTCCCTATAGACAATGAATCGGACCGTACTTATATTCTTTCGGTCTGGGCACGTACAGACCAGCGTACTTTGGATTTGCATCGTGCAAAAGGAACAAAACTGACCTTTAAACTGGCATTGGGTTCACTGGGTGAGAAGGAGTTTGAACTGACCGATACTGCATGGACTCGTTTCCAACTGGTATGTCCTCCTCAGGAATACAAGCGTACACATCATGGCGGAGCTGCCGGATCCATAACATTGAGAGGAGAGGGTACTGCCTGGTTCGATTTGGTACAGATTACTCCGGAACTTTCTATTCTGCCGCAGCGTACTGGTGATGGAAAAGGTTTCATGGTATCCATGGATTGTTATCTGGAAGGGGGAGAGATACGTTATACGACCGATGGCAGCGAACCGTCCAAGTGTTCTTCTCTTTACCAGTCGCCTTTCGAAGTGCGTAGCGTGAAAACAATCCGTGCACGTGTATACGACAAGGACGGAAAGGCTTATGCAGAAGAATCGCAGACTATTGCTGCACACAAGGCTCTGGATGCCAAGGTGACTTATCTGAAGCCTTATAGTCCGAAGTATACAGCCGGAGGAGACGGAGCAATGACCGACGGACGTTTTGCTCCTCTGAACGCACAGGCTCCTTTGTGGCATGGGTATATCGGCAACGATATTGACTTGGTTGTAGATTTGGGTAGCGTGCAGCGTATCAACCGTGTTTCTTTAGGTTTCATGCAGTCGCTTACCGCATGGGTAATGCCTCCAAAGGAAGTGGAAGTACTGGTCTCTGAAGATGGAGAAAACTTCCGTTCCGTAAAGAAGATACGTTATGGAGAGGCACGTCAGGGAGCCGGAGAATACGATTATATCCGTATTCCTTTCACTTTTGAGAAACTGAAAAAAGACGCCCGCTATGTACGTATCAAGGCAGTACATCCTCAGACTTTACCATCCTGGCACCGTGTACAGGGTGAGTCCTGGATGTTTATTGATGAAGTTGTAATAGAATAAATAGGCATCGAATCAAATCTATTTTTAAGTGTAAAGTAAATGTATTAATGTTGCATGACTTAAGAAAAGCAGCCGCTGATGTGAATCAGCGGCTGCTTGCTTTTTTCCTGATAAGTCTTTATGATAGAAATGTTATATCTTCCGGAAAGGTGGCTTCACTACCTGTGCCTTCAGTTTCCGGCCTCTGTTGTCAAGATATATTTCTGTTCCGGGAGTTGCATATTCTGTTTTTACATATCCCATTCCGATTCCGATTTTACGGGTAGGCGACATGGTTCCGGAAGTCACATGTCCGATGGTTTCACCTTCTGAGTTGGTCAGCGCATAGCCATGGCGAGGGATGCCTCGGTCTATCATTTCAAAACCTATCAGTTTTCGTGATACACCTTCTGCCTTTTGTTTTTCGAGGAAGGCTCTGTTGGTAAAGTTTTTGCCCTCTACAAATTTGGTAATCCATCCCAGTCCGGCTTCCAGCGGCGATGTAGTATCGTCGATGTCGTTTCCATACAGGCAGAAGCCCATTTCCAGTCTGAGGGTATCGCGTGCTCCCAGACCTATCGGTTTGATACCGAATTCAGCACCCGCTTCGAAGATAGCGTTCCATATCTTCATGGCATCCTGGGGATAGAAATACAGTTCGAAGCCTCCTGCACCGGTATATCCTGTATTCGAAATGATGACTTCCGGTACACCTGCAAATTCTCCGGTCCGGAATGTATAATAAGGAATCTCAGACAGATTGACGGGAGTCAGCTTTTGTAGCGTGTCGATAGCTTTGGGACCTTGTATCGCCAACTGACCGATGTGGTCGGATGAGTTCTCAAGTTCTGCTCCTACGCTATTATGCGATACACACCAAGTCCAGTCTTTGTCTATATTGGCTGCGTTTACTACCAACATGTACTTTTCCGGTTCGTAAGCATAAACCAGCAAATCGTCTACGATACCTCCTGTTTCATTGGGAAAGCAGGTATACTGCACTTTCCCGGGTGTGAGGACAGCGGCATTATTGGAAGTGACTTGTTGGATAAATTCGAGCGCATGCGGACCTTTTACCCAAAATTCTCCCATGTGCGATACGTCGAAGACACCTACTCCCGTACATACGGTCATGTGTTCGTCTATGATTCCGGAATATTCGATAGGCATGTTGTAGCCTGCAAATTCATGCATCTTGGCACCCAGTTCGATGTGCTTGTCTGTAAATGGAGTTGTTTTCATAACTGCTATAGAAAATAAGGTTTTGATGGCAAGATAGCAATTATTTCTCAGATGGCAAGGATTGCACAGCGTAAATTTAGGGGAGGGTATATACAAATCACGTGAGCCATCGAGAATAATACCGTTGGCCCACGTGAATATGATAATGAGTTGTTGTCTTAATTAATATCTTTTGGCTGTCAGTTCGGCAATCTTGACGATTACGTTCATGGCCTTTTCCATCGACTGGATAGGAACAAATTCATAACGTCCGTGGAAGTTCAGTCCTCCGGCAAAGATATTGGGGCAAGGCAGTCCTTTGAACGACAGCTGTGCTCCGTCTGTACCTCCGCGAATTGCTTTTACTTTAGGCTCTACTCCAGCTTCCTGCATGGCAGCAAAAGCAATATCGATGATATGCATCAGCGGTTCCACTTGCTGGCGCATGTTGTAATACTGATCTTTCAGTTCCACACAAACTGTCTCATTGCCATATTTTTCGTTCAGTTTTGCAGCACACTCCTGCATGAAAGCTTTCCGTGCTTCGAATTTCTGACGGTCGTGATCACGGATGATGTAAGATACGGTAGATGATTCCACTTCTCCCTCCATGCCAATCAGGTGATAGAAACCTTCATAACCTTCGGTAGTAGCCGGAGTTTCGTTGGCAGGCAGCATGGAGATGAATTCATGAGCCACCAGTTGCGAGTTAATCATCTTGTTCTTGGCATATCCCGGATGTACGTTACGTCCTTTTATGTGTACTTTGGCAGCAGCGGCATTGAAGTTTTCAAACTCTAGTTCTCCCACTTCTCCTCCGTCCATGGTATAAGCCCATTTACATCCGAACTTTTCTACATCGAACTTGTGTGCTCCCAGACCGATTTCTTCATCCGGATTGAATCCGATACGGATTTTTCCGTGTTCTATTTCCGGATGCTCTTTCAGATAAGCGATGGCAGAAATGATTTCAGCAATACCGGCTTTGTCGTCGGCTCCCAGCAGGGTGTGTCCGTCGGTTACGATAAGGTCTTCTCCCTTGTGATCCAGCAGTTCAGGGAACTGGCGGGGCGACAGGATAATGTTTTCTTCTGCACACAAAGGAATGTCTGTACCGTCGTAAGCAGATACGATGCGTGGTTTTACATTGGCTCCCGACATGTCCGGACTGGTATCCATATGTGCAATGAATCCGATAACTGGGATGTTACGTGTCGTATTGGCCGGTAATGTGGCGAACAGATATCCGTTGTCATCGAGACTGATTTCCTCCAGTCCAAGTGCTTCGAGTTCTGTTTTCAGATATTGTGCAAAAACCATCTGTTTGGAAGTACTGGGTGTTACTTCGGTGGTTTCGTCGGATTGTGTGTCGAAAGCTACATACTTTAAAAAGCGTTCTGTGATAGTCATATCTTTAAATTGTTAAATTTAGATGAGGTAAAGGTAGCAATTCGAGATTGAACAGACAAGGATATATTCGTTAAAAAGATATACAAGACCACAAAGTCTTACAAATAGTCTAAGTTAATCGGAAGGAGTTTTGTAACTTTGCAGCCGTATTTTAACAGTATTGTATGAAAAAAATAATTATATTCCTCTTATTGTGTCTGAATCTGCTCAGAGGAGTTGCACAGACACAAGACAGTATTCAGTTTGTAGATATTATTCAGCCTACCAAAGTCCTTCAGGAGGCTTTGCAGAAAGATTCTTTGATGAGCAAGAAAGAGGCACGAAAACTGAAAAAGAGCCAGCGGAATCTACATTATAATATATTAGGTGGTCCCAGCTATACTCCCGACTTCGGTCTGCTGGTAGGGGGAAGTGCCTTGATGACTTTCCGTTTGAATCCGAAAGACACCACGATGCGTCGTTCAGTGTTGCCGGTAGCTATGGCTTTTATGTTCAATGGAGGATTGAATATAATGGTAAAGCCACAGCTGTTTTTCAAAGACGACAAGTTCCGTATATTCGGACAATTCAGTTATAAAAATACGCAGGAAAATTTCTACGGGGTAGGATACAGCACCAATAAAAACTACGAGCGAAGTGATTCTACCAGTCAGTACCGTTATAGCGGAATACAGTTCAATCCCTGGTTCCTGTTTCGTATAAAGGACAGCAATGTGTTTTTAGGACCACAAATTGATTTGAACTATGATAAGATTACCGATCCGGCCAAACACCTGGCTACACAGGAAGATTTTGCGGCAGCCGGAGGTAATGCCAATGGATATACCAGTTTCAGTTCGGGTCTGGGTTTCCTGCTGACATACGATACCCGCGATGTACCGGCCAATCCTTATAAAGGTGTTTATGTGGATTTCAGGGGGCTGATGTATCAGAAATGGTTGGGAAGTGACGAGAACTTTTACCGCTTCGAGCTGGATTATCGGCAGTACAAGAGTGTGGGAGAGCGTAGGGTAATTGCCTGGACGGCTCAGACCAAGCATGTGTTTGGTTCTCATATACCATTAAATAAATATGTATTGAGCGGAACACCGTTCGATTTGCGCGGATACTATATGGGACAGTATCGCGATAAATCTTCGCATGTAGTGATGGCCGAATACCGTCATATGTTCAATACCGACCGCAGCAACTGGTTTAAGAAACTGATTTACCGTCTGGGATTTGTGGCCTGGGGAGGATGCGGTTTCATGGGACCTACTCCAGCGAAGATAGAAGGAGTATTGCCTAATGCCGGACTGGGGCTGCGTATTGAAGTGCAGCCCCGTATGAATGTGCGTCTGGATTACGGACGTAACTTTGTGAACCGGCAGAATCTGTTCTACTTTAACATGACAGAGGCGTTCTGATTTTGTTTAGAACAGCGACCACGATACGGTGAGTCCGGCCATGACAATGGCCACCATACTCATCAGTTTGATAAGAATATTCAGACTGGGACCGGAGGTGTCTTTAAACGGATCGCCTACGGTATCCCCAACTACGGTGGCACGGTGTACCTCACTTCCCTTGCCACCGAAGTTTCCTTCTTCTACATATTTCTTTGCATTGTCCCAGGCTCCTCCTGCATTTGCCATGAAGATGGCCAGTACGAAACCGGACGACAGGCCGCCAGTCAGCAAGCCAATTACTCCCGGAACTCCGAAGATTAGTCCGGTGAGGATAGGGGCAATGATAGCCAGCAACGACGGAAACAACATTTCCTTTTGTGCTCCCTGTGTGGAAATGGCTACACACCGGGCATAGTCGGGCTCGGCTTTTCCTTCCAATATGCCCTTTATCTCACGGAACTGCCGGCGTACCTCTTCCACCATGTGGGCTGCTGCACGTCCTACGGCATTCATGGTCAGTCCGCAGAACAGGAAGGCCATCATACTGCCTATGAACATGCCCGAAAGTACCTTCGGATTCATCAGTGTCACATCGTAATATATCATGAAGTCTGTAAAACTGGCTTTATGCAGAGGGACACTTTCTCCGCCGGGCAACTGAAGTACGGTATTTCCCAAGCGTTCCAGTCCGATACGTATTTCCTCAATATACGAAGCCAGCAGAGCCAGTCCGGTCAGTGCAGCGGAGCCGATGGCAAATCCTTTTCCTGTGGCAGCTGTCGTATTTCCTAACGAGTCGAGTGCATCGGTACGTTTGCGCACTTCTGCTCCCAGTTCACACATTTCCGCATTACCTCCGGCATTGTCGGCAATCGGACCATAGGCATCTGTTGCCAGTGTGATTCCCAGTGTAGACAGCATACCTACAGCTGCAATTCCGATTCCGTAGAGTCCCATGCTGATGTTCGAAAGGTCGAATCCGGAGGCCAGCCAGTAAGACAGAATGATACCCGCAACTACAGCGATTACCGGAATGGTAGTGGAAATCATTCCCAGTCCGATACCCGAGATGATGACAGTCGCCGGTCCTGTCTTTCCGCTTTCGGAGAGTTTCCGTGTGGGCTTATACGATTGCGAAGTATAATACTCGGTAGAGCGTCCGATGATGATACCTACTGCCAGTCCTACTACCACTGCCCATGCGATGTATTGCCAGTTGGTGATATTCAGCAACCATAAGATTCCGAAAGTAGCAGCTACAATCAGTAGGGAACTCAGATTCGTACCGCGTGAAAGTGCCTGTAACAGTTCTTTCATATTTGCCCCTTCCCGGGTACGTACCGTAAAGATACCGATGATGGAAAGCAGAATCCCCACTGCGGCAATAAGCATCGGTGCAATGACAGCCTTAAACTGCATATCCGTATTTCCTGAACCGATAAAAGCTGCCGCACCCAGTGCTGCCGTAGCCAGAATGGAACCGCAATACGACTCGTACAGGTCGGCTCCCATACCAGCCACATCGCCCACGTTGTCACCCACATTGTCGGCGATGGTTGCCGGGTTTCGCGGGTCGTCTTCCGGAATGCCGGCTTCTACCTTACCAACCAGGTCGGCTCCTACATCGGCAGCTTTGGTATAGATGCCTCCTCCTACGCGGGCGAAGAGAGCCTGAGTAGAAGCTCCCATACCAAAAGTAAGCATGGTTGTGGTAATCATACAAAGTTTCGAAGTCGGATTCATCATATCTTCCGGAACGCAGTGATCCAGCAAGAGATACCAGAAAGAAATGTCGAGCAGTCCCAGTCCTACTACCACCAGTCCCATGACAGCCCCGCTTCGGAACGCAATGCGCAGCCCTTTGTTGAGCGAGCTTCGTGCAGCATTAGCTGTACGTGCAGAGGCATAAGTGGCAGTTTTCATACCCAGATAACCAGCCAGACCGGAGAAAAATCCACCGGTAAGAAAGGCTACCGGAACCCAGGAATTTTGCAGATTGAATCCGTAGGCCATGACGGCAAAGAGCACAACCAGTACCGCGAATACCCATGCCACGACTTTATATTGCTGTTTCAGATACGACATGGCGCCTTTGCGCACATGTGAAGCTATTTTTTGCATGGCGGGAGTACCTTCGCTTTCCTGCATCATCTGCCGGTAGAAATAACCGGCCAGTACCAGTGCCAGAAGTGAGGCAGCCGGTACAATCCAAAAGAGGTATGCTTCCATGTTGATCCGATTTAAAAGTTATGCCTAAATATATGGATTTTCAGCGAAATGGAAGGTGTAAAAACTTGGTTTTATTGTTCTTTTTATCGGATGCAGTCGGTTTTGATTTTTCTCCGTTTTACGCGACTTGTATCGTGAGCTCACGATACTATTACCGTTGGCTTACGATACAAGTATCGACAGGCAACGATACAAGTCGCGTAAAACGGGGGGTAGAAGTGGCAGGAGAGAGGACAGAAGAAGAGGCTGTACCGGGAAGGAGAAGTGAGGAAATCACTTTCTCGTTTTCCGATACAGCCTCTTTTGTGACTGTACTATCAGACTGGTCTGATTATTGTTTCCTTTCTGCCTGTACGGCTTTGTGCAGATACCGTACAGACTTCGGGATTAGTAACTGAGTTTTACTCCGGCAAAGTAAGAGCGCGGCATACCCGGTCCGTAGATGTAGCCCGAGTCACGGTCTTTACCCTGGTCGAAATCCTTCTGGTATGCATTGAAGAGATTCTGTACACCTGCATTAATCTGCAGGTTGATGTTCTTGTACAGATTGAACTCGTAACCAGCCTTGAAGTTCACTTCCATGAACGACGGAGTTTTTTCCGTACGGTCTTTTTCAATGTATCCGGCACGGTGTTCTACCAGCATGGAACCGGTATAAGTGCCCGATAAAGCCAAGGTAAGCGGTTTCACCGGATTGTAAGTCAGCGTGAAGTATCCGTAAAGGTTTGGAGTGCGGAACATACGTTTCTCCAGCGGGAGATCGGCGTCGTCGCTCCAGTTTCGTGCTTCCTTGTATTCGGCTTGCTGTAAGGTGACACCGGCCTGGAATTGCAGCAGACTGCGGTAAGCCAACTTGCCTTCTACGGTCATGCCGTATACTTGAGCACCACTTTCGTTGTAGCGTTCGTTTATCAGGATACCGTCGATGGTGCCCAGTTGTCTCAATGCAAATACGTCAGACAGAGAGGTGTAGAAACCCTCTATCAGCAAGTTTCCCTGCCAGTCTCCCCAGCGGTGATACATGTCGGCAGACAGGCTTACACTCTGCGATTTCTCTTCGCTCAGATCTTTGGCCAACTGAATCATCGAAACGGTACCTCCTACATTGGCAATGTGCAGGTCTTCATCGAAAGCCTGAGGCGCACGGAAACCGAATGAGTAGCTGGCACGGAAGTTCAGGTTTTCTGTCGGGTTGAAACGGAGGTTTGCTCTCGGACTGAAGATGATATGATTCATCAGATTATGCTTGTCGAGACGTCCTCCGATGAGGAATCCCCATTTCTTGTTTTTCCATTCGTTCTGGAAGAACGCGCTGGCAATGCCCACTCGCTGGTCTGTGTAGCGGTTGTATCCCCACATTTCGTCGTGCAGCTTGTCTTCGTTGTACTCGATACCTCCGGTAAATTCGGCCGGCATGAACAGGCATCGGTCGAAGCTGTAGTTGTATTGTGCACCTGCCACCCAGGTGAGGTCGGTAGTAGAACCATAGGCATTGAGGTCCTGGTTTCCGCCATAGTAGCTGTCGCGGTTGATGTGCTGTGCCGATGCATAGATGCTCAGACGCTGTTTTTCATTGGGCGAGAAATAGTCGAACTTCACACTTCCGGTATTGATGCTGTGTTTGGTCTGTTCGGCAATGTCTGCTTCGTGGGCAGGACGTTCCAGCAGATTACCTCCTCTTCTGTATTCCTGCAGATGATGGTATTCGAAAGTCAGCTTGGTATACGTACTGGTCTTGAGGAACGAACGGAACCCCAGGGTCTGGTTATTCAGTTCCGGCAGTTCGGTAAAACCATCACCGTCGGCATCATAACCGCTACGTTCTCTGTTCTGCCCGAATACGTAAAGTCCCGCCTTATGATTGTCTGTCACCAGCGATGCATTCAGTGTAGTATTGTTTTCAAATACAGAAGTACCGCCAATACCGGTAAGGGTATGCGAGAACTGTCCGGAGTTATGTGTAGGTTCTTTGGTGATGATGTTGATGGTTCCGGCAATGGCTGAAGAGCCGAACAAGGCAGAACCTCCTCCGCGCATTACTTCTACACGCTCAATCATGTTGGCAGGAATCTGTTCCAGTCCGTATACTCCCGACAAGGCACTGAAGATAGGGCGTGAGTCGATGAGAATCTGTGTATAAGGACCGTCCAAACCGTTGATACGTACCTGCTGGAAGCCGCAGTTCTGGCAGTTGTTCTCTACACGTACACCCGGCTGGAAGTTGAGACCTTGTGCCAGACAGCTGGAGTTGGTGTTTTCGAATACCTTCATGTCCATTACGTTGACCAGTGTAGGAGCCAGTCGGCGGGTCGTTTCGTTGCGGTTGGCCGATACCACTACACCGTCCAGGGCAATCATGTCTTCTTCTATTTCGAAGTTTATCTCTACGGTTTTACCCTTTTTCAGATGAACGTTTTTGGTTACGGTCTTATAGCCTACCGAGCGGACTTCTACGATAAAATCCCCTTCCGGCAGATTCTTGAGGAAATAGTGTCCGGTTTCGTCGGTCACGGCTCCGATGGTAGTTCCTTTCAGTGAGATATTGATAAACGACAGATGTTCCTGTGTATGCTTGTCTACTACGTGTCCTAATAAGTTGGCATCCGATCCTTCCGGATTATATGCATATAAAGTACAGGGAATCAAGGTGAATATGATTCCTAAAACGAATGTATATAAAGTTTTCATTTCTTTTGTAATTATAAAATTGGTTCCTGTTTTTGTCCGTACACAATCTTCCCTTTCGTGCATACGGCATGAAAGTGTGCTGAGGGCGTTTGTCCGGTTTTATAAAATGAAATACGGGAACACACGCTCTCATACACGTGCAGGGTGTATGCAAGTATCGGGTTCTATACATCTCATGGGAGAGGATAGAACGTACAGGGATAAAATGTGTAAGGGTGGTTTTTACTTGTCTGTTTTATGCAGTAAACCAACAGGAGGGCGGAGCACGCAGACGGATGCCCTTGCTGTGAAGACGGTACTGCTTACGCGGCAAGGCCGGTATCAGTAAAGTGAAGCAAAGGCACAGGTATAGTGGGAGCGGATAAGATGGAAGTACCTCTCCCGAAGTGAAGAAATGAGACAGGAAGAAAATGGTTTCCAGCTGTCCGGCAGTATGGGTATGTTCTGCTTTACCCGGGTGTGAGTGGACCACAATTACCCCGTTTACCACATGGCTATGGGTAAACATCATGATTCCCCCTAAATAAAATACAAACAGTAGGGGGAGAAACAGGCGGATAATTGAGTTTATTTTCTTTTTACCACTCATTGGTTGCTATACTCTGCAAGGTGCAGATGTCTTGTATTGTTTAAAAAATATTCGAGACCTTGCGGCATCAGTCCATTTGCTGGTAGTTTTTGGCCAGTCCGCCTTCGCTGGTTTCCTTGTACAGGGAAGGAAGGTCGTGTCCGGTCTGTTTCATGACTTCTACTACCTTGTCGAAGGACACACGGTGATGTCCGTCTGTGAAAGCCGAATAGATATTGGCATCCAGTGCACGTGCTGCGGCATAGGCATTTCGTTCGATACACGGAATCTGTACCAGTCCGCATACCGGGTCGCACGTCATGCCCAGGTGATGTTCCAGTCCCATTTCGGCTGCATATTCTATCTGTGCCGGACTGCCTCCGAACAATTGGCTCGCTGCGGCTGAGGCCATGGAGCAGGCTACTCCCACTTCGGCCTGACATCCGGCTTCTGCTCCGGAGATGGAAGCATTGTGCTTCACGATGTTTCCTACCAGACCAGCTGTAGCCAGTGCACGGAGAATACGTGCGTCGCTGAAATCGCGGCTTTTCTGCAGGTGATATAGAACGGCCGGAACCACTCCGCATGCTCCGCAAGTAGGAGCTGTTACAATCTTTCCTCCCGATGCATTTTCTTCGCTTACAGCCAGTGCATAGGCGAAGACCATTCCTCTGGAACGTAACGAGTCTTTATAGCCTTTGGAACGTATGTAGTAGGACGATGCCTTACGGCGGAGATTCAACGGACCAGGCAGTACACCTTCTGCGTCGAGTCCGCGGTGGATGGCTTCTTTCATGGTTTCCCATACTTCTGCCAGATAGTCCCATATTTCTTTACCTTCGCATTGCTCTACATATTCCCAGTAGCTTCTTCCGGTGTGTTCGCACCAGTACAGAATCTGACTCATGGTACCCATCGAATACACTTCGGGGGTAGCCGTACGGTCGTGTCCTTCTTCTGCCAAAGCTCCTCCTCCTACACTGAATACAGTCCATTCGTCGGTTACTTTTTTCGATGCATCCAGCGATTTGAAGGTCATACCGTTCGGATGGAAAGGGAAGAAGATGTGCGGTTTCCATAAAATCTCTACCGGGGCATGTGGCTCCATGGTATCGAGGATGGCAACATCTGTCATGTGCCCTTTGCCTGTAGCTGCAAGGCTTCCGTAAAGGGTTACTTGAAAGGAAGCAGCTTCGGGATGTTTGGCCAGAAACTGTTCTGCGGCTTTGCGAGGTCCCATCGTGTGACTGCTCGACGGACCTGTACCGATGCGGTATAATTCTCTGATTGATTTCATGCTGCAAAGGTAATAAAAAACTGAATATATAATTCGCCGTAACAGGGAATATGAGTGTAGAAAAAAGGAAAAAAAGGATAGTTGGGAAGAGTGGGAGAGAGAAGGGGGAAGGGGGATGTAAAAATGGCATCTTTCATTCTCTGAAAGATGCCATTTCACTTTTTATAAGACGTTATTAAGGAGATTGTCAGTTTACATAGGCTGTTGAGAAGTGTTGCTTTCTTTCCAGCCTCCGCCTAAAGCTTTATACAAGTTGATCATGGTAATCTGCTTGTCGCGGATGGCATTGCTTAGACTGATCTGTGCGTCCAGATATCCACGCTGTGCGTCCAGCAAGTCCATATATCCGATTACTCCATTGATATACTGCAACTGAGCCAGGTCGAGGGCACTTTTCGATGCTTGTTCCAAACGCAGGCGGGTTTCGTATACTTCTTTTATCTTGTTGAACTCAACGATTGCATTGTAGGCGTCTTTAAATGCATTGAGCACTGCTTTTTCGTAGGCATAGGCTGCCTGTTCGCAGGCTGCTTTCTTGGCTTTCAGCATGGCCCGGTTCTTTCCCATGGCGAAGATGGGCTGCAGAATATTTACCGAAAGCAGGTGATAAGGCGACTTCAGCAAGTCTTTCAGCTCTGCACTTTCAGCACCGTAAGAAGCTGTCAGCGAGATAGTCGGGAACAGGTTGGTAAAGGCTGCTCCTACAGAAGCATTGGCTGCAATCAGTGCCTGTTCTGCCTGGCGTACATCCGGTCTTCTTTCCAGTAAGGTAGAAGGAAGGCCTACCGGAAGGCTGTTGGTGAACATTACTTCTTCAGGAAGAATAGAGCGCTGGATGTGGTGAGGATAATCGCCGCTTAGGAAGGCAATTTCGTTTTCTTTCAATGCTATTTTCCGTTCCAAATCGGGAACCAGAGTGGCTGTACGGGCCAACTCTACCTGTGCCTGACGGAATGCTGTTTCCGAAGTCAGACCACCCTCGTATCTGATGCGGGCCAGATGTAAACTTTCCCGGCGTGCATCTACGGTCTTTCGTACAATTGAGAGCTCGTTGTCCAGTGCTACCAGTTCGAAATAAGCCTGTGCCACCTGTGCGATGAGCGTCATTTTCAGTGCGCGCTGGTTTTCGATGGAGCCCATAAATTCGGCCAGACTTTTATCTCTGTTCCAACGCAGTTTTCCCCATAAGTCGAGTTCCCAAGTTGCCCCGATTTTCAGGTCGAACTCGTTGCTCGATTTGTAATGGTCTCCTCCATAGTTTTCACCTTCTTTTTCTCCATAAGCCTTAACTCCTACAGCCGGAAACATATTGGCATAGTCAATGCGTTTCATGGCAGCCAGTTCCTTTACCCGGGCTGCTGCAATCAGCATGTCTTTGTTGTAGGTAAGCGTTTTGCGGATAAGTGCCTGCAGAGTGGTATCTGTGTACATTTCCTCCCACGAGTAATCACCGAGCGATGTGGAGTCTACGCTGGTGCTGTCCAAGGTCTCCGGCAGGTTGAGTTTAGGGCGTGTGTAGTGCTTTCCCAACTGGCAGCTTCCCAGGAATAGGGTAGCTGTCAGTGTGCATAAAACCAGATATATATAGTTCGTTTTTTTCATGAGTCGTCCGAATTAGTTAGCTTTTTTTGCTTTCAGTTTGTTGGTAGCCTTGTAAATCATTACAAAGAAGAACGGAACCAATACGATACCAATGGTTACGGCTACAAGCATTCCGAAGAATACACCGGTACCGATTGCCTGACGGCTTGCCGAACCCGGACCGCTTGCAATAACCATCGGAATCATTCCGAGGATAAAGGCCAGTGAGGTCATCAGGATAGGGCGGAAACGCAACTGGGCTGCATGTAAGGCCGATTCGATGAGTCCTCTTCCTTTGTCTACTTCGTCTTTGGCAAACTCTACAATCAGGATGGCGTTCTTGGCAGCCAGACCAATCAACATGACCAGACCAATCTGGAAATAAGTATCATTCTCCAGTCCGCAGAGTGCTACACCGGCGTATGCTCCCAATACGGCTACCGGCAATGATATCAGTACGGCTACAGGCACGGTCCAACTTTCATACAGTGCTGCAAGGAACAGGAATACGAAGATAAACACCAGGGTAAGGATGATACCTGTCTGTCCTCCTGCTTTCTTTTCCTGATAAGAAAGACCACTCCATTCTACTCCGATGTTGTCGGGCAGTTTTTCCCGTGCAAGCTGTTCCAGTTTTTCCATTACCTGTCCGGAGCTGGCTCCGTTGGCTGCTGTACCCTGTATTACGGCAGAGTTGAACATGTTGAAGCGCTTGATGCTTCCCGGTCCGGTAGTATAGCTGGTTGTTCCCAAAGAAGTCAGCGGAATCATATCCCCGTCTCCTCCGCGTACAAAGTAGAGTCCGATGTTGTCTCTGTGTGCACGGTAAGGAGCTTCAGCCTGTATATAAACACGGTAAATACGGTTGAACATGTTGAAGTCGTTTACATAAACCGAACCGGTATAAGCTTTCATGGTAGAGAATACATCTGCCATCGGTACTCCGGTCAGTTTCACCTTATCGCGGTCTACATCGAAATAAAGCTGAGGTATCTCTGCCTGCAGTGAAGACGAGAGTCCGGCTATTTCTTTCCATTGCGATGCGTAATACATCAGTGTATCTGTTGCTGCCACGAGGTCGTCGAAAGTAGCGTCTCCACGTGCTTCGAGCTGCATTTCAAAACCTCCCGATGTACCCAGTCCGGGGATTACCGGCGGGGTAGAAAGATAGACCTTACATTCGGGATATTCCTTGAACTCTTTGCGTACGCGGTCCATAATTTCGTCGATGGTGATTTTGTCCCGGTCTTCCCATTCCTTCAGGATGACTGTCAGCTGGCTTCTTGCCTGGTTGGTACCGACACGCGGACTGCTACCAGTCACATTCTGTACATAGGCTACACCCGGTTCCTTCATCAGGAAGTCGATGGCGCGGTCGGTCACTTCGCGTGTTCTTTCCAGTGTACTGCTTTCCGGCAGTTCCAGCTCTACGGTAAAGTATCCCTGGTCCTCAATCGGCAAGAAACTGGTCGGAGTCAGTCTGTGGAACACAAATATCATAATGAGTACCATACCGAACCCTACGATTACACGGCGTGGGTGCTTGACAGTCTGGCTAATCCATTTTACGTAATGGTTGTTTCCGATGTTCAGCCAGTTGTTTATGGCACGGAACACCCGGTTCTTGGGTTTGTTGGGATCTTCCGGTTTCAGAATCAATGAACACATTACAGGACTCAGCGTCAAGGCTACTACCGTAGACAGAAGTACGGATACTACGATGGTCACGGTAAACTGTCTGTACAGCTGACCGGTAATACCCGACAGGAAGCTAACCGGCACAAACACCGCAGCCAGTACCAGTGAGGTAGCAATGACTGCTCCTACCAGGCCTTCCATGGCTTTCTTGGTCGCTTCGTACGGACTGAGTTTCTCCTCTTCCATGATTCGTTCCACATTTTCTACCACCACAATGGCGTCGTCCACCACAATACCGATGGCCAGTACCAGTCCCAAAAGCGTCAGCATATTCAGTGAGAACCCGAATATCAGCATGAATCCGAATGTACCAATCAAAGAAATCGGTACGGCTACTACCGGAATCAGAGTGGCCCGCCAACTTTGCAGTGACAAGTATACCACAATGATAACCAGCACAAGTGCCTCGAACAAGGTCTTGTATACTTCGTGGATAGACTGGGAAATGTAGTTTGTCATATCGAACGGAATGTTGTATTCCAGTCCTTCCGGAAAGTTCCGGCTGATATTCTCCATTTCCTTTTTCACATTTTCTGCGACTTCCATAGCGTTGGCTCCCGGAAGCATATAGATACCCAGTACGGCTGCATTTCCTCCGTTGATACCACTTTCGGTATTATACGATGCAGCTTCCAGCGAAATTCTTGCCACGTCTCTCAGGCGGATAAGCGATCCGTCCGGATTGGCTCTCAGTACAATTTCTTCAAATTGTCCGGCAGTAGACAGACGTCCCTGTGCGGTGATTGGAATGGTGATATCCAGTCCTGTGACAGGCTGCTGTCCCAATACACCGGCTGCCGATTCTCTGTTCTGGTCTTTCAGGGCATTCTGGACATCTTGTACGGTCAGTCCGAAATTGGCCAGTTTGGCCGGATCTACCCAGATTTGCATGGCATAGTAACGTCCACCCACGTTCGAGATTCTACCTACTCCCGGAATACGTCTCAACAGGTCGATTACGTTCAGTGTAGCAAAGTTACTAAGGTAGATTTCATCAAACTTCGGATCGTCTGAGGTCAGACAGATGGTCATCAACTGGCTTGGAGCCTGTTTTTCTACGCTGATACCATTCTGTATCACTTCTGCCGGAAGTCGGGACTCCGCCAGTTTGATACGGTTCTGTATTTCCACAGCCGCCAGATCCGGGTCGGCAGAAATATCAAATGTAACAGTTGCCGAGAAACCTCCGGAGTTGGAGCTGTTCGATTCCATGTAAATCATTCCCGGAGTACCGTTCAACTCCTGTTCGATAGGAGTAGCCACCGCTTGCGAAACGGTTACGGCACTGGCACCCGGATACGAAGCGCTGATTTTTACCACCGGAGGGGTAATCTGGGGATATTGGTCGATTGGAAGCATCATCAGACCGATGATACCCACAATGACAATTAATATGGAGACGACAGCCGAGAATACCGGTCTGTCGATGAAAAAGCTGACTTTCATGAATGTTTGTTTTTAAGGGTTCTTACTAAATCCGCTTTACTCTTGTGTTTCGGCTGCTGGTTTTCCAATTCGTACCTTCATGCCTGGAGTCAGTTTGTGGAATCCTTCGCTTACGATGATTTCTCCGGCCGACAGACCACGTTCTACCACTACATTGTTCTGGAATTCAGGTCCCAGTTCGATGAAGCGTCTTTCTACAGTCGAGTCTTTTCTCATTACAAAGATGTGAGCGCCACCCTTTTCTATAATCAAAGCTTTCTGTGGAACAACCGTTGCATTTTTACGTACGTCGAGCAATACCTTTACTTTTGTAAACTGTCCGGGCAGCAACACGTGATCCGGGTTAGCCAGTTCGGCACGAACGGAGAATGTTCCTGTTTTCGGGTTTACCTGAGGTGCGGCAAAGTCCACCAGTCCTTTATATTTATATACGCTGTTGTCTGGCAAAGTAATGGTAACGGTAGGTTGCCATGAGCGGGTAGAGTCTTTTTGTCCCAGAGTGACGTTACGTTCTTTACCCTTAAGATAATCCAGTGCAGTCATACTGAAGTCTACTAAGATTGTATCACTTTTTACGATAGTTGCCAGAAGCGATTTACCGCTGCCACCCACCAGTGTACCCAAGTCGACATGACGTTCACTGATCTGACCTGAGATAGGAGAGCGTACAATGGTATATCCCAGTTCCTGTTCTGCCTGATCCAGGTCGGCCTGGCTCATGCCTACACTGGCTACCGCAGCCACTGCGTTGTCGAGGTCGAGCTGGCTGGCTGCATTCTGTTCATATAGCGGACGGATACGATCCAGGTCGCGTTTTGCCTTATGCGCCTGTGCTTCATCCTTTTTCAATTGTGCCCTTACCTTATCCGCTTTGGCACGGTACTGGTCCTGATTGATGACAAACAGCACCTGATTCCGTTTTACATAAGTACCTTCCGCAAACAACATCTGTTCAAGGAACCCTTCTACACGGGCGCGTACTTCTACAAACTGCTGTGCTCTGATTCGTCCTACATATTCCCCATAAATTTCCACATCCTGCTGCTGTGTTGGTGTTACGCAAACTACCGGTGCTTCGGGTACAGGTTTCTTTTCGCGGGTCAGGAAAAGATACAACGCTATGATAATCAGAATACCTATCCCTGTGTAAATAGTTTGTTTCCTTTTAATCTTTAAGTCCTTCTTTGTCAAAAAACGTCTCATAATCATTTAAGTTTTTGTTGTTTTAGATGCCACTATGTGGTTATGGGCAATATATATGCCAAAGATACAGATTTTATTTGAATGTTGAAAATCAATGTGGTAAATCTCTTCAATCTCCTTCTTCTGTAGAAGAGTGTAGATTGGTTTTGTAGAAAAAATCCTCAATTTGTGAATAATGGTGAGTCTGGAAGTTTAGTTCAATTTGTTTCTGTGTAATTATTTTTCAGTCAAGTTCTCTCCATAAATGTTTCAATGCGGTAATGGGATGGTAAATCATCATGCGTGGCCCGGCATATCTCATTACCTCGCAGATACGTTCCTTCATTTTCGGGCTGTAGCAGTGGATTTTACACAAACGGCAGGTTTTCTTTTCTTCTCCAAAAGGACATTTCGATAGACGTGCCAGCGCATATTCCAGCAGTTCACTGCACGCTGCACAGAGTTCTTTGTTTCCTTCCTTGTGCCGGCAGTAGAAATGTATCATCTGCCTTACCGTCTGTTTCTCTTGTTCTATTCTCGATACTTTCTTCATCGTTTTTTTAACTTCGGGGTGCAAAGGTACTGATTTTAAAGATATTTTTCTTAACTTTGCACCCCGAAAAAATCTTTATAACAAAATGATATTAGAGGAACATTTAGAGACAACTGTAAAGGCTCACGATCAGCTGTTGCATCGTAGAGTGGATCTATTGTTGCGTACGGGAAAACTTTTGGTGGAAAGTTTGGCCGATACCAACCGTATAGTCAGAAACATGAAGCGTACAGCCGCTTATTTGGGTATCCCTGAAGAGAAGCTCCATATCAATGTAAGTTTTACCATGCTGATGGTAAATGTAAGCGATGGCGATTATTCGTTTACCAAATTCCAGCGTATTGAAACTCATGGGGTGAATATGACTGCTATTTCCGAAGTCAGCAAACTTTCATGGCGTGCCATTGAGGAAGATTATTCACTCGACCGTTACGAAGAAGAATTGGAGAAAATCCGTACCAAGAAGCGTAACTATACTCCCTGGCAGGTAGCCATCGGTGCCGGCTTTGCCTGCGGTGGATTCTGTATTCAGTTCGGTTGCGACTGGATGGCTTTCCTTTATGCTTCCATTGCAGCCATTATCGGTATGCGTATACGTGCCAAATGCAACGAGTCCGGTTTGAATCATTATATGGGTATTGCCATTGCTGCCTTTGTATCTACTATTCTGGCATGGGCATCTACATTGCTTCCGGCAGAGTGGACCACTACTCCGTGGCACCCGCTGTTGGCTTGTGCCCTGTTCATCGTACCGGGTGTTCCTTTGATTAACTTTGTCGACGATATGCTCGACAATTACATACAGGTAGGTATTGTACGAGCTGTCAATACCCTTCTGACGGTAGCGGCGATGGCATTTGGTATTGCCTTTGCGGTGAAACTGTGTCACATTGCCGACTTCTTCCCGACCATCAGTATGGTGCCTCACCATGCTTATTGGGAATATGCCATTGCAGCTGCAATTTCGGCAATGGGCTTCTCGATGATTTTCAACATCCAGCGCCGTTTGTTGTGGGTAGTAGCGATTGGTGGTATCATTGCGGTATGTACCCGTAACTTTGTCAATCTGGGTCCCAGCACAGACAATATCGGTTTGGATATGGGTCTGGTTATCGGTTCTTTCTCAGGTTCGGTACTGGTGAGCCTTATTGCCGTGAAAGCCGTACACTGGTTCCATGTACCTAACCACGTACTTACCATCCCTTCGGTTATCCCGATGATTCCGGGAGTATTGATGTACCGTATGCTGTTTGGTATCATCAATATCAATGTACAGTCTATCGATCAGGTAACTCCACTGATGAAAGCCATCGAGAGCGGTGTCAATTCCGGTCTGGTCATTATGGTCATTGCCTTGGGAGTAGCCATTCCGAATATCTTCGGTCGTAAGTACATTGCTTCTTCCAAAAACAAACGTCTGGCAGAACTGCTCAAAGAACGTAAGGCAAGAGGTAAGTTTATAGAATGGTAAACGCATTTTATTGTATATAAATGAAAATACGGAGGTTTATATGAACATTTCATGTAAATCTCCGTTTTTCTTTCAGTGGCTTTTTTTTGAGGGCTGATGTCCTTTTATGTATAACAATTTAAAACAGATAGTTAGTTATGATTCGATTGAACGTATTTATTCAGGTAGAAAAACAGAATCGCGAAGCTGTAGTAGCTTTGGCCAAAGAATTGGTTGTTGCATCTTTGCAGGATAATGGTTGTGTAGCATACGACTTGTTTGAAAGTGCTACCCGCGCAGATGTGTTGATGATTTGCGAAACATGGAAAGATGCCGCTTCTTTATCTGCACACGAACAGGCAGCTCATTTTACCACATTGGTTCCAAAGATACAGGAGCTTGCAGCCATGAAACTCGAAAAGTTCGAATTCTGATTTTATCTATTGATACAAAAAACGCGACTTGTATCGGAGGCTTGCGATACTTGTATCGTTGCTTATCGATACAAGTCGCGTTGCCCGTTGATACAAGTCGCGTTTTTTATTGATTTTGCGGATATGAGGGAATTATTTCTTTTCCAGTTGCATCAGAATCTGTCCCATCATCATGATGTTTGCCGCTTTTAACTCTGGAAGACTGCTACGTATATAGCTGATTACATCCGGAATCAGTTCCGGAGAGTTCGGATAAAGGCGGGTTACATTGAGCAGAATCAGTTCGAAATCTTTTTCAGCCATTTCTTTCTTTTTGCTCTTTACCAGTTCGAAGTGTGCTCTCATGTCCCCTTTGGCGTAACATTCCACAATGTCGAACAACGGCTGGAAAGGATATTCTTTGTCCAGTTTCAGTGACAGGATGGTGTTTTTTACTTCCTGATACGCTTCCTGGTTATATTGTTTGCTCGCAAAGTAATGTCCGGAAAGATAAGAAAGCAGTTCCGAATAATACAGCTTCTGCAACACCTTCAGAGCCTCCTGTTTGGTTTCTCCTTTACATTCATTCACGTGTGCAAGCAAATATTCAGCCTTTTCATCCCGTACGTTAGTGGTGTAAAGTGTATACAGGAAGAAGTTTTCCTTAGCCAGTTTCTGCTTGTCGGTCAGCGATGCGAAATAGCCGTTTATGACTTCGAAGCCCTCTTTCATTTTCTTTTTCTCCAGGAGCGACATGGCATACGCATTAATCAGTTCCGGTGTTCTTTCTCCCTTGTCGTATCTTTCTTTCATACGTTCCGGTGTCAGTTCCGGGTTCAGCTCCTTTTTCACTTTCTCGATAAAGGCTTCTCCCGATGCCGCTCCGGTAATGGTTGCTTTTACCTGCTCTTTATCATCTATTACCAGAAAAGTAGGGTAGACCTTTACGCTGTAACGTTTTGCCAATTCCTTTCCTTCTTTTTCTGCGTTCAGCTTAATGCATACAAACTGCTCGTTGAAGAAATCTCCGACTTTCTTTTGTGGGAAAACCTCCTGAGCCATTTTTCTGCATGGACCGCACCAGTCTGTATAAAAGTCGACAAACAAAAGTCTTTTTTCTGCTTTAGCCTGTTTTACGGCTTCTTCAAAACTTATGTGTCTGAAGTTGGTTTGTGCCATAAGAGGCACAAATCCAACCATTCCCAATGCAAGGGCTATTATTGTTTTTTTCATGAATCAATAAAATAATGATGTTTTTACTTATCGTGTACTGTTTCTGTATTCCACCTTCTTCACTTTAAGTGGAGTATTGTATACAAACTCTTTGTCGAGCGCTCTACCTGTCATGATAGGAGTGATTTCCAGTGTCTGTCCCAATTCATACTTATAGATGGTACCTCTCTTATCTTCTTCTGCACTTGCATCGTAGGTACAAATTACGATATCAAGCTGTCCTCTTGAACGCCAGTCGAATGCAGCATAAGTGATTTCTCCGTCATAAGTTTTCACGACATCTGCTTTCTTCGTTTCATAGTTGTATTTATAGAAAGTCCGGTCGGTAGCATAAATCATGATAGGATATTCCGGAGAGAATGAGATGAACTTCGCCTTGTCCAGTTCGGGTGCCTCAGTGGTAGTCAGTGAGTATCCTCCTACCTTTGTCGGGTTCACCGGATCTCTAACCAGCATTTTGTAGATATAGAAGTCGGTATTGTTTTCTGTACTCTTCATCAGTGCATAGCTGTTGGCCCAGTTGTTTTCTCCGTATACGATAGTACGTTTGTCCTGATTCCATGGGAATGCTCCCCCCTGATCGACCAGCTTCTTACAGTTCTTTTCGGTAAAGATACTGCTGTAAGAACTACCGGTTTTTTCTACTGTTACGAAGCAGTTTGCATCCATATCATACAATACGATTGCTTTTAATGAAGTGTTGGTTGACGATCCGTCCCAGTAGTAGAATGCCTTCGGATAAGGCTTGAACAGTTTGGTGCTCGACAGTGAGTATCGGTTTACAGGGCTGGCAAACACTTCGCCCAGCATGATGGAAGCGATAAATACACCGTCTTCGGTGATAAAACCTCTGTCCGAATATTTGGCTGCATAGCCATATACATACTGTTGCGGGAACTGTTCCAATACTTTTACAGGGTGCTGTATCAAACCGGAAGGGAAGGTATACGATTCGTTATAATTCTTGTCTATATCGAAGATGGTCTTATCCTGAATAGAGTTTTCCAGTTTATAGGAACCCGATTCTGTGACAGCCCACAAGTTGATGATAGCACTTGAAGCGTAAGTATATCCGGTATACATCAGGTCTTCGGCTCCCTTCAGCTGTGCCGAATTGGTAAAGATATTATGGATGACTGCAGTATCGCCTTCACTGTCCGGCATACTGAGGAAATCCATGGCTACATTACCGTTTGCATCGTCGCCAAACAGATAAAATCCGGTGGTGAGCGAAGTGGTTACGGTCAGTGAAGATTCAGAAGCTACCCATTCAATTCCTGTCGATGCATCGGTAATTTCCAGATACAGCTTGTAGGTTCCCGGATTGGCTACCACTACAGTTTTCAGGTTCTTTTCATTACCTAATACTGTATGTGTATGATCGTTGTTGATAATGGTACTTTGACAGATATACCAGGTATATTTATACTGGCTTTCATCTTCTCCCAGTACACTTCCCTTGATTGTCGGATTAATCTCCAACTCTGTGATACCGGCCAACACAGAGTATTCTGTTTCTACTCCTTCTACTGTTAGCTCATTTACAGGCAAGCGATCGTATGAACCTTTGTCGTCTACACAGGCATTCAGGCTCAACCCTCCTGCAAGTATTGTCAAATAGATATATTTAAATTTCATAAATGTCAGATATTAGGTTAATTATTCACCTTTATAATAATCATCCGGAGTATCAAACTCTTTCCATGCATTCGGATCGATGGTGTTTACGTAGCTGCACCACATCATGGTATTATCCTCGTCCAAGATTGCATGTTCCCGTCCTTTTTTGGCTTCTTCCAGCAAATAGTTGGCAAAAGTTTCACTGATGGCGTTGGCACGAGCCATCGGCATGGTAGGATTGGTTCCGATACGTGAAGCATAATCTTCTACAGTCGTATTGGTTACTTCCATCATCAGCAGCCATTTGGTTCTTGAGTATTTACCGAACGGTCCACCGCCGCTACCGGTAAAGTCTCCCCACCATCCTTCCGGTTTTGCCATCACGTCGCATGCCACAATTTTGTGAACGGTTGCATCGGGGTTATATCCATAGCGTTTTTCCGGAGCATCGAATACCGGATTATCCTCGTAGTTGGTAAACGGACAAGTGAAGTATTCGTTCGGAATCAGTCTGAGCTGCAATGCAACTGTATCGTTCTGCATTCTTTCAGTACGGTTGATGGTTACATCGATGTAAGCAAACTGTTCTCCTGCCTTTATCACGTAATCTTTTGCAAATTCTACATAATCTTCACCTGCTATTGCGTTGGTACTATCCTTGCCGATGATGATAGAGAACGGTCTGTCATAATCCTTGGCAGTTCCGCTTGTTCTCACTCTCAGTTGCACAGTATACGACTCTTCTGTCATATTTCCAAATTCCACCGGAGTATACGACTGATGTCCCCATTGTGTTTCCGGGTCTCTTTCTGCCGATCCCCAGCGAACGTCAAAATACAGTCCATCCACTCCCTCATAACTCATGATTTCCTTTTCACAGGACGAAAGTCCCATCATAGCCATCAGGGCATATGTGCAATATTTTATTTTTTTCATACTCATCAATTATTATCAAGTGTTTGTTATTGTCTGTTATCTGTTTCTACTTTCGGCAATGGTACCACATACGATGACGGCAACATCTTATAAGTACCGTTTGCTTCTGTACCCGACGGGAATTCCGTCATTGCATTTCTCTTGTAGAAATAGAACAGCTGTCCTTCTCCGATGACTTCACGTGCAAATTCTTCGGTGATAAGGCGCATTTTGTTTTCTTCTGTCACTTCTTCGTCCTGTGTCAGGTTTCTGTTCCATCTTATCTGATGCAGGCATGTTGCCACTTCTTCCAAGTCGTTGCTGCATTCGGCTACTGCCAGATAGATTTCGCTTATTCTCATCAGTGGAATCATGTATCTGAAGTGTGAATCGGTGCTCACTTTTTCATATTTCAGGAAGTAGGTGATACCGGTACTTTCGGTAGCAGCACCTTCGTCATCGTCGTCGCCGGTAATTACCACTTCTTCCCACATCTTTCGTCTGTAGTCGCTTGAACTGTTTTTACCGTAGAAGGATTCCAGTTTTGAGTTTTCTCCCGAAAGACCACCTACGAAAGTCAGTGCATTACCTTCCAGGCTTTGTCCGTAAAGACCGTCGTACAGATTATCGCGGCTGGTATTGTACAGTGCGAACATTACTTCGGTAGAGAAGAGTCTGTCCGGAGCACTTACAGAAGTGGCTGCACTTTTGGTAACCCATGGGAATGTATCGTTTAAATACACCTCAGCAAGCAATGTTGTTGCACAATTGTAGGCTTCTGTCTTGTTGCCCATCCACATATACAGACGAGTGAGTAATCCTTGTACCGCATAGTAGTTCAGTCTGTACTGTCTGTATCTCAAATTATTCGATTCATTGGGAATTTCCGAATCCGAAGCCATTACTCCTTCTTCTCTGATAGGGTCTTCATTCAGCAGCTTTTCAGCTTCTTTCAGGTCTCTCAATACCTTTTCGCATACTTCCTTGGCCGAAGATATAGCCACCATATCCTTGTTGTTCGGGATATCCAGATAAGGGATTGCCGGAGTCGATTCTGTCTGTGACGAATAAATCGGTCCGTAGAATCTCAGCAAATCGAAGTGAATCATGGCTCTCATAGCCAGTGCTTCTCCTTTTACGAAAGGATAATATCTCGGCGAGATGGCACTACCTTCTCTGTCGCAGTGATCAATCAGGACGTTCAGGTTGGCGATTATCTGATACAGTCTGGTCCATAAGCTACCAGATGTACTTTCAAATGTAGCATCAGTATAGCTGTAGCTTGCATATACTTTATACGGATGAGTACCGTTGGCCGGTACATTGTAATATTGAGCCATTACATCAAGCGGCCCCATCGACCAGATGCTTCCATACACCTCATTTAAGCTGCTGTAAGCTCCGTTGAGTACAGTCAGGAATCCTTCGTTTTCTTGATATAATGCATCTTCCATAATACCATCTTCCATATCAACTTTCAGCCATTCGGCGCAAGAAGAAGTGGCGATTCCCATGCAACAAACAAGCATGAATCTGGTCAGATATTTTTTTATTTTCATAATGTAATAATTTTAGCAGTTTTAGAAGCGGATACCAATTGAAGCTGAAATTTTTCTTGAGAACGGATAATCTATACCTCTTTCTTCCTTGATTGTAGAAAGACGGAACAGGTTATTACCATACAAACGGATGTTGAATGCCGAAGCTCCGATTGTTTTCAGCCATTTTACGTCAGTACATTCGTAACCTACCGACAAAGACGACAGTTCCAGTGTGTTGTCATCTGCGATAAATCGTGAAGACATATTTGTCTGGCTTGTATCGTCGATACGTTTAAACTTCGCGATATCTCCCGGTTTCTGCCAGCGGTCGTACAATGCACGTTTGTCCTGGTTGTATTTCACTTCTACATCGCTGATGTTTTCTACTTTGTTGAATAGGGTAGAGAGGAAAGCCTGTCCGCCATAACGGTAAGTAAAGGTTGCGTTTATTGAGAATCCCTTCCAATACAGATAAGTACCGAAAGAACCTTCTACGTCGGGGGTAGTATCTCCGCAAACTACTTCATCGGCCGAATCCCATTTAAAGGTGTACGAACCGTCTTTCTTGATAAAGATTTCGTTACCGGTCATCGGGTCGATACCTGCCGAGCGCACTGCATACATTGCTGTACTGCTGGCTCCATCGTAGTATCGTATCAGAGTCTGGTTGGTTCTACCTTGTTCATTGTATTTTTCCAGCAAATCACCAATGTTGTAATAAGTAGTCTTGATGTGTCTCAAGTTTGCATTGATGGTCCAGTTCAGGTCGTTGCTTCTCATCAGGATGTAGCTTGTTGTAAAGGTTACACCACGGTTCTTCATGGCACCTACGTTCATAGGCACTTTCGAAATACCAGATGAAGGCGGGAAGTCGATGTTCAGCAACAGCGGGTCGGTTTTCTTGATAAAGAAGTCTGTACTCAGTTTAAATCTGTTGTCGAACATTTCCACGTCGATACCAAAGTTCTGTTCGTTGGTACGCTGCCATTGCAATCCGCTGTTACCCCAAGTACTGATTAACGCAGCCAGTCCGAACATATTCGGATAGCTTGTATAATAAGTATAGATACTGTTCGCCATTTTAGCGTTCAGGTTGGCATTACCCGGGTTACCCAATGAGTAGCGCAGTTTCAGGTAATTCAGAATATCGTTCGGTTTGAAGAATGCTTCGTTGTGGATGTTCCATCCCAAACCGAATGACCAGGTAGTAGAGAACGGATTATTTACACCATATACAGACGAACCGTCGGTACGGAGGTTAAGGTCTACCAGGTATCTCAGCTTATATCCATAGTTGAAGTTGGCATAATAGCTGGCATGTCTTGTTTTCGAAATGGTTGAATACGGTTTACCACCATCCGGATATCCGTTTGAGAAGTTCGGATTCGAGAACAAGTCGCTGGAATAACCTATTGCAGAGAACTGCGATAAGTCTGTATTGCTTTCGCTGATCTGCATACCTCCGATTGCGTTGATGGTATGATCTCCGAAAGTCTTACCATACGATACATCCAAGCTACCGTCGTATGAAGAAGATTTTGTATTTGATTCCGAGTAACTTCCTCGTTTCAGCTGATCTGTAGTCAGGTATGTACTCATTTTCGGTGACTGGAACTTTTCTGCAGTACTCCGTCCTACAGTAAGTCCGAATTTACCTCTGATTCTCAATTCAGTCAGCGGTCTGTATTCAATCTGGAAGTTATTTGTAAATGCCAGCTGGTTGGTCTTGTCGAAACTCTTCTGCTGCAAGTCCCACAACGGGTTAGTAATATACTGTGTACCACTTGGAGTCTTAATTGTTTCGATGACCTGTTCTACTTCTCCATATTCATTGTATTTATCGTAGAACGGGTTTGTTTTGGCAAAGCTGCTGAACGATACCATCGGATTTTCTATACCCGTATTGGTAATATTGGTTTGGTTAGAGAACGCAAACTTATCAATTCGGTAAGTCAACTGTACGTTACCGTTCAAAATGTCACGGCTTGAGTTTTTCATTACACCCTGTGTATTGGTATAAGTCATACCGATACCATATCGGAACGCCGCGTCACCACCTTCTGCAAAGATGTTATGACTCTGTGTGAAACCTGTACGCAGCGGCTCATTCAGCCAGTACGAATCCAGTCCCTGTTTACTTCTCAGCAAACGCTGGTTATACAGTGTGCGATAATATTCATCAATAATTTGTCCGTCTTCACCCAGATCACCATAATATCCTGCCAGTTTTTCATATTGCAGTTTTTCTTCAGAATTCATCAGGTTATAGTCTGTCAGATCAGCCCATTCTACACCAAAGTTACCGTTGTAGTTGAATCTCAATCTGCCGGCTTCCGGTTTCTTGGTTTCTACTACTACTACACCATTGGCAGCCTTTGCACCATAGATTGCGGTAGACGATGCATCCTTCAAGATGGTGATGCTGGCAATACGGTCCATACTAAGGTCGGTGATAGTAGAAAGAGTCGTTTCAAATCCATCAAGGATAAACAGCGGCTGGTTCGGGTTGGTGGTATATTCAGTTTCCAGTCCCACGATGTTTGTACTACCTCCGATGTTCAGATTCATTGTCGCATTCGGGTCAGAACCGGCAAGATTGTTTTCCAGAATAATAAACGACGGGTCCAGTGCCTTCAAGCTCTGCAATACATTCTGGTTGCCTATTATTTTCAAATCCTTTTCAGAATAAGTAGCCATAGAACCGGTAAAGCTTTCTACCTTTCTGGTATAGATACCGGTGATAACAGTTTCCTGCAGCGATACTACATCCGGTTCCAGACGTACCTTTATATTGTCTCTGTTTCCGGAAAGATTTATGGTCTGCGTTTTCATACCTACATAAGAGAAAATAAGGCTGCGTACATTTTCCGGAATAGCAATTGAAAATTTTCCATCCAGATCGGTTACAACACCTACTCCTTTGGCGTTTTTGAATGTTACATTTACGCCAGGAAGTGGCATATCTGTATCATCTACAACTACGCCCTGATAAGTAATTTTTCCCTCATTGTTTACATCTTTTGTCTTTTGGTAGTTGTGGTTTTCTGCCGCTAAACACATTTGTTGGTTGCATATTGGCGAAGCACCTATTGCTAGAATAAAATAACAAAGTTTAGCATTGCACCATCTGTTTTTAAGAGGGTGGCAGATTAATTTGTGATAGTGTTTTTTTCATACTTCCCATCAATTTGTTAGGATATTTATCTAATGCATCACAAATATATGTGATTGTATATAATAAAACAACTTTATATAAAAGTTTTTATTTTTTAAAATATGCAATGTTGTTTAAATTACTTCTGTGTCTTTTAACACAAATAGTCTTTTTAATATTAAAAATGTGTTTATGAGAAAAAATGGAAAGCATAAAAACAAAGCAGGCCCACGGTACGAATACCGTGAGCCTACTATTTGTCAATATTAATTTGAGTTTTTTAGTTTGTTAGTTTTTTAGTTTTTTGAGTTGACAAGGCCTTGTCTGTTTTGAGTTTTTGAGTTTGTTAGTTTTTGAGTTG
>UQPQ01000019.1 GCA_900542985.1 uncultured Bacteroides sp.
CTTATCCTCAGAACTGCTTGCTAATAAAGTGGTTATAAAAATCTTCCAGAATTACGATAATACTTTGTACCTTTGCTTCCACGATAACTAACATTTAATTAATAACAGATAATTATGGCAACACCTGAATTCAAGTATCAGCCGATGTTCGAACACGGTAAAGATACAACTGAATACTATTTGCTTACCAAAGATTATGTATCAGTAAGCGAGTTTGAAGGAAAACCTATCTTGAAGATTGAAAAAGAAGGTTTGACAGCAATGGCTAATGCCGCTTTCCGTGATGTTTCGTTTATGTTGCGCCGTTCGCACAACGAACAGGTTGCAAAAATCCTTACCGATCCGGAAGCAAGCGATAACGACAAGTATGTAGCATTGACATTCCTGCGCAATGCAGAAGTAGCTGCAAAAGGTGTATTGCCTTTCTGTCAGGATACTGGTACAGCTATTATACATGGCGAAAAAGGACAGCAGGTATGGACTGGATATTGCGATGAAGAAGCTTTGTCTTTAGGTGTATACAAAACTTATACAGAAGAAAACCTTCGCTATTCTCAGAATGCGCCGCTTACTATGTACGAAGAAGTAAATACTCGTTGCAACTTGCCGGCTCAGATTGATATCGAAGCTACTCAGGGTATGGAGTATGAATTCCTTTGCGTAACAAAAGGTGGTGGTTCTGCCAACAAGACTTACCTGTATCAGGAAACAAAAGCTATCTTGAATCCGGCTACATTGGTTCCGTTCCTGGTAGAAAAGATGAAAACTCTGGGTACAGCTGCTTGTCCTCCTTATCACATTGCATTTGTAATCGGTGGTACTTCTGCTGAAAAGAACTTGCTGACTGTAAAATTGGCTTCTACCCGTTTCTACGATAACTTGCCTACTACAGGTAATGAATACGGACGTGCATTCCGCGATGTAGAATTGGAAAAACAAGTATTGGAAGAAGCTCACCGCATTGGCTTGGGTGCTCAGTTTGGTGGTAAATACTATGCACACGATGTACGTATCATCCGCTTGCCTCGTCACGGTGCTTCTTGTCCGGTAGGCTTGGGCGTTTCTTGCTCGGCAGACCGTAACATCCGTTGTAAAATCAACAAAGATGGTATCTGGATTGAAAAACTGGATTCTAATCCGGGTGAACTGATTCCGGAAGAATTGCGTCAGGCTGGTGAAGGTAATGCTGTGAAGATTGATCTGAATCGTCCTATGCCGGAAATCCTGGCTGAACTTGACAAATATCCGGTAGCAACTCGTCTGTCATTGAACGGAACAATCATTGTAGGCCGTGATATTGCTCACGCTAAGCTGAAAGAACGTCTGGATCGTGGAGAAGACTTGCCACAGTATATCAAAGATCATCCTATTTACTATGCTGGTCCGGCTAAGACTCCTGCTGGTATGGCTTGTGGTTCTATGGGTCCGACTACTGCAGGACGTATGGACCCGTATGTAGACCTGTTCCAGAGTCACGGTGGTTCTATGATTATGTTGGCTAAGGGTAACCGTAGTCAGGCTGTAACCGATGCTTGTAAGAAACACGGTGGTTTCTACCTGGGTTCTATCGGTGGTCCGGCTGCTATCCTGGCTCAGAACAACATCAAGAGCATCGAATGTGTAGAATATCCGGAATTGGGTATGGAAGCTATTTGGAAGATTGAAGTAGAAGACTTCCCTGCATTCATCCTGGTAGACAACAAGGGTAACGATTTCTTCAAACAAATCAAACCTCGTTGCGCGGGTAACTGCAAATAAGTAAAATATTTCTGTCTGGTCCTGTAGGGCACAGCAGTTATTGATATCGGCTGCCATTCTCTGTCTGTTGAAGACGGAGGATGGCAGCCTTGTTTTTAAGAGGAGGAAAGGGGGGGAAGTGCCGGAGTATTTGTTTACAAAATGTCAGCGAACAAGTGAAGAAAAAACGGCAGGTATAGCTTTGGCAAAATGTCAAAACAGAGGGCTCTACACGGCGATATTTGAGCTCCGGTACGAGCGTGATGGAAAAAACAGCCGTTTTAAGGCTTTGTGGAAATTCAGAAAGATAGCTGCATCTGGTGTTTCTTTTAATAAAAGGCGATGAATAAGTAGAACGCTGTCTTTTCTCTGTAAAAGAACAGAAAATAAAACCGATATGTTATTGAAATTGTGTAAGCAAAAAAGGAAAGAAAAACAGACTTTGGAGCTTAAAATGAGGTATAAAAAACGTTGTTTGTATCATTGGATTACACTATTAATACCGTTGCCCGATGATACAAGTATCGTTGGTCGGTGTTACAGGTACCGTAAGCTACCGATACAAGTCGCATTTACACCTGTTACGAGTTGGTTGAAATATGCTTTATAGCAGAATATAAGGGCTTTTTGAAATAAAAAAATCCTCCTTTTCTATGCGTAAAGGAGGATTTTGTATCAAATACGCGTTAGCTGAAAATGTATATTCTTTTAATAAAGACAGAAAAAGAATGTTTTTTGCATCATTGTGTTATCTGATGACAGGTGAGTTTATTTGCTTCCTAAATACAGGAAGAACATACCAATCAGTACAAACACCAGATCGATGATTTTACTTTTCAGATTCTTTTCGTGGAACATCATGGCTCCAAACAAGAAGGAGACAATTACACTTCCCCGTCGTACCATCGATACAATGGATATCATAGAATCTTCCATGCTCAGAGCATAAAAGTATACAAAGTCGGCAGCGGTCAGGAAAACGGATATCAGCAGAATGCACCAGCTCCAGTGAAAAGGAGTGGTAGTTTTACGCTTGGGAAGCCAAAGAAAGAGAATGACTCCTCCCATCATAAACAACTGATAGATATTGTACCACGACTGTACCACCATGTTGTTGAAATGATTCATCAGGTACTTGTCGTACAATCCGCTGGCTGTACCGAATAGTGCTGCCAGAACAATAAACCAAATCCATTTGTTGTGTGTAAAGTTGATACCTTCTTTTTTTCCGGAGCGGCTGAGCAGGAACAGGGATATGATGGCCATAATGACACCTATCCACTGGTATACATTGAGTCGTTCGCCAAAAATCAGCATGGCACCTACCAGTGTCATAACCGGTCGGGTCGCATTAATAGGACCTACAAGGGTAAGCGGCAAATGTTTCATTCCAAAATAGCCGAAAATCCATGAACTCAATACGATGCACGACTTCAGAATAATGAATTTATGCACTTCCCATCCCGATTCGGGTACGAAGAAAATGGTGTCTTGCAGACTTTCCGGTTTCAGATACGAAAGCAAGATAAACGGAAGGAATATCAGACTGGAAAAAAGTGTATTCAGTCCCAGTACGGGGAGTACGGCATTGCCTGCCAATGATTTTTTCTTGAATACATCGTAGAAGCCCAGCAGTGCTGCCGAGCAGAATGCTAATAATAACCACATAAAAGTACGCTTGATAAAACGCCTGCAAAGTTACGATAAAAATCCGAAAGATTTGCAGAAGAGACTAAGTCTCATTATTTTTGAAACTTCATAGCGGAAGAAAAGGCGAGATATGAACGAGCAAGTAATACAAAAACTGAAGATACTGACAGAATCGGCCAAATACGATGTGTCTTGTTCCTCCAGTGGTACGGTTCGCCGTAATACGAAGGGAGGAGTAGGAAATACCGTAGGGGGCTGGGGAATCTGTCATAGCTTTTCGGAAGACGGACGCTGTATTTCCTTGCTGAAGGTGATGCTCACCAATTATTGTATTTACGATTGTGCGTATTGCATTAACCGTATCAGCAATGATATTCCGCGTGCTACCTTATCTGTGTCCGAACTGGTGGAGCTGACGATGGAGTTTTACCGCCGTAACTATATCGAAGGACTGTTTCTGAGTTCCGGTGTGGTGCGTAATCCCGATTATACCATGGAGCGGCTGGTGCGTGTGGCAAAAGATTTGAGGGAAGTGCATCGCTTCAATGGTTATATCCACCTGAAGAGTATTCCGGGAGCGAGTAGGGAACTGGTGGCTGAGGCAGGACGTTATGCCGACCGTCTGAGTGTAAATCTGGAGATTCCGACGGAAGAAAACCTGAAACGTCTGGCTCCGGAAAAAGACCATCAGAGTGTATATCTTCCCATGCAGTATATCCAGCAAGGGGTGTTGGAGAGTGCTGAAGAACGTCGCCGTTATCGCCGTGCTCCCCGCTTTGCACCGGCCGGACAGAGTACACAGATGATTGTGGGTGCTACCTCCGAAACAGATAAGGATATTCTGAAAGTGTCGTCTTCGCTTTATGGAAACTCTACCATGAAGCGTGTGTATTATTCCGGCTATGTGGCTGTCAACACGTACGACAAGCGTTTGCCGGCACTGAAGCAGCCGCCTTTGGTTCGTGAAAACCGACTTTACCAGGCCGACTGGCTGTTGCGCTATTATCAGTTTAAGGTGGACGAGTTGGTAGACGACGGGCATCCCGACCTGGATTTGGAAATAGACCCGAAGTTGGCTTGGGCGTTGAGGCATCCGGAATGTTTTCCGGTGAATGTCAATACTGCCGATTACGAGATGTTGCTGCGCGTGCCCGGTATCGGAGTAAAGTCGGCTAAATTCATAGTATTGTCCCGCCGTTTCTCGCGTATCGGTTTTTATGAGTTGAAAAAGATGGGGGTAGTGATGAAAAAGGCGAAATATTTCATCACTTGCAATGAACTGCCGGAAAAAACAATACAGGAGTTGGGTGCTGCTGCCATCCGGCGTCTGCTGTTGCCCAAGTCACCTAAAAAAGACGATGGTCAGCTGAGTTTTAATTTTACCTTCGACTAATAAGGTTTATTTGAACCTTTGTGCGTGTATTCTGTTTAGTATTTAATAGAACCTTGTAATAATAATGCCGGTTAAGCTGTTTCTTAAATCTGTGAATTTATGAAACCTTCGAATCTTCTTTTATAGAAAGAACCGGGTGCATTGAATATTTCCAAACTGAAATAGAAAACTGAAGGCTTATGTGGAATCTGATAAAAGAATTGAAACGGAAAGACCACAAACGGTATTTGGGTGGTCTGGACTTTTTTAAGTATATAGGTCCGGGATTGCTGGTGACGGTAGGGTTTATCGATCCGGGAAACTGGGCTTCCAATTTTGCAGCAGGGTCTGACTATGGATATGCTCTGTTGTGGGTAGTGACACTCTCTACTGTCATGCTGATTGTGTTGCAGCACAATGTGGCCCATTTGGGAATTGTGACCGGACTTTGTCTGAGTGAGGCGGCTACCCGATATACTCCCAAATGGGTGGCGAGACCTATATTGGGAAGTGCGGTACTGGCATCTATTTCTACTTCTCTGGCAGAAATCTTAGGAGGAGCCATTGCGCTGGAGATGCTATTCGATATTCCCATTATCTGGGGATCTGTTCTGACTACGGTACTGGTAGTGATTATGCTTTTTACGAACTCTTACAAGCGGATAGAGCGGGCAATTATTGCTTTTGTGTCTGTCATTGGCTTGTCTTTTTTATATGAGTTGGTTTTGGTAGATATTGACTGGGGACTTGCAGCACGTTCGTGGGTGGTACCCAGTATTCCGCAAGGCAGTCTGCTGATTATTATGAGCGTGCTGGGTGCTGTTGTGATGCCTCATAACTTGTTTTTGCATTCGGAAGTGGTGCAGAGTCGTGAATACAACCGGAAGGATGAGGCTTCTATCCGGAAACTTCTGAAGTATGAGTTTTATGATACTTTGTTCTCTATGGGAGTAGGTTGGGCTATTAATAGTGCCATGATTCTTTTGGCGGCCACTACTTTCTTTGCACATCAGACTCCGGTAGAGGAGTTGCAGCAGGCAAAATCTTTGCTCGATCCTTTGTTGGGAAACCAGGCTGGTATCATCTTTGCGCTGGCATTGCTGATGGCAGGTATTTCTTCTACCGTTACCAGCGGAATGGCAGCAGGCTCTATCTTTGCCGGTATCTTTGGAGAGTCTTATCACATTAAGGATATACATTCCCGCCTGGGAGTTCTGCTTTCACTGGGAATAGCACTGGTTATCATCATGTTTATAGAAAATCCTTTCCAGGGATTGATTATTTCTCAGATGATACTGAGCATGCAGCTTCCGTTTACTGTTTTTTTACAGGTGGGGCTGACTTCTTCGAAGCGTGTGATGGGGCAATATGCTAATTCCCGTTGGAGTACATTTGTCTTATATACAATAGCTATTGTAGTCTCTGTCTTAAATATTATGCTATTGTTCAGTTGATTTGTTGCCAAACTCATTAGAATCAGCTAACTTTGTCCCCGTTTTTTAATTATTAAAAGGAAATATATATGGCAGGATATCTTTCGGGAGATGCGCGGAAAGTAACCACACATCGCCTTATTGAGATGAAACAGCGTGGAGAAAAAATATCAATGCTGACCTCATACGACTATACCATTGCACAGATTGTTGATGGAGCCGGAGTTGATGTGATATTAGTGGGTGATTCGGCATCCAATGTAATGGCCGGTAATGTGACTACATTGCCTATCACTGTAGATCAGATGATTTATCATGGAAAATCGGTAATGCGTGGCGTGAAGCGTGCATTGGTTGTAGTAGACATGCCTTTTGGTTCGTATCAGGCCGACCCTTTCGACGGTGTACGTAATGCCATCCGTATGATGAAGGAAACCGGAGCTGATGCGTTGAAGCTGGAAGGAGGCGAAGAGGTAATTGATACTATCCGCCGGATTATCGGAGCAGGTATGCCGGTAATGGGACACCTGGGACTGATGCCTCAGTCTATTAATAAATATGGTACTTACGGGGTACGTGCCAAAGGTGAAGAAGAAGCTGAAAAACTGATACGTGATGCTCATTTGCTTGAAGAAGCCGGTTGCTTTGCTTTGGTCTTGGAGAAAATTCCGGCAGAATTGGCAGCCCGTGTGGCAAGCGAACTGACTATTCCGGTAATTGGTATCGGAGCAGGAGGTGCTGTAGATGGTCAGGTATTGGTGGTAGCCGATATGTTAGGAATGACGAAAGGGTTCAGTCCTCGTTTCTTGCGTCGCTATGCCGATTTGCATACCGTGATGACTGATGCCATCGGGCAGTATGTGGCGGATGTGAAAGCATGCGATTTCCCCAATGAATCAGAACAATATTAATGTATAAACTTTTCAGAGAATGACAGAAAGTCGCTATGTGTGTCTTTTGTTATTCTCTGAATATTTTTAATCCTATTTTATATGGGAGAATCATTGAATCCGTTTGCAAATGCTATTTTATGGAATCGTAATTTTTGCCTGCTGATTGTTGCAAACTTTCTGTTTTATACGGCTGTATATATTCTCTTTCCTCTTCTTCATCAGTGGATGGTGTCCGATTGGGGATATTCGGAGATACAGTCAGGCTGTATGCTGGCGGTTTTCGGACTTGCTCTTTTTTTGCCAGGGGCATTCAATAATTATCTGGTCGATGCTTTTAGCCGTAAAGGAGTAGCGATTCGAAGTATACTTTTGCTGGGAATATTGACTTTGGCCTATCCTTATGCCACTGCAGAATGGATGGTCGTTGGTTTTCGTCTGTTGCAGGGAATGCTGATGGGGATTGCTGTCATGGCTACAGGAGCTACATTGGTGATTGATGTAACTCCCAGCAATAAAAGGAATGCAGCCAACCGGGTGTTTGCCTGGTGCAGTATTTTAGGAATGCTGATAGGGGTGCTGTTGGGATTGGAAATCGGACATTGGCTCATGTTCCAGTACGTATTGTATGTCTCAGCATCGTTGTGCGGTATAGCAGCACTTCTTGTTTCATGGGTAGTGGTTTGCTTCAGGGCACCGTTGAATCTTCCTCTGCTTTCTTTCGACCGCTTTTTGCTTTTCCGTACTTTGGTGCCGGGAATAAATATGCTCTCTGTACCTGTTATTTTAGGAATCTTGTTCGTTACGGTTTCCGATACTTTTTTTTATCTTTGCATAGGAGGGGGATTTCTGATTTATTTATTAATCAGACAGATTTATACAGCTCCTTTGAATGGGCGTATACAGATCCTAATCGGCCAGTTGTGTACAGCTGCCGGTTTGCTTGTCTGGTGGATGAAAAGTGGTGACTCTCCATATTATGCCGGAGCATTGCTTATCGGTGTCGGTACAGGATTCTCTATCGGTCAGTTCCTTAGGATGATGATTCTTTTACCGCGTCATTGCGAACGTGGCACGGGATATCATACTTATCAGTTGCTATGGGAAGCTGGTATTGCCGGTGGTGTATTACTTGGAATGTGTGCCGATGCCTGTAGAGTAGAACAGGTGCATTTGTGGGCTTTGGGTATTTGTGTGGCTGGAGCTTTGCTGTACGAAGGGTATGTGCATCGGTATTTTGTAAAGAGAATAGACGAAAAAGAATGACTAATTTAATATAAAAAGAATATGGCAGACGATAAAAAAATTATCTTTTCAATGGTTGGAGTGAGCAAGTCATTCCAAAACAATAAGCAGGTATTGAAAGACATCTACCTTTCTTTTTTCTATGGTGCTAAAATCGGTATCATCGGTCTGAACGGTTCGGGTAAATCTACGTTGATGAAGATTATTGCCGGATTGGATAAGAACTATCAGGGAGAGGTGGTATTCTCTCCGGGATATTCGGTAGGATATTTGGCACAGGAGCCTCATTTGGACGATACAAAAACCGTCAAAGAGGTAGTGATGGAAGGAGTACAGCCTATTGTAGATACATTGGCTGAATATGAAGAAATAAACAATAAGTTTGGTTTGCCGGAGTATTATGAAGATCCGGAGAAGATGGATGCTTTGTTTGCACGTCAGGCCGAGCTGCAAGATATTATCGATGCAACTGATGCGTGGAATCTTGATTCCAAACTGGAACGTGCAATGGATGCATTACGTTGTCCGCCCGAAGACCAGTCGGTGAAGAACCTTTCCGGAGGAGAGCGCCGCCGTGTGGCTTTGTGTCGTTTGTTGTTGCAGAAACCGGATATCTTGTTGCTCGATGAGCCTACCAACCACCTTGATGCTGAAAGTATCGACTGGCTGGAACAGCACTTGCAGCAGTATGAAGGAACGGTAATTGCGGTAACACACGACCGTTACTTCCTGGATCATGTAGCTGGATGGATTTTGGAACTCGACCGTGGGGAAGGTATTCCATGGAAGGGGAATTACTCAAGTTGGCTGGAGCAGAAGACCAAACGTATGGAGATGGAAGAAAAGACTGCAAGCAAGCGTCGTAAAACTCTGGAACGTGAGTTGGAATGGGTGCGCATGGCTCCAAAAGCTCGTCAGGCTAAGGGTAAAGCTCGTCTGAATTCATACGATAAGTTGCTGAATGAAGATGTGAAGGAAAAGGAAGAAAAACTGGAAATCTTCATCCCGAACGGTCCTCGTCTGGGTAATAAGGTTATTGAAGCGCAACATGTGGCAAAAGCGTACGGAGACAAGTTGCTGTTTGATGACTTGAACTTCATGCTTCCTCCTAACGGTATCGTAGGAGTAATTGGTCCGAACGGTGCCGGTAAGACTACTTTGTTCCGTTTGATTATGGGACTTGAAACTCCGGATAAAGGAAACTTTGAAGTGGGTGAAACTGTAAAGGTGGCTTACGTAGACCAGCAGCATAAGGATATTGACCCGAACAAGACTGTATATCAGGTTATCAGTGGTGGAAACGATTTGATTCGCATGGGAAACCGTGATGTAAATGCTCGCGCATATCTGAGCCGTTTCAACTTCTCTGGTTCCGATCAGGAAAAACTTTGTGGTATGCTTTCGGGTGGTGAACGTAATCGTCTGCACTTGGCTATGGCTTTGAAGGAAGAAGGTAACGTGTTGTTGCTTGACGAGCCGACCAATGATATCGACGTGAATACACTGCGTGCGCTGGAAGAAGGTTTGGAAGACTTTGCCGGATGTGCAGTAGTCATCAGTCACGACCGCTGGTTCCTCGACCGTATTTGTACTCATATTCTTGCATTCGAAGGAAACAGCGAAGTGTTCTTCTTCGAAGGTTCGTATACAGAGTATGAAGAAAATAAGATGAAACGTATGGGTAATGTAGAGCCTAAACGTGTACGTTACCGTAAACTGATGGAAGATTAAGTATAAATATCTTGTTTCATTATATGAAAAAAGCTGTTCCTTTTGAGGGAACAGCTTTTTTTATTGATGTTTGTGATGTGTGTCTGGAATCAGAACATATAGTTCAAACTTAAGCCGAATACTTTGTTGGTACGGCTGTAAGTATCAGTTCCCGGAACTTTTGTTCCGTTGTAGTCGTCTGTGGATTTAGTATAGTCACTGTAGTTGGTCCAGAAGTAAGCTATATCCATGTTGAGTGATTGAGTAAAGTGTACTCTTGCACCGAATCCGATAGAATAAGAGTCGCAATAGAAGCTTGTATCTGTCTGGAAGTCATCACTCAATCCGTAGTTTGTCTTTTGGAAACCACCGCTGACGGTAAGTCTTTTGATAACATCCCATTCTACACCGGCAAGGTATTCATGTGTACCGTGCTTAAGAGTCTTTTGGCGGTTGTTCAGCATACCTGCATGTTTGTCATCGAAAAAGTGATATTCTACAGAAGCACGCAGAGTAGGCAAAATTTCGTATTGTGCTGCTACACTCAAGAATGAAGGAATATCACTGGGAGTTTGCTCACCATCGGCATAAGGCTTGATTACTTCATCAGGAATTCCGGCTGGAACATTCAGCGTATTTGTTTTGTTTTCTATATTCAGATTCGTCTTGAATTCGTATTTTGCTGCCAAATTCAGTTTGCCAAGCTTAGCATCTATACCCAATATCGGAGTAACACCCCATCCGCTTTGCTGGCAGTCCAAGTCCATAGTCATCAGCTCTGCTCCTCCAAGTTCCTTGATAAGGTTTGCTTTAAGGTATCCTTCATAGCTACTCTTCACATAGTTCATTCGTCCTCCTACGTATGCAGACAGCCAGTCGTTTATTTTATAGGAAATACCCAACTGTGCACCATAGATATATTGTGTACCGTCAAGAGCACTGTTGATTGTAACCATTTCTGCTCCAATAGGCTGACCGGCAGCAACAGATTGCTGGAAAATACCTGCCTTTACGAGTGAGTTGAACATAGGAAGACCGTTATCGAATGAGGCTTTACCACCTCCACCTGTGATTGCAAATCCTGCAGAGATTGTCCAGTCTCCTTTTTTATATAATCCCTGAAATGAAGGTATGAAAGGTGCTGATGCTGTACCTTCATAATATTCGTTTGCATTCATCAGTTCAGGCTTGCCATTGCTGACGCCTTTGAATGTGGTGTAGTTAGCATGAATACCGCGTGTCTGATAGGCACTCTGTCCAGTCAGAGAAAGGTGAAACCCGTCTCTTTCAAGAAAAGCCAGACCGGCTGGATTGCTGTATACTCCGTCTACATCGATAGAAGCACCGCGTGCTACCATACGCAGAAAGGCAGCATGTTGATTCGTATTTGTCAGATAATCCCCTCCAAAAGTTGGAATTGAAACAATTAGTGCAGCTGCGCTAATAAGTAGTTTTTTTCTCATTTGTTAGGTGTTTAGTAAAAATTCGGCGCAAAGATAGGATAAAATTGCACATTAACAAAATTTATGTGTAGATGATGCTGCTTGATAATATTATTTGAAATAGTTTTTATTGAAATTAATTTGTTTCTTTCGCAGGAGGTGAAATGGATGGGTAAGTGTAGTTTGATAAAATAAGAAAGATATTGTTTGGATATTTAAAGGCAATGGAGTATGGTGAACATTTTCGGATTTTCAAGAATGAGGCCTCTTATATCAATCTATCTCTTTTGTTCCTTTTGATGATAAATACGCATAAAAACCGTATCTTTGTGCAATCTTACCGTCATTTAAATCATTTGTACATGATGTATACCAATAAAGAAATCTGGAATGTGACCTATCCGATTTTTCTCGGACTTTTGGCACAGAACGTGATAAATGTAACCGATACGGCTTTCTTAGGCCATGTAGGTGAAGTAGCCTTAGGAGCTGCTGCGATGGGAGGATTACTGTATATTTGTATTTATACAGTCGCATTTGGTTTTAGTGTAGGTTCTCAGATTCTGATAGCCCGACGCAATGGTGAAGGTAATTACCGCTCTGTTGGACCGGTGATGTGGCAGGGAACTGTCTTTAGTTTTGTAATGGCTGTGGTATTGTTGGGAGTCATGTATTTGTCTGCAGCTCCTTTGGTGCGTATGTTGATTACTTCGGACGATATTTTTCATGCCACATACGAGTTTTTTACCTGGCGTATATGGGGATTCTTATTTGCTTTTGTCAACGTAATGTTTCGTGCCTTGTATATTGGCATTACTCAGACCAAGGTTTTGACAATGAATGCCATTGTAATGGCAGTGATTAATGTGTTCTTAGATTATGTACTGGTCTTTGGTGCTTGGGGACTTCCGGAGATGGGAGTACGTGGAGCGGCTTTGGCTTCTGTCATAGCGGAAGCTTCTTCTATGCTGTTTTTCTTTATTTATACCTATTGTAAGGTAGATCGTAAGAAATATGGTTTAAATCGTTTCGGCCGCTTTGAACCGGCTATGGTCATGCGTATTTTACGTATTTCCTGCTTTACGATGGTACAGTATTTTTTAGCGATGGCCATCTGGTTTGTATTTTTCATGGCACTCGAACGTTTGGGACAACGTCAGTTGGCTATTGCCAATATTGTACGTAGCGTATACATTGTATTACTTATTCCGGTACAGGCTCTTTCTACTACAGCCAATACATTGGTAAGTAATCTGATTGGTTCGGGTGGAGCTTCTTTAGTTATCCGTTTGTTGCATAAGATTTCCAGGATGTCATTCCTTATAATGATAGGATGTGTAGCGCTTTGTGTACTCTTTCCGCAGGTAATCTTGTCGGTCTATACTAACGAAGAAGCTTTGCTACGGGAATCGGTGTCGGCACTGTATGTGGTTTGCGGAGCTATGTTGATATCTTCGATGGCTAATGTCTATTTTAATGGAATATCCGGTACGGGTAATACACAGGCCGCTTTGATTTTGGAAGTCTTTGTGCAGGTGTTTTATGCCTTGTATATTGTAGTAGTGGGAATGGTATGGAAGGCTCCTGTAGATGTTTGCTTTACTACCGAGCTGATTTATTATACTCTGATGCTGGCAGGTAGCATCATTTATCTGAAAAAAGCAAAATGGCAGAATAAAAAGATTTGAGTATAATGATTTTTTTGTAATTTTGCACCTCGTTGTAAAAGAAGAAATTAAGATAAATAAGAGATATGTTCGACAATTTAAGTGAAAGACTGGAACGGTCGTTTAAGATTTTGAAAGGTGAGGGTAAGATTACCGAAATCAATGTAGCCGAAACCTTGAAAGATGTACGTCGTGCATTGTTGGATGCCGATGTGAACTATAAAGTAGCAAAAAACTTTACAGATACAGTAAAAGAAAAGGCATTGGGGCAGAACGTGCTGACAGCCGTTAAACCCAGCCAGTTGATGGTCAAAATCGTACACGACGAGTTGACTCAGTTGATGGGTGGTGAAACTGCCGAAATTGAACTGAAAAACCGTCCGGCCATTATCTTGATGTCTGGTCTTCAGGGATCTGGTAAGACCACTTTCTCAGGAAAGTTGGCCCGTATGTTGAAGGCGAAGAAGAACCGCAAGCCGTTGCTGGTAGCCTGCGACGTATATCGTCCTGCTGCTATCGAACAGTTGAAGGTACTTGGACAGCAGATTGAAGTGCCTGTATATAGCGAGTTGGACAGCAAAGATCCTGTACAGATTGCACTGAATGCCATTCAGGAAGCAAAGGCAAAAGGTTATGACTTGGTGATTGTCGATACTGCCGGTCGTCTGGCTATCGATGAGCAGATGATGAACGAAATCGAAGCAATCAAGAAAGCCATCAATCCGGATGAAACCTTGTTTGTGGTAGATGCCATGACCGGTCAAGATGCTGTAAATACAGCACGTGAATTCAACGAACGTCTCGATTTCAATGGTGTGGTATTGACCAAACTCGATGGTGATACTCGTGGTGGTGCTGCCTTGTCTATCCGTACGGTTGTAAACAAGCCTATCAAGTTTGTGGGTACTGGCGAAAAGCTGGATGCTGTTGACCAGTTCCACCCTGCACGTATGGCAGACCGTATCCTGGGTATGGGTGATATTGTTTCACTGGTAGAACGTGCACAGGAACAATACGATGAGGAAGAAGCAAAACGCCTGCAGAAGAAGATCCAGAAGAACCAGTTCGACTTCAATGACTTCCTTACTCAGATTCACCAGATCAAGAAGATGGGTAACCTGAAAGAACTGGCATCCATGATTCCGGGTGTAGGAAAAGCTATTAAAGATATTGATATCGATGATAATGCATTCAAGAGTATCGAAGCAATTATCTACTCAATGACTCCGGAAGAACGTACCCATCCGGAAATTTTGAACGGAAGTCGTCGTACTCGTATTGCGAAAGGTAGTGGTACCAGCATTCAGGAAGTAAATCGTTTGCTCAAGCAATTCGATTCTACTCGTAAGATGATGAAGATGGTAACTGGTAGCAAAATGGCAGGTATGATGCAGAAGATGAAAAAAAGATAAACATTTTCTATTTCATGATTTGCACTGTCTGCTGTAAGGATAGTGTAATATATAGAAGCCGATGTTATTCGCATGAATAATATCGGCTTCTTTGTTATCTTATGGTTTTGTATAGCAGAAAAGTGAAAATCTGTATTAATGTTTTTACAGGTACCTTTTTGGGATGAGGCTGTCAATTAACTCCCATCAGTGTGACGGATGTGTGTTCATTATCTGTATATAGTAGATACAAGGCCCGTTTCCTGCAGTATTCTTTTAATTCTTGTTGCCAGGCAATTCGAATTTCGGCTTCTGTTTTTCCTTGTATAATTCCTTTACGTACCAGATCGGTTCCCATCAGCAAGTCAAACCATCGGGGGCGGGTGAAGAATTCATTCTCTTTGTGTTGCTGTTTGTATTTCTGATACCAGTTTATTACATATTGAAGCGATAATCCTTTGGGAGGAGCGATGTGTTGCAAGTTGTCGCCATAGCAATATTGGTCTTTGTGTAGCGGATTCTTATCGAACCCCTCCAATGCACGTGGCATGAAGCGAAAGCAGGAGTCTGAGAAAGAAAGAAGGGGTGTACCCAATACCTGAAAAGGATGAAGAGTTCCTCTTCCTACACTGACAGAGGTTCCTTCGAACGGGCAGAGCGATGGGTAGAGAGCAATAGCCTGATCGTTGGGAAGATTGGGAGAAGGTTTCACGGGTAGTGAATAGGCTTCTCCATGCTGCCATCCTTCTACCGGTACGATAGTCAGATTGCAGTGTAGTCCGTTGCCCAGCCATTTTTCTCCATTTATCATTTGTGCCGTTTCTCCCATTGTGCAGCCATGCAAGACCGGAATGGGAAGCATTCCTACAAAACTTTTATAGGCAGGTTTCAGTACAGGTCCATCTACATAATCACATGGATTGGGGCGGTCGAGAACTACAAGTTCTTTATCATTTTCTGCACAAGCCTGCATCACATAATATAATGTACTGATATAAGTGTAGAATCGGGCGCCAACATCTTGAATGTCGAATACCACGGCATCAATACCTTTCAGTTGTTCGGGTTGTGGCTTCTTGTTTTTTCCATACAATGATACAATAGGCAAGCCGGTTTTCAAATCAGTGCCGTTCTTGATAACTTCTCCCGCGTCAGCTGTTCCTCTGAATCCATGTTCAGGTGCAAATATTTTAGTGACATGTATACCCGATTGGAGTAATGTGTCCAGTAAATGGATACCGTTTGTCGTAATAGAAGTCTGATTGACAATCAAGGCAATTTGTTTATCCCTCAGCAGAGGCAATGTCAGCTCTGTACGGTCGGCTCCGCACCGTACTTGGGCCCATACCGGAGTACATGAAAGACAAAGAAAGAAGAACAGGTTAATGAATAGCAGCTTATATTTCATGGTAAACCGATTATTTTTAGTAGTTTTGTACAAAGATAATAAAAACTAAACCAAGAAAAAATGAATCCTTTGGCTTTGATTGATAAATACTACCCGGTTGATAATGAGTTGAAACATATTTTGTTGGTACATAGCCGTTCGGTGGCAGACAAGGCACTGGCTATGGCTCGTAATCATCCGGAATTGCAGTTAGACTTGTCTTTTATTGAAGAAGCTGCCATGTTACACGATATCGGTATCTTTCTTACAGATGCTTCGGGTATCGGTTGTTACGGAATACATCCTTATATTTGTCATGGATATTTGGGAGCAGAGCTGGTGGCAGCCGAAGGTTTTCCCCGTCATGCTTTAGTGTGCGAACGTCATACTGGAGCAGGAATCTCTTTGCAGAATATCATAGAACAGGAGTTGCCTATTCCACATCGCGAGATGTTGCCGGTAAGCCTGGAAGAACAGATTATATGTTTTGCAGATAAGTTCTTTTCAAAAACTAAATTGGATAAGGAAAAATCGATAGAAAAGGCACGGAAGAGTGTGGCTCGTTTTGGAGAAGAAGGCGGCAAACGTTTTGATGAGTGGTGTAAGCTGTTTTTGTAACTAAAATACATTAAAAACAGCGTGTTTCGCATTTATTTAGAGGATAATGTTTACTTTTGTACCGCATTGCGTAAAAAATGAATGAATGACGTCGTTTAAAAAAACAACATATCTATTAATATCATTATTTCTGGCTGGTTTTCTGTTTGCTTTTTATGCTGAGGCTCAGCGTGTAAAGGGCAGAAAACATCGAAAGGAAAAAACAGAAACATCTCTTGATTCACAGGCGGTAGGGATACGTGTGGATAAATCTTTGCAAAAAGACTCTTTGCTTTTTGATTCGTTGCAAATGGATACATTGGCAGTGGATACACTGGCAAAGGATACTACGCCTAAGAAACAGCCGATTGATGCTCCGGTTATTTACGAAGCATCCGATTCTATTGTTTTTACCAAAGGAGGGTTTGCGCACCTGTTTGGAAATGGAAAGGTAAACTATCAGAATATAGAACTGACTTCTGCCCTGATTACAATGAACATGGACAGCAGTACGGTATATGCACGAGGAGTAGCCGATACTACAGGAGTAGAACAGGGAACACCTGTTTTCAAGGATGGGGAAACACCGTATGAGTCTAAGACCATGCGTTATAACTTCAAGACGAAGAAAGGGTTTATCAACAGCATTGTGACGCAACAAGGCGAAGGTTATGTGACCAGTGAAGATGCCAAGAAAGGCCCCAATGACGATATTTACATGCGTCATGGTAAATATACCACTTGCGACAATCAGGAACATCCGCATTTTTATTTGAAACTGTCTATGGCGAAAGTCCGTCCCAAGAAAGACGTTGTCTTTGGTCCTGCTCAGTTGGTAGTAGAGGATGTACCTCTTCCGTTGGCCATCCCATTTGGATTTTTCCCTTTCAGCAGTAGTTATTCATCGGGATTTATCATGCCGACTTATGGAGATGAAATGAGTCGTGGTTTCTATTTGCGCGATGGTGGATACTATTTTGCTATCAGCGATCAGATGGATTTGAAGGTTTTGGGAGAAATCTTTACGAAAGGCTCTTGGGGACTTTCGGCTGCATCGACCTATAATAAACGCTATAAATACAGTGGTTATTTCAATGCCAGCTATTTGGTTACCAAGTTGGGAGAGAAGAATATGCCGGATTACAGTGTGTCGAAAGACTTCCGTATTCAGTGGAGTCATCGTCAGGATGCCAAGGCCAACCCGAACAGTACATTCTCTGCCAGTGTCAATTTTTCGACCAGTAGTTACGACCGTTCCAGCTTGAATTCAATTTATAATGCCAACAGTTATTCGAATAATACCAAGGCCTCCAGTGTAAGTTACTCAAGAACTTTTCCTGAGATTGGTCTGAATATTTCGAGTACCTTCAATATTACCCAGAATACCCGGGATTCATCGTTGACAATGACCCTTCCGGATTTGAATATCTCCTTGAACCGTATCTATCCGTTTAAGAGAAAGAATTCGATGGGTGACCGCTGGTATGAGAAAATTTCGCTGCAGTATACAGGATCGTTGACGAACAGTGTGAATACAAAAGATAATCTGTTGTTCAAGACTCCTTTGTCTAAGTGGGATAACGGTATGAAGCATTATATCCCTGTACAGGCAACGTTCAACTTGTTTAAGTATATCAATATCACGCCTTCATTCAATTACACCGAACGCTGGTATTTGAGAAAGGTAAAGCAAAGCTATGATCAGGATACGCGTGAAGTAGTACGAGATACCATTAATGGATTTAATCGTGTGTACGATTATAATCTGTCTTTGTCTATGAATACGAAGTTGTATGGTATGTATAAGCCTTTGTTCATGAAGAAAAAGGAAATACAGATCCGTCATGTCATCACTCCTTCTGTAAGCTATGCTTATACCCCGGACTTCAGTAAGGCAAAGTTTGGTTATTACGACAGTTATACCTATACCGATGAAAACGGTGAGGTGCGTATGCAGGAGTATTCTCCGTACGAAGGAGCTGCTTACAGTTATCCTACCATGAAAGGTGTATCGCAAAACATCAGTTTCTCGTTGGATAACAACATCGAAATGAAGATGAAATCGGATAAAGATACTACCGGCTATAAGAAAATCAGTTTGATAGACCAGTTGAGCGGTAGTTTGTCTTATGATATTGCCCGGAAACGTTGGAGCGATTTAAGCATGAATGTCCGTTTGAAGCTGACCAAGAATTATACCTTTAATATGAATGCAAGCTTCGCCACTTATGCTTATAAGTTCGATGAAAACGGAAATGTGGTAGAAAGCGACCGTACAGAATGGTCGTATGGCCGTTTCGGACGTTTCCAAGGGTATAGTGGTTCATTCTCGTATACATTGAACAATGATACATTTAAGAAACTGTTCGGAAAGGGAGAGGAAGAGAAGGATAAGAAAAAGAATGGTGACGAGGAGGATGAAGATGAAGAAGAGGATACCGAAGAAAAGACCAATAATGGGTCTAACATGAGAAAGACCGAACAGGCTACTCTTGACCCTGACGGTTATCTGGCCTTCAAACTTCCATGGAGTGTAAGTTTAAGTTACAGTTATAGCATTCGTGAAGACCGTAGCAAGCAGATTAATATTAAGACGATGCGTTACCCTTATTCGCTCACTCATTCTTTGAATGTATCGGGTAACTTGAAGCTGGGAAGCCGTTGGAATATGACCTATGCTACTGGTTATGATTTTACGCAGAAGGAACTTTCGTATACAACGATGAACATAACCCGCGACTTGCACTGTTTTACCATGAGTTGTGGCTTGATATTTGGTCCGTATACATCATACAATTTCTCTATACGTGCCAATTCGAATATGCTGACCGATGCATTGAAATGGGATCAGCGTAGTAACTCAAGTGAAGCCGTTACCTGGTATTAAGTATTTCTCGGTAATGATATAAAAAGAATTCCGCTTTACACCCTGTTGATACAGTATGTAAGGCGGAATCCTTTTTATATGATGTGGAAATCACCATTGGATAGGCTGTTCTCCGTGCTGAACAAGATATTCGTTGGTACGGCTGAAATGTTTGTTCCCGAAGAACCCATTGTAAGCAGACAGAGGAGAGGGGTGAACAGAAGTCAGCACCAAATGCTTGTTACGGTCGATAAAAGCTCCTTTCTTCTGTGCGTAAGATCCCCATAAGATGAATACCAGATGTTCTCTGTTTTCGGCCAAAGCCCGGATTGCAGCATCTGTAAACTCTTCCCACCCCTTGCGCTGGTGAGAGCCGGCCTGACGGGCGCGTACGGTAAGTGTTGCATTCAGAAGTAATACCCCTTGTTCTGCCCAGCGGGTCAGATTTCCACTTGTCGGTATCGGAGTTCCCAAATCGTCTTGTATTTCTTTAAAGATGTTCTGGAGAGAAGGAGGAAATGCTATGCCATCGTTTACCGAAAAGCAAAGTCCGTGTGCCTGTCCCGGTCCGTGGTAAGGATCCTGTCCTATTATCACTACCTTTACCTTGGGATATGGGCAAAGATTAAATGCATTGAATATAAGTTTTCCCGGAGGATAGACTACGGTTGTCTGGTATTCATGGCGAACAAAATCGGTCAGTTTAATGAAATAATCTTTCTCAAATTCTGGCGCCAAGACCTCTTTCCATGTAGCTTCTATTTGTACATTCATAGTTGTTTTTCTATTTGTCCGGGTAAAGGTAGTGATTTTGGGAGAATTTATCAACTAAATAAGATTCATGCCCAAGTGTTGGCATTCTTCCCGCATCTCTTCCGGCCAAATGCTGGCTTGTATTTCACCGATATGGGCTTTTTTGAGATATAGCATACATAAGCGTGACTGTCCGATACCGCCTCCGATGCTAAGAGGAAGAGAGCCTTCCAGTAAACGCTTGTGGAAATAAAGCTGGGCACGTTCTTCTTTATGGGCAATCTGGAGTTGTTTGGTCAAAGCCATTTGATCCACACGGATACCCATGGAAGACAGTTCGATGGCGCGTCCCAGTACCTCATTCCATATCAGCAAGTCACCGTTCAGTCCCGGAAGTCCTGTTTTTGTATCAACGGTAGACCAGTCGTCGTAGTCGGGGGCACGCAGGTCATGCGGTTTACCGTTGCTCAGATTTCCACCTATGCCGATGATAAATACCGAGCCGTATTGTTTGGTAATCAGGTCTTCTCTCTCTTTGGCAGACTTGTCCGGATACATCTGTAACAGTTCTTCTGCGTGTATGAAATGTACTTCGGGAGCCATAAAAGGAGTGATCTGAGGATATGCTTCACAAACCATATACTCTGTACGTCGCATGGCTGCATAGATACGTCTGACGATATCTTTCAAAAAATCAATGTTACGTTGCTCGGGAGTGATAACCTGTTCCCAGTCCCATTGGTCTACGTAAAGCGAATGAAGATTTCCCAGTTCTTCGTCGGCACGGATAGCATTCATATCTGTATAGATACCGTATCCCGGCTCGATGTGATAATCGGCCAGTGTCAGTCGTTTCCATTTGGCTAATGAATGTACCACTTCAGCCTGTTGGTCTCCCAGTTCTTTGACGGGGAATGATACAGGACGTTCTGTTCCGCTTAAGTCATCGTTGATTCCCATTCCTTTCAATACAAAAAGTGGTGCTGTTACTCTTCGCAAGCGTAATTCGGAAGAAAGGTTCTGCTGGAAAAATTCTTTTATCTGTTTAATACCTAACTCGGTTTGTTTCATGTCGAGTAGAGGCTTATAGTTGGCTGGTTTTATCAAATAGCTCATGATTATTTGTTCTTAATAGTTATTGTGTTTGCAAAGGTAAGTTTATTTTGTTAAAATGCAATTTATTTTTAAATTATTATATCATAATGTTTGTGTTTTGCTTTTTGAAGGTATACTTTTGATTATATTTCAGGAGATGAAGGAGAAGGATAAGGAAGAATTTCTTGAGTCAATATTAGGAGAAAACATTAATAAATTGTACATTTGCCGTCGCATTAAAATAATGCGCCCGTAGTTCAATGGATAGAATAATGGATTCCGGTTCCATCGATTGGGGTTCGACTCCCCACGGGCGTACAATAGAAAAGGGGTAAAGAGACTTTTTAAGAAGTCTCTTTTTTTATTGTGCGACGTTTAAAATCATGGTTATGAAACAATATACTTTTGAAATCTGTGCCAATTCTGCAGCCAGTTGTCTGGCTGCACAGCAAGGGGGAGCACATCGTGTGGAATTATGCGCTTCGATGCCAGAGGGAGGAACTACACCTTCGTATGGTGAAATCAAGTTAGCAAGAAAGATGATTGACATCCGTTTGCATGTGATTATTCGTCCTCGTGGAGGAGATTTTCTATACTCTCCGTTGGAGTTGGATATAATGGAAGAGGATATTCGGATGGCTCGACAGTTAGGTGCGGATGGAGTAGTATTCGGATGTCTTACTCCGGAAGGTGAATTGGATATTTCGGCTATAGAGCGTCTGATGAAAGTTTCGGAAGGAATGGCTGTGACTTTTCACCGTGCCTTCGATTATGTGAAGGATCCGTTTCAGGCAATGGAACAGCTTATCGAATTGAAAGTAGATCGTATATTGACTTCCGGTCAGCAAAAAACTGCGATGGAAGGGGCCGGCTTGTTGGCTGACTTGGTAAAGCAGGCAGACGGTCGTATTGTAATTATGCCGGGATGTGGGGTGAATGAGTCTAATATTGCGTCGCTGGCTGAAAAAACCGGAGCTGCAGAATTTCATTTTTCGGCCCGTGAAAACAAAGCGAGTAAAATGAAACTGAGAAATCCGGCTCTGTCGATGGGAGGTAATGGAGAGATAGACGAGTATATGCACTCCGTTACAACAGCAGAGCGGGTAAGACACACCATTCAGGCATTGATTGGTAAAGAATAACGAAACTGATAGGACACATACTGTAATTGGGTCTTGGAATAGGATATTTACGTATCGTTATGGTACGTATTTTATAATCGACGACGTCGGCTCTATAATCGGTATCGTTGGCTGTAGAATCGCCAGCGTTGATTATAGAGCCGACGTCGTCGGTTGTAGTGCTTTTTATATGTTTCTGCATGATGGTATAGAGCATACCTGCTTATGCAAGGGCTATTTCATAAAAAAAAGGGCTTTTCAACCCTGAAACGCGTGGAATAGAGTCTCCCAGTTGTCGTTGAATTCCGGCATGGAGTGGAAAAGACAGTTGGCGCCTTCATCCAGTAATGCAGAGTCGGGAAGTGGTCCTGTATTGACGGCCACTGTAAATATTCCTGCGGCCACTCCAGCTCGTACTCCCAGTGGGGCATTTTCTACCACGATGGCCTCGTTTGGAGCGATTCCTGCTTTTTTCAGTGCCATCAGATAAGGTTCCGGATTGGGCTTTCCGTATTTTACGTCGAAAGCAGTCACCATCAGTTCTGCCTTGAATATATCCGGAAAGTTACGGTTCAGTCTGTCTAATAAAGATGTTTGTCCGGACCCGGTTACTACCATTGGAATGAGTCCGCAACCTTTGACTTTGTTCAATACTTCCAGTGCTCCCGGCATTCGTACGGCTTTGGGAAGTGCATTGAATAATTCACTTTTTGTATGGTAGATTTCCTTGATTTCTTCTTCTGTAGCTTCCCGGTTTCTCTGTCGGGTACTGACAATGTTGATAGTGGAGGCTCCGGTTCTTCCTTCGTGCATATAGGCTTCTTCGTAACTCAGGTGCATGCCGTATTGCTTCATGGCCTCATGCCATGCGGCTGCATGGTTCTTCATTGAGTCGAACAACACACCGTCCATATCAAACAAAACAGCTTTTAGCTTGATAGATTCGTATTGATGTTTTTGGAGATACTGGTTTATAGCTTCTTGAAACATTTGGTAAATAGTGTAGATTGGATGATAAAAATAAAGAATGAAGATTGAGGAATCTTGTGATGAAAGATTTCTCCTCTATCTCCATTCTTTACTATGTATTAATCTTTTATTTGTTTAAACGTGCCCGAATAGCTTTGGATGCTTCTTCGTATCCAGGTTTGTTGAGCAGTGCAAACATATTTTTCTTGTATGCTTCTACTCCCGGCTGGTTGAACGGGTTAATTTCAAGCAGATATCCGCTGATGCCGCAAGCTTTTTCGAAGAAGTAGATCAGTTGTCCCAAGTAGTATTCGTTCAGTACAGGAACACTGACACGCAAGTTGGGTACACCTCCGTCTACATGTGCTAACTGTGTTCCCAGTTCAGCCATCTTGTTTACTTCATCAACACGTTTTCCTGCCAGGAAGTTCAAACCGTCGAGGTTTTCATCATCTGCCGGTACGTGCAGTTCATGGTTAGGAGTTTCTACCGAAACCACAGTTTCGAAGATTGTGCGTTCTCCTTCTTGAATCCATTGTCCCATAGAGTGGAGGTCTGTTGAGAAGTCTACAGAGCTTGGATAGATACCTTTGTGGTCTTTTCCTTCAGATTCTCCATACAATTGTTTCCACCATTCCATGAAGTAATGCAATTTAGGCTGGAAGTTTACCAGAATTTCTATCTTCTTTCCGTTCTGATAAAGTTCGTTGCGTGTAGCTGCATACAGAGCAGCCGGATTTTCTTCCATGTTCGGGTTTGCGCAAACTTCTTCCATTTTGCGTGCACCGGCTACCAGCTGTTCGATATCGAGACCTGCTACAGCGATGGGAAGCAGACCCACCGGAGTAAGAACAGAGAAACGTCCACCTACATTATCTGGAATAATGAATGATTTGTATCCTTCTTTATCAGCAGTGATGCGGGCAGCTCCTTTCTTTGCGTCTGTTACGGCTACGATTACTTTACGTGCCATTTCTTTTCCGCGTTGTTCTTCACACTGTTTTTTAAGCAGACGGAATGCCAAAGCGGTTTCGGTTGTAGTACCTGATTTGGAAATATTGATTACACCAAATTTTTTGTCTTTCAGGAAAGAGGTCAGTTCGAACAGATAGTCTTCGCCGATGTTGTGACCTGCGAAAAGGATAGTCGGTTCGCCTGCTTTCTTTTCTTGCAGCCATGCAAAACTGTTCGACATCGCTTCTATTACCGCACGTGCTCCCAGGTAACTGCCTCCGATACCAGCTACTACAACTACGTCGCAGTTGTCGCGCAGTACTTGTGCTGTAGCTTTCAAGTCGGCAAGATGTTCTGGAGTGATAGAAGAAGGTAAATGTAACCAACCCAGAAAATCGTTACCCAGTCCGGTTCCCTGTTCCAATGTATCCATATAAGTCTTTACTTTAGACTCATAAGTTGTTAGCTTATCTTTAGATATGAAATCTAACGTTTTTTCGATGTTCAGTTTAATATTTTCCATAACGATCTATGTTTATCTGAATGAATCAGTTAGTAGTTTAATTTCAATCATAGGTGAGATTCGCTCATACAGGATATTATATACCGCATCTACAATGGGCATATTAACATGCAAGTGCTTGTTGATTTCCTTAATACATTTAGTGCCGTAGTATCCTTCGGCAATCATTTCCATTTCTATTTGTGCGCTTTTTACTGAATATCCTTTACCAATCATGGTACCGAATACTCGGTTACGGCTGAAGTTGGAATAAGAAGTGACCAATAAGTCGCCTAAATATGCCGAGTCGTTGGTGCAGCGGTTGATGGGGTGAACTGTATCCAGAAAACGGTTCATTTCTTGTAAGGCGTTCGAAACCAGTACTGCCTGGAAGTTGTCACCGTATTTTAAGCCACTGCATATACCGGCAGCTATGGCATAAACATTTTTCAATACAGAAGCATATTCGATACCTGTTACATCTGTATTGACGGAAGTTTTGATGTAGTGTCCTGCAAGTTGTCGTGCAAAGAGTTTAGCCTTTTCTATGTCTTTGCACCCTACAGTGAGATAGGATAATCGTTCTAATGCGACCTCTTCTGCATGGCAAGGACCTGCCAATACAGCAATGTTATCTTCAGGTACATCGTATACTTTGTGAAAGTAATCGGAGATAATCAGATTCTCGTCAGGAACGATACCTTTAATGGCTGTAACAATGAACTTATCCTTGATTTTAGTTTTTAGCTTTTTGAGGTGGGTCTTCAGATATGGAGAAGGAGTCACAAATATCAGTGTATCCGATTCGCGAACTACTTTATTGATATCCGATGAGAAATTGATGCGTTTGGTATCAAAACGCACACTCGTCAGGTAGGCTGGGTTATGTCCGAGGCGCTTGAACTCTTCAATGCGGTCGTCTCGGCGCATATACCAGTTGATTGATTCAGCTTGGGTAAGTATGATTTTGGCAATTGCCGTAGCCCAGCTTCCTCCCCCCATAATTGCTATTTTACCGGGTAATTTCATATTATATTGTTATAATGAAGAATGAAGAACGAAGAATGAAGAATAGGTAAAAGTTGTTCCATGGCTCTTCATTCCTCATTCTTCTTTTTCATTTATTGAATCTTTTGTATCCAGCTTGCTACTTCGTCCACAGTTGGATTAGTCAGTTCTAATTTGTATTTCTTATTTACACCGCAAATGTCTTGGTGTAATTTCTGTGGATTTACGTCTTTCATGTCGGAAACAAGATTGTATCCGGCTTTCTGAATAACAGGTACCCAGTCTTCTGCAATACCCAATTCGATGAATTTAGCTGGTGCATCTTTCGGAATTACCTTTTCCGGACGCATCTGTGGGAAGAACAATACTTCCTGAATAGTGCTTTGGCCTGTCATAAGCATAACCAGACGGTCCATACCGATACCCATACCAGAAGTAGGAGGCATACCATATTCCAATGCACGTACGAAGTCTTTGTCGATGATCATTGCTTCATCATCACCCTTTTCGCTTAAGCGCATCTGTTCTTCAAAGCGTTCAAGCTGGTCGATTGGGTCGTTCAACTCAGAGTATGCGTTACACAATTCTTTTCCGTTTACCATCAGCTCAAAACGTTCGGTCAGTTCCGGATTGTTGCGGTGACGTTTGGTCAGCGGTGACATTTCAATCGGATAATCGGTGATGAAAGTAGGCTGGATGTAGTTGCCTTCGCAGAATTCGCCGAAGATTTCATCAATCAACTTGCCTTTACCCATTGTGTCATCGATTTCCATATTCAGTTTCTGACATACTTCACGAATCTGTTCTTCGCTCATGCCAGTCAAATCATATCCGGTAAATTCTTTGATAGAATCCAGCATGGTAACACGTTTGAACGGAGCCTTGAAGTTGATCAGATGTTCGCCGACCTGTACTTCTGTGGTACCGTTTACGTCCATACAGATTTTCTCAATCATATTTTCTGTAAAGGTCATCATCCAGTTGTAGTCTTTGTAGGCTACATAGATTTCCATACAAGTAAACTCTGGATTGTGTGTGCGGTCCATTCCTTCGTTTCGGAAGTTCTTTCCGATTTCGTATACACCTTCAAATCCACCTACGATCAGACGCTTCAGGTACAATTCGCTGGCAATACGCATATACAAAGGAATATCCAATGCATTGTGATGAGTAATAAACGGACGTGCTGCAGCTCCTCCGGCAATAGACTGCAGGATAGGAGTTTCTACTTCAATATAACCTTTAGAGTTGAAGTATTCGCGCATTGAGTTGTATACTTTGTTGCGTTTCAAGAAGATATCTTTTACACCATCGTTTACAACCAGGTCTACATAACGTTGACGGTAACGTAATTCCGGATCTTCGAATTTATCGTATGCCACTCCATCTTTGTATTTTACAATTGGAAGTGGTTTGATTGATTTTGATAATACTGTCAACTTTTGAGCATGGATGGAAATTTCTCCCATCTGTGTGCGGAATACAAATCCTTCAATACCTACGAAGTCTCCTAAGTCGAGCAGACGCTTGAATACTACGTTGTATAAATCTTTGTTTTCATCCGGACAAATATCATCGCGGGTGATATATACCTGAATACGACCTTTAGAGTCTTGTAACTCAATGAAAGAAGCCTTACCCATTACACGGCGCGACATGATACGACCTGCTACCGAAACCTTGCGAGGTTCTGCTTCGTCCTCTTTGAATTCTGCTTTTATATCGGTAGAGAATGCATTGGTTACATACTCTGCTGCAGGGTACGGATCGATGCCCATCGCTCTCATTTCATTCAGACTGTTACGTCTGATAATCTCCTGTTCACTTAGTTCTAATACGTTCATTTGTTGATATATTAACTCAATTTGGTTACAAAATTAAAAAAGTTTTTGCAAAGTACCTCTAAATAAGGCTACTTTTTGCCATGGCATACTCATTATTAAATTAATTCGCTATTTTTGTATGGTATTATAATTTGTGTGTATCATGTCGCATTTAGCTCCATTGATTAGTGACCTGGCACTGATTCTGATGTGTGCCGGTTTGATGACTCTTGTTTTTAAAAAACTGAAACAGCCATTAGTGTTAGGGTATATTGTTGCTGGATTTATAGCCAGTCCGCATTTTTCACTGACTCCTTCGGTAACGGATACTGCCAATATTCAGACTTGGTCGGATATTGGAGTTATCTTCCTCCTGTTTGCATTGGGATTGGAATTCAGCTTTAAGAAAATGATGAAGATGGGAGGTTCGGTTGTGATTTCTGCATGTACCATTATTTTGTGTATGATTGCTGTAGGAATTTGTGTGGGCTGGGCTTTTGACTGGAAACGTATGGACTGTATTTATTTGGGAGGAATGCTGGCCATGTCGTCTACTACCATTATTTATAAAGCTTTTGATGATTTAGGTTTGCGTCAACAGAGGTTTGCTGGATTAGTGTTGAGTATCTTGATTTTGGAAGATATATTGGCTATCGTACTGATGGTAATGCTTTCGACAATGGCGGTGAGCCAGAATTTTGAAGGGGGAGAAATGGTAGGTAGTCTTGTCAAGTTGGTTTTCTTTTTGATATTATGGTTTGTGGTAGGTATTTATTTGATACCACTCTTTTTGAAAAAAGTTCGCCAGCTGATGAGTGATGAAACTTTGCTGATTGTAGCACTTGCTCTTTGCTTTGGAATGGTTGTATTTGCGTCTAAGGTGGGTTTTTCACCTGCTTTTGGGGCTTTTATAATGGGCTCTATTCTTGCTGAAACAATAGAATCTGAGCATATAGAAAAATTAGTGGCGCCTGTCAAAGATTTGTTTGGGGCTATCTTTTTTGTATCGGTGGGAATGATGGTTGATCCTCATATGGTGGTCGAGTATATTGTACCTATTGTGGTGATAGTATTAGCGATCTTATTAGGACAGGCTGTCTTTGGAACAATGGGAGTGTTGCTTTCCGGGCAGTCTTTGAAAACTGCCATGCAGTGTGGCTTCAGTTTAACCCAGATCGGTGAATTTGCATTTATTATTGCCTCTTTAGGGGTTAGCTTGAATGTAACCAGTCATTTTCTATATCCTATAGTAGTGGCAGTATCGGTTATTACGACTTTTCTTACTCCTTATATGATACGTTTGGCTGTTCCTGCCTATAATTGGGTGGATCGTACAATGCCAGAAGGAGTCCGGACCTTTTTGGAGAGGTATTCTACTGGTTCGCAGACCGTACAGCATGAAAATAACTGGAAGAAATTATTGGTTGCAATCATGCGTATTGTTTTGATTTATTCGGTGTTGTCTGTGGCGATTATGGGATTGTGTTTGCATTTGGTGGTACCTTTAATCGTTTCGGCTTTAGGTGATTTTTGGGGACGTTTATTAGGGGCTGTGGTGACGATATCTGCAATTGCTCCTTTCTTGCGTGCTTTGATCATGAAGAAAAATCGTTCGATTGAATTTAAGGCTTTGTGGTCGGATAGTCGCTTTAATCATGCTCCGTTGATAGCTGTAATATTGCTTCGGGTAGTAATTGCTACAGGCTTTGTGGTATATATCATTGAATTCTTGTTTAGAGCATCTGCTGCTTTGATGGTTGGTATTGCGGTTTTGTTGGTGGTTGGAATGGTTTTCTCTCGTTTCTTGAAAAAGAGATCTATTGGTCTTGAGCGTACTTTCGTACAGAATTTGCGTTCAAAAGATATTCATAAAGAATATATTGGAGAAAAACGTCCTGAATATGAAAGTGGGTTATTAGATAGAAACTTGCACTTATCAGATTTTTCTGTACCTGCTGATTCTTTGTGGGCTGGTAAGACATTACAGGAATTGGACTTGGGGCAGAAATATAATGTGCATGTCGCATCGATTATTCGAGGAACTCATCGGATAAATATTCCAGGAGGAAGAATTCGTATTTTCCCTGGAGATACTTTACAGGTTATCGGTACGGATGAACAGTTATCTGTTTTTGCTCATTATGTAGGGCAGGTTTCTGATGCATTGGGTTATGAAGATGCTGAACAGCACGAAATGGTGTTGAAGCAGTTTAAGATTCCTGAAGTTTCGCCTATTGCAGGTCATACAATTAAAGAAAGTGGTATACGTAACGAATACCGTTGTATGGTTGTGGGGATAGAATCGGAAAACGATAAGCAACTTTGTTCTCCAAATGTCAATCGGCGTTTGGAAGTAGGGGATATTATTTGGATTGTCGGAGAAAAGAGTGATTTGCAACGTTTGGTGATGGCTGAGGTGAAATGAAGTTCTTTGGACTGAAACGGAAAATAGATGTAAAAAAAATTGTATATTAAAAAAGGTTTTATACCTTTGCGATTGTAATATTTATTAACGGATTTGTTTAACCTTTAACAGACTGTATTATGGCAACTGAAAATCAAAATGTAAACGTAGTAGTAACAAAGTCTCCTAAAAGTGTAGGTATTGCAATTGCTTTATCTTTATTCTTTGGCCCATTGGGTATGTTTTATTCTACAGTATTAGGAGCTATTGTAATGATTATTGTAAATCTAATCGTCGGACTTTTGACCTTTGGATTTGGCTTGATTCTTACTATTCCTATTGGTGTTATTTGGGCTGCAATTGCTGCAAATTCACACAATAAAAAATTAATGGCAGGAAAAATCTAATTAAGAAAACATGGTAAGAGCGGACTTATATTATGATAAAGATGGCGTAAAAGTTACATCAAAAGAGTTTATATTAAATAGTTCGCGCTATAAGCTATCTGACGTAAATGCAGTTTATGTTTCAAAGCGTGCTAATTATCGGAGATATCCTATTACGTTCGGAGTATTATCTTTTTTCTTTGGCCTTTTGATGGTGGGAGGATCCATGGGAGTCGCTTTGTTTTTCTTTCTGTGTGGCTTAATTATGCTTATAGTGGCTATACGGATGAAAACTCAATATGCTTTGCGCCTTCGCATTGGTTGGGGGGAGACAATTCCATTGATCTCTACCGATCCTTATGAATTGGAAGAAATCAGGAAGGCTATTTGGGCTTCAAAGAATAATCTTGAGGAAGAGAAAGAAAAAGAATAGAAAGCTGATAAAATATAAACTGGAAAAACAGAAAGAGGCTAAATGAAATACATTTAGTCTCTTTCTGTTTTTATTTGGACTTTATTCTTCGTTATCATCAAAATCAAAGTCAAAATCGTCTATATATTCGGGAGTGAAAAACTCATCTAAATCTCGACGATCTTTTTTGGTGGGCCTTCCTGTACCTTTGGCACGATTGACAAAGCCACTTATTTTACTCATCTCTAGCAGTTCGTACTGGTCTGGAGTTGTTACGTTTTCCATAATTTCAGGAACAAGCTTTGCTCCAACACGCTTTTCTATTGCTTGTATAACTTTGAATGAATAGGTGATAGGCGGTTTTTTTACCTGTATGGTATCTCCAGGTTTAATCATGCGAGCCGGTTTTGCTTGGGCACCATTAATATAGATTCTTCCTTTTTTGCAAGCTTCAGCTGCAATGGTGCGGGTTTTAAAGATTCGGGCAGCCCACATCCACTTATCTATTCTTGCTTCAGGCATAATGCTCGTTTATTTATTATTGTATTGATTCATGGTGATGTTTAATCCGGCCAGACAGAAGCTTTTTATTATTTCTCCTGCGGTTTCCAAACGTTCAGGCATGAGTTTCATATCTTCTTCTCCAAATTTTCCCAATACGTAATCTATTTGCCCTCCTTTTGGAAAATCATTGCCTATACCAAAACGTAGTCGGGCATAGTTTTGTGTACCTAATGTCGCCGCTATATGTTTTAAGCCGTTATGACCTGCATCGCTTCCTTTTCCTTTTAAACGTAAACTTCCAAATGGTAATGCTAAATCATCAACAATAATCAATACGTTTTCCAAAGGAATTTTTTCTTGTTGCATCCAATATCTTACAGCATTTCCACTTAGGTTCATATATGTGGAAGGTTTGAGTAGGAGCATTTGTCTTCCTTTTATGGAGAGGGTAGAGGTCGCTCCGTAACGTCCGTCCTTAAAAACAATATTGGACGCCTTAGCTAGGGCGTCCAATACCATAAATCCTATGTTGTGACGGGTATTTCGGTATTCTTCACCGATATTTCCCAGTCCTACAATCAAATATTTCATTGAAAGGGATTTTGTGGTTTAGGTTACTGAAAATGATTATTTATTTGCAGCAGCCTGAGCTCCACGAGCAGCACGAGTCAATTTAACTGCGCATACTACAGCCTCTTTTGCATTCAGAATCTGCAAACCTTCGTAGTTCAATTCACCAACTTTGATAGTCTTACCCAGACCTAAGCTTGTTACATCTACAACCAAACGTTCTGGAATTACGTTGTACAATGCTTTAACTTTCAGTTTACGCATCTGTAATGCCAATTTACCACCGGCTTTCACACCTTCAGCCAAACCTTCCAATTTTACAGGAACTTCCATTACGATTGGGTTAGCTTCGTCAATCTGCAAGAAATCAACGTGCAGAATAGCATCAGTTACAGGGTGGAATTGGATATCTTTCATGATAGCATTTACTACTTTGCCATCAATGTTCAAATCTACTACATAGATATGAGGTGTGTATACCAATTTACGCAAACCTTCTACTGTTACAGTGAAGTGAGTTGCAACTGGTTTGCCGTTTTCGTCTTTCTGGATACCATACAATGCACATGGTACACCATTTTCTTTACGCAAGCTGTGAGTAGCTTTTTTACCTGTTTCAGTTCTTAAAGAACCTTTGATTTCAATTGATTTCATTGTTTTTAATTTTTTGTGTTACTCTAAATTAAGTGTATCTATTGCTTAATTCACCATCACACGATGTGGTATATCACACGATGAACTTAAAGCGGCGCAAAGGTAAGAATAATCTTTTACTTTGACAAGTGTTTTTAATCTTTTCTAAATTAAATACTTTGTGTATAGAGTTTATTTAAAACTCAATGTCAATTTTTATTGCATCTGAGTTTACAGTTTCATGTTCTTCATCCTCTTTTTTATGAGGTGCCAGTGATGAAGTATTCCCCTGTCCTTGTTCTATGTATTGAATTGTTTCCTGCAAGCCATTCATGAATTTCTCGAAATCTTCTTTATAAAGGAAAATCTTATGCTTCTCAAAGCTTATTTGAGATGCTTCCCCTTCTCCAGATACTATTTTTTTACTTTCAGTAATAGCTAAAAACATTTCGTCTTTTCTGTTTTTCTTGACATCGAGGTAATAGATTCGTTTTCCTGCTTTTATTGCTTTTGAAAAAACAATGTCTTTATCATTTTCGTTTAGTCCATTTTTCTTTTTTAAATCTTCCATAAGCTTGATTTCTTATTAAAAACGCCTTCAAATTTGATGATTTTTTTGAAAAATACAAAGAAACGAGTATAAAAATAAAGTCTATGAATGATTTGCATAAAAAAGTTCTCTATCTTTATGCAGATATAAAGGAAAATATCTATTTTTGCACTCTCAAATATATGGAACAAATAGTATGATTAACAGAGTTCTTATTCGTCTGAAAATAGTTCAGATAATTTATGCGTATTATCAGAACGGTGGTAAAAATTTAGATACTGCAGAAAAAGAGTTGTTCTTCAGTTTATCTAAAGCGTATGATTTGTATAACTATCTCTTGCTTCTCATGGTGGAGGTTACGAAGTATGCCAGCAGACGGCTGGATGCAGCGAAAAATAAACTGGCTCCTACCAAAGAGGATTTGTGTCCTAATACCAAGTTTGTAGAAAACCGCTTCATTGCTCAGCTTGAAGTCAACAAACAGCTGAATGAGTTTGCTTCTACCCAAAAGAAAACTTGGGAGAATGAGGGTGACTTTATTAAAAATCTGTGTGAGCAGATTATGCAGAGCGATATATATAAGGAGTATATGGAGAGTGAAACCTCTTCGTATGAAGAAGATCGTGAAGTATGGCGCAAGATTTACAAACGTATTATTTTCAACAATGCAAGATTGGATGAAGTGTTGGAAGACCAGAGTTTGTATTGGAATGATGATAAGGAAATTGTTGATACTTTTGTATTGAAGACCATCAAACGTTTTGATCCTAAAAACGGAGAAAAGCAGGAACTTCTTCCTGAGTTTAAAGATGAAGAAGATCAGGATTTTGCACGTCGATTGTTCCGTCGTACTATCTTGAACGCAGATTATTATCGTCATTTGATTAGTGAAAATTCTAAGAACTGGGATTTGGATCGAGTAGCTTTAATGGATGTGGTTATTATGCAGATTGCTTTGGCCGAAATATTGAGTTTCCCTAATATTCCAGTGAATGTATCATTGAATGAATATGTAGAAATAGCCAAGTTATATAGCACTCCAAAGAGTGGTGGCTTTATTAATGGTACTTTGGATGGAATAGTTAATCAATTGAAAAAGGAAAACAAGCTGACAAAAAATTGATATATTTGTGCGCTATTAAATAACTAATTATTAAGAAAAACCTATGAACCTTTTAACTGTATTATTGCAGGCTCAAGCTGGAGGAGATTATTCCTTCCTTATTATGATGGTAGCCATTTTTGCTATCATGTATTTTTTCATGATTCGTCCACAGCAGAAGAAGCAGAAAGAAATTGCTAACTTCCGTAAAAATCTGGAAGTAGGACAGTCTGTTATTACTGCTGGTGGTATTTATGGAAAAATTAAGGAAATTGAAGATAACGCCGTTGTGGTAGAAATTGCGCCAAGTGTGAAAATCAGAGTAGATAAAAACTCTATTTATGCAGATGCGCAGGCTCAGGCAAACAAATAAAAATCTATTAATATGTTCGATGTAAAGAACATAAAAAGATATTATCGGTTTGGATTTCGAAGAATCAGAAACTTCTTGCTTAGCTCTAAAAGCAGGGAGTTTCTGGTTTTTTTGTTTTTTGTATTGGTCTCTTTTGCTTTTTGGCTTTTACAGACTTTAGATGATGTATATCAGACCGAGTTTAAAGTTCCTCTTCGGTTGAAGAATGTTCCTAAGGAAGTAGTGATAACTTCTGATCTTCCCGAAGAAGTTCGTGTTCAAGTCGAAGATAGAGGAACTGTTCTGCTAAATTATATGTTGGGGAGAACATTCTTTCCTGTAACTTTTGATTTTTCTGATTATATGGAAGCCGGTACTCACGTACGTATTTCTACGTCGGAATTATCGAAAAGAATATCCGCCCAGCTTAATGTTTCTACTAAACTGCTTTCTATTCGTCCGGATACACTCGATTTTATTTATACGAAAGGTAAAGCCAGAAAGTTACCAGTTCGTCTTCGGGGAGAGATTACTCCTGGGAGACAATATTATATTTCTCATATCGGCTTTCATCCTGATTCGGTTATTGCTTATGCGCCAGATGGAGTGCTTGATACGTTGATAGCTGCTTATACGCAAGATGTGCGTTTTGAATCTGTGAGTGATACTTTAACACAGCGTGTAAAACTTCGTCGTATCAAGGGAGTGAAGTTTATTCCCGATTACAATGATATATCTGTGTATGTAGATATGTATTCGGAGAAAACCGTAGAAGTTCCTGTGATAGGTATTAACTTTCCTGCCGGTAAGGTGTTGCGTACCTTTCCTTCTAAAGTAAAGGTTACTTTTCAGGTCGGATTGAAGAATTTTAAGTCGGTAACGGCAGATGACTTCTTTATAGGAGTTACTTACGAAGATATCAAGAATGCCAAAGGAGAAAAGCTGCCTTTGATGATAAGAAAAGCTCCTAATAGTGTCAGTCATATCCGTATACAGAATTCGGATATAGATTATTTGATAGAACAACAGGTTGTAGTGGAGGAAGGAAATAAAGAATGATTCGTTTGGGAATAACTGGAGGGATAGGTAGTGGAAAGTCATATGTATCCCATTTGTTAGCTGAGACAGGTATTCCTGTCTATGATACTGATTCGAATGCGAAAAGACTCATGATGGAACATCCTTCTATTCAGAAACAGTTGGTAGAATTGCTTGGAACAAATGTTTATGTGGAAGGGCGTTTGAATAAACCTTTACTTGCAGAATATCTTTTTTCTTCTTCAGAGAATGCATCCCGAATTAATTCAATTGTACATCCGATAGTGAAACAAGATTTTCAAGAATGGGCTTTACGTCATTCGGGTACTGAGGTTGTTGTTATGGAATGCGCTATTTTATATGAATCGGGCTTTGATAAGAGTGTCGACAAGATACTGATGGTATATGCTCCCGAAGAGATTCGTCTGCAAAGAGCTATGCAGCGTGATGGTGCTACTGAGGTACAAATACGCAGCAGGATGGCGGCTCAGTTTTCAGAAGAGGAAAAGCGAAAACGTGCCGACTTTGTGATAATCAATGATGGAGTCTGCCCTTTGTGGCCTCAGTTGCAGGAAGTGATTGATAAACTGACTACAGAAAAGGGAAGATAATGTTGTATATATCGTCTGTGAATTGTATTTTTGCCGCTATCTAAAATTAAAAACAAATAATAATATTATTACTCGTATGTTGAAGACTATTTTAGCTATTTCAGGTAAACCGGGATTATATAAACTGGTTTCTCAGGCAAAGAATATGCTGATTGTAGAAACAGTAGATGCTGCTAGAAAAAGAATGCCTGTGTATGCCAGCGATAAAGTGATTTCTTTAGGCGATATTGCTATGTACACAGACGATGATGAAGTACCTTTGGCAGATGTATTGGAATCAGTAAAGAAGAAAGAAAATGGTGCTGTTACAGCTATCGATTATAAAAAAGCATCTGTAGAAGAGTTGAATGCTTTCATGGCTGAAGTTTTACCTACTTATGATCGTGACCGTGTTCATACCAGCGATATTAAGAAACTTATTCAGTGGTATAATTTGTTGGTATCAAACGGAGTGACTGAATTTGTAGAAAAAGCAGAAGAAGCTGCAGAATAATAGAATTAGCTTTTTAAAACAATCAATAAAAGATTCCCGGTTAAACTGACTACAGTCTGACCGGGAATCTTTTTTATTGATATCCGAAAAGGTTTCGAAACAAAAGCAGAATGCAGCTTAAATCATATATTATAAGTCTTGATATTTCTCAAAAGAAATTTCGTGATATCTGTCATCAAAATATAAAGAAGCAGTGATATGATACTACTATAAAAAATGGGAGCTTTACAGCCCCCATTTTTTATTTGGTTTATCACCCATTTCCAGTATCAGTGTACCTCCTTTCAGCAGTTCAGATGCAGGGAAATAGAAATTTTGAAGTGGCTTTCCATTCAGTGTAGCCGACTGTATATATTTGTTCTGACGTGAAGCATTACGAGCTTCGATAGTGAATTCTTTTCCTCTTCCGTATCGGTTGTCCAGTCGGATAACCGTTTTTTCATAAAGCGGGCTGGCGATTTCGTATATAGGATCTACGCTACATCCTCCGTCAGTCTGGAATAAGCCTATAGCAGCCATAATAAACCATGCACTCATCTGTCCCTGGTCTTCATCGCCTAAATATGCATTTGCAACTCCTGCTCCATAATATCGGTCGATAATAGAACGGCTCCATTTCTGTGTCAGCCATGGTTTACCTACCCAGTTGAACAAGAATGCAAAGTGCATAGACTGCTGGTTACCCTGTACAACGGGGAAATCCCAATACTGATCATTGGGGGCATTGTATCGCCAAGGTTCGCTTGCCTGGAATCCCCATTCCAATCTTTCAATGAAACGCTTCTTGCCAATATAGTCGGCCAATGCACGTATATCCTGAGGGACAAAGTAAGTCAACTGCCAGGCGTTTCCTTCTACATAGTGTTCATTGGCACCCGAGCGGAACGGGTCGAAGTTGGCAGCCCATTTTCCTTTGCTATCCTTCAATGTAGCATATCCCGAGCGAGTATCAATGGTATTCTTCCACCAGTATCCTCTTTCGTTGAATTCCTTATATATATCCTGCTTGTTTAAAGCTTTGGCAAACTGTCCTACAGTCCAGTCATCGTAAGAATATTCCAAAGAATTAGAGAATCTTCCCAAGTCGGAAGGTACATATTTGTATTTTAGATACGATTTCAGGTCTCTGTTTCCAGCGTATCCAGCGTATACTTTCTGTGAAGGAGTACGCTGCATTTTCAGCATAGCTTCCAAAGCCTTGTCAGTATCAAAGTCGCGTATTCCCATTTGGTATGCTCCTACTATAAGAGGTATTTCATGTTCGGCTACCATGACAGGAATGTAGTTCATACCTGCAGGTCCTTTTGCCAGCCATCCGTTGGCATCGTACATAGCCAACTGAGAGTTTACCCATCGTTTGCTCCATTCCGGTGTTACCAGGTTCCAGAACTGGTTCAGATTCCAGAATGTGTTCCAGAAAGCATCACATCCCAATGCTGCATCGTTTTCGTCTGACAGGCGGTGTACTTTTTTATCAGTCGAAACCCATTCTCCGTTTACGTCACTCCATATGTTTCGACTACACAGTGCGCGGTACATATTATTATAGAAACGTACCTTTTCCATACGGTCGGTACTTGTAATCTGTACTCGGTCGAACAATTCGTTCCATACCTTTTTCTGATTTTGTTGTACAGCTTCAAAGTTCCATCCAAACGGACGAGTAATTTCTTTTTCAAGATTGAGTGATGCATTTTCGATGCTTACCAATGAGATACCCGAACGTACTTGTACTACCGGATGTTTAGTCGCATCAAACTCCAGATAAACCCCTGCATCTTTCAGGTCTTTGGCTTTTAATACAGTATCGCGGCGCACTTCTCCATCTGCCCAGATTCCCATATCGGCAATAGGCTGGTCGAATTCCAATACAAAGTGTAGTTTATAGTCCTGATCAGCATCGTTGCTCCATACATTTTTGGATAGTTGATGACTTACACCTTCTATTCTATAGTCGCTAACTCTACGTAGTTCTACTTCTTTCAATAAGTAGTCATATTCAGTCGGGATATGTAAGTCTACCAACACACGTGCTCCTTTTCGATCTTTCGGGAAAGTGTATCGTTGGAATCCGCATCGGGTAGTCGCAGTCAGTTCTGCCTGAATATCATAATCTTCCAGGTGGATCGCATAATAACCGATTCCGGCTTTTTCGGTACGCTTATCTATGCGTGAACGATAACCAGAGTCTGGATTACCTTCTTCACCTTCTTGTATAACCAGCTTCCCATTTGTAGGCATTAATCCCAAACCACCTAAAGTCCACTCGTGAATATGGCTGAAACATCCGATGTTTTCAAAAGTAGGCTGGTATCCTGCCTGCCATCCGGTATTTTGGTTGTCCGGGCTCAGTTTTACCATACTGAAAGGCATCCACGGTCCCGGTGCAATCATCCAGCGCGAATGTCCGGTACCAATGCGTGTGTCTACGTAGTCTGCCAATGTCTGTAATGGCTGGGCGCTTCTTTCTATCTGTCCTTTACCGATGATTCGTCCGTCGGCTCTTACCACATACTGACTTTTTTGTGTGGTTTCTACAGAAGACATAGGGACTTCGAGTACGTAGCGAGCTGTATCAATCTGTTGGGTAAATACCTTCTTTCCGTCCACTTCAACTTCAAGAGTAGGGCGTCCCGACAATTCTTCTACATCTACCAGCAGAGGCTGTATCCGCTTGCCGTTTTGTTCAATTTCATAGTTGGCAGCTTCTACTCCGCGTAAAAAAGCTTTCTTGGGTTTTATCAACTGTATACCTGCAGGACCATCCAATGTGATTTGGTCGAATAGAATCCAAGAACCTTGCAGTACAGATAAACGGATTTCATTTCCGCCTTCATGAAGACAAGCAGGGTCGATAGGTATCTCTATACGATTTTCTACAGTTCTGCTTAAATCGCCTGTAATGGAGTTCTTGTTTTTTCCTTTCGGTAACTGGAATTTCCATGCAGTTCCGTTTACGGTAACCTTCAGAAGAGGAGGTAACTCTACAGCGTTGTCCAGCACATCTATGGTCAGTTTCCATGGAGTAGAGTTATTGGTTATTTTTTCGATACCGAAAAGGATGGTTGTATCGTGTGTACGCCATCCGGAAGTACCGCCAGTTCCTCCCCATCCATCCGAAGGACCGGGTATTACGTAAGGAAACTCTTTGCTCGCATCCGAATGGCCGATTAAGAAATAACGGTCTTCGTAGCCAAAGTCATTTGCAAGATAGTCTTTGTATCCATTCGGAGCCAGTGCAAAACCTTTTGCCTGATTGTCGTTTTCTCCGATGGTCCAGATTCTGTCTGCGCTTATCGGTTGTGCGCAACATGCTGTCAGCAGAAATAGAGAAACAAGTTGTTTGTTCATAGTTATTGTATTTTATGACACAAATAAACGAAAAACAATACGGTATTCTGTCAGACTTTTTTCTGATATACTTATATTATATTATTGTAGAGTGGAAAAATAGAAAATAAAAAGGAATGTGGATGCTTGGAGTAATTTATCTAGGGAAGAAAAGAAAAATAGAGAATAGGACAAATTTCGTTTTTATGGCAGAATGAAAAAAGGGTTGCAACGCAATGCGATGCAACCCTTTTCAATTTCTTTTCTAAATACTGAGACTTATTATGCTTCAGCGAAAGGAACTACAGATACGAAGCTCTTGTCTTCGCGACCTTTCTTGAAACATACAGTACCGTCTACCAATGCGTAAAGAGTGTGGTCACTACCCATACCTACGTTTTCACCTGGGTTGTGAACTGTTCCTCTTTGACGAACAATGATGTTACCAGCTTTGCAAGCTGAACCACCGAATATCTTTACGCCTAATCTTTTGCTAGCTGACTCACGGCCGTTCTTAGAACTACCTACACCTTTCTTATGTGCCATTTCTTTCTACGTTTTTAATGATTAAGCAATAACTTGTTTGATAGTCAATTCAGTAAACTGCTGACGGTGACCGTTCAGTTTTCTGTAACCTTTTCTTCTCTTCTTGTGGAATACCAATACTTTGTCACCTTTTACCAAGTGAGAAACTACTTCGCATACCACTTTTGCACCTTCTACAGTAGGAGCACCTACAGTAACAGTACCGTTGTTGTCTACCAACAAAACTTTGTCAAATTCAACAGTTGCACCGTTTTCAGCATTCTGAATGTGATGTACAAACAGTTTTTTGCCTTCTTCAGCTTTGAACTGCTGACCGTTAATTTCTACAATTACGTACATTTTATTTAATATTAAACGGGTTTTCTCCGCAAGGTGAACCGCTCTCATTCGGTTACTTGTTTACCTTTACGGACTAAATCGGCTGCAAAGTTAAGGGTTTTAATTCATATAACCAAGCATTTAAAGGGAAAAAGTTCGTGCTAATTTACACCATTTATTTCTTTTGCTTTTTGCTTGAAATGCTTGAATTGCTTGTATAGCATGAAGCCGGCAATCAGGCTGGCCATAATGTCGGAGATAGGCATGCTGTACCATATACCCAGACTTCCCCAAAACAGAGGAAGGATGAAGAGACAAGGAATCAGAATAAGTACTTGTCGGCTGAGTGAAAGGATGATGGCTTTTCGTGCCATGCCAATACTTTGGAAGAAGTTGGATGTAACCATCTGGAAGCCGATAATAGGGAAAAACATCACTGTAATACGGAGCCCTTTGGCCGATAAATCAATTAGAGTCTGGTCGGTCGTAAAAGCAGATACAGTCAGTTCCGGAATCAGTTCGCCTACGAGGAACCCTGTAGTAGTTACTATTGTTGCAGCTATTACGGTCAGTTTCATTACATGGTTTACTCGGTGATACTGCTGGGCACCAAAGTTGTATCCGGCAATGGGTTGCATACCCTGGTTCAGTCCCATGACAATCATCACAAACAGAAACACGATGCGGTTTACAATACCAAAAGCACCAATGGCAAGGTCGCCATCATATAGTTTCAGGCCTTTATTAATCAGAATCACAATGAAGCAGGCTGCTATGTTCATGAAGAAAGGAGCCAGTCCGATACCGATGATGTTTTCTACCAGAACTTTGCGCAGGCGGTAGATACCTCTCTTCATATGAAGCAGTTCTTCTTTGTTTGCAAACAGCTTGACAAGCCAGCACAAGGAAATGATCTGTGCCAGAATAGTAGCTACGGCAGCTCCACGTATTCCCATGCCGAAAGTATAAATGAACAAGGGATCGAGTATGGTATTGATAATAACTGTCAGGATGGTGGCAATCATGGCTTTTTGCGGATGTCCGGCAGACCGGAGTACAGAATTCAATCCTAAATACATATGTGTTATTACATTACCTATCAGGATAATTTCCATGTAATCTCTTGCATACGGTATGGTCGCTTCGCTTGCCCCAAAGAAATACAGGATAGGGTCAAGAAAAACCAGAGTGATAATGGTGAACAATACACCGATAATTAAGTTCAGCGAGATTACATTTCCCAAGATTTGCTGAGCGGTGTGATAGTCTTTCTGTCCTAATTTGACAGAGATCAGTGTCGAAGCTCCTACTCCAACCAGCGAGCCGAAAGCGGCTGCCAAGTTCATTAGAGGGAAAGTGATAGCCAGTCCGGAGATAGCCATCGGACCTACTCCATGTCCGATAAAGATGCTGTCTACCATGTTGTAAAGAGAAGAAGCAGTCATTGCGATAATGGCAGGAATGGCATATTGTGCCAATAGTTTGCCGATAGGGAGCGTACCTAGTTCTGTTGCAGTTCCTTTCTGAGACATAAAATCGTTATTTTACGTAAATTAGCCTGCAAAGATACTCATTTTTTCTCATTTGCGAAACCTGCCTTATCTTTCTTGAAGTTAAGATAGAGTGTAGTTCGGCATAGCCTTTTCTCAAAAGCAAGCTTTTGACTTGGCACTGCACTCACCTTTCGCTATCTTTGCACTCCGAAAAGAAAAAGAAGCGTATGAAGATATATTTTTTTCTATTGAATTTTGTGATGATGATGACGTGGAGCACTGTCAGCGGAGAGGTGCTTTGTCGTTATCGGGTCTATCTGGCTGATAAAAATTGTACGGCTTATTCGTTGGACCGACCGGAAGAGTTTCTTTCTTCGCGTGCCATTGAGCGGAGAATGAGACAGCATTTGGCTGTAGATTCTACAGACCTTCCTGTGTGCCGTACCTATATTGAGGAAATACGTCGTTCGGGAGGAAAAGTGTTGAATCACAGCAAATGGAATAATACTGTAGTTGTTGAGTTGTCTCGTCACGAAGTGCTAGACTCTATCCGGACCCTTCCTTTTGTGAAAAAAGTGAAGCGTGTATGGATTGCGCCCGATGGGGCAATACCCCGAAATAAAGAACGTAAGAAAATGATTACCAATAAAGTAACCAAGACCGATGATTATTACGGGCATGCGGCAGCACAGATTCGTATGCATCATGGCGATAGTCTGCATGCAGCCGGTTTTCGCGGAGAAGGAATGCAGATTGCCGTGATTGATGCGGGCTATTATAATGTGGATGCCATTAAACTGTTCCGTCATCTGAACTTGCTGGGGGTGCACGATTTTGTCAATCCCGATTCGGATATTTACGAAGAGCATAGCCACGGACTGAAAGTGTTGTCGTGTCTGGCTGTAGACAAGCCTAATGTCATGGTAGGAACTGCTCCCAAAGCTTCTTATTGGTTGCTTCGGAGTGAAGACAATGATACCGAACAGCCGATAGAAGAAGACAACTGGGCTGCCGCCATTGAGTTTGCCGATAGTGTGGGAGTGGATGTAGTCAACACTTCGTTGGGATATTATGAATTTGACGATAAGGAAGAGAATTACCGTTACCGCGATTTAGACGGTAAAACTTCGTTTATGTCGGTTACCGCAGAGAAAGCTGCAGGAAAAGGATTGCTTGTGGTATGCAGTGCCGGCAATGCCGGTGGGGGCAAATGGAAAAAGATTTCTCCTCCGGCCGATGCAGAAGATGTGATAACCGTCGGTGCATTGGATTACGACCGTACGAATGCCGATTTTTCTTCCATAGGAAATACAGCCGACGGAAGAGTCAAGCCGGATATCATGGCATTGGGAGTACGGGCGGTTGTAGTGGGAGAGAACGGAGGAATATCCAGAGCAAGCGGTACTTCTTTTGCGGCTCCCATTTTCTGTGGATTAGTCACTTGCTTATGGCAGGCATTTCCTGATCTTACTGTAAAAGAAATTATTGATGTAGTCCGTCGTTCGGGAAGCCGTTATACTCACCCCGATAATATCTACGGTTACGGAGTGGCTGATATATGGAAAGCGTATCAGCTGATTCAGAAGGAAAGGGGGAACAGATGAATGGTAACCCGCTTTCTTTGGTCGAACTGAATGCGCTGGTGCGTCGTAGTATTCGTGCCTGTCTGCCCGACGAGTACTGGGTACAGGCCGAACTGAGTGAAGTGCGTGCCAATTATTCAGGACATTGCTACCTGGAGTTTGTGCAGAAAGACAGCAAGAGCAATGCACTGCTGGCAAAGGCACGCGGTATTATCTGGAGTAACGTATACTACCGGCTTAAGCCTTATTTTGAACGGGAAACGGGACAGGCTTTCACTTCCGGTATCAAAGTACTCGTTAAAGTGACAGTCGACTTTCATGAACTCTACGGCTATTCGCTTACCGTAGTCGATATTGACCCCACTTATACATTGGGCGATATGATGCGCCGGCGCAAGGAGATATTGAAAAGGCTGGACGAAGAAGGAGTGCTTACTTTAAACAAAGAGTTGGAAATGCCTTTGTTGCCCCAACGTATTGCGGTTATCTCTTCGGCAACTGCTGCCGGTTACGGCGACTTCTGTAATCAACTTGCCAGCAATCCGTTCGGCTTTGTTTTTTATCCTCATCTTTTCCCGGCTGTCATGCAGGGAGAGCGGATTGAAGCTTCCATCATTCAGGCACTCGACCGTATCTATAGTCAGCAGGATTGTTGGGATGTAGTTGTCATTATCCGTGGGGGAGGAGCTGTTTCCGATTTATCCGGATTCGATACTTATGCCTTGGCTGCTAATTGTGCTCAGTTTCCGTTACCGCTTATTACTGGTATTGGACATGAACGCGATGATACGGTGCTCGATCTTATTGCACACACCCGTGTCAAAACCCCAACAGCGGCTGCCGAGTTATTGATAGACCGTGTGCGCCGCACGGCAGAACAGCTGGAAGCATACACCGATTATTTTTACAGGGAAATTCCCCAACGTCTGGAACAGGAAAAGAAGAGACTGACGCAGTGGGTATCTCGTTTTCCAGCTCAGGTACAGATGAGGCTGCAGCAGGAACATTTCCGGCAGGAGCGTTTTACCAAGCGTATGGCCGCAGCATGGCAGGCTCGTTTGCTGCGTGAAGAATACCGGCTTCGTGTAGAAAAACGTATGGAAGTAGCTTGTATGTCGCGTTTGCAGCGGGAACTTCATCGCATTGAACTGATGGAGCAGAAGACACAGGCTGCATCGCCGGAACTGCTTTTGAAAAAAGGGTATAGTATCACATTGAAAGACGGTAAGGCAGTGACCGATGCTTCTACACTGAAAGCAGGAGATAAAGTAGTGACGCGTATGGCATCGGGAGAGGTGGAAAGTATAGTAGAGAAAATAAATTTAAAAACAGAATACAATGGCAAAAAAAGAAACATACAGTGAAGCGATGAAACGGCTGGAAGCCATCGTATCGCAGATAGAAAGTAACGAGTTGGATATCGACAGCCTGGGAGAACATCTGAAAGAAGCCCAGAAACTCATAAAATACTGTCGTGATAAACTTTATAAGGCAGATGCCGAAATAAAGAAAATGCTTGAAGAAGGAGAAGAAACGGAAGCTTGAGCAGTTTCATCTGGCTGTGATTGTATAGGATTACTGAAGAGAATTGCAGCCATTGACGATGCTGATTGTAAAGTTCCCGATACTGAATATGAATCGGCGGCATCGCTTTTTATAGCTGATGTCGCCGATCTATTTATAAGGATTTTAGAATCATGCTACAGGCTGGTCGCCCATCACGAATTTGAGATTTCCTCCCTTCATGATATCTGCATAATCAATCCAGGCCTTCTTATAATCCTGACCATTCAGAATGACATGCTGGATATACTTGTTTTCTTTTCCTTTATTTTCCTTTTCGATAGTAAACTTACCTTCAGGAACATTGATTTCTACTTTGTCGAAGAGGGGATAACCGAATACGAATTTTCCTCCTGCCGGTTCTACCTGATAGAATCCCATTGAAGAAAGGACATACCATGCAGACATCTGGCCTACATCCTCATTGCCGGATAATCCGTCGGGTTTGTCGGTATACATAGTATGAAGAATTTCGTTCACCCGTTCCGCAGTCTTCCACGGCTGACCTACCAGTGTATATAAATAAGTAGTATGGTGTCCCGGTTCGTTTCCATGTGCATACTGTCCGATGAGGCCGCTGATATCAGGAGAAGAACTGTCGCCCATGTGGCTGTCGACGATGAACAGTGAATCCAACTTGTTGACAAAGGCCTCTTTGCTTCCGAAGCAACCTACCAGCCCTTCCACATCGTGAGGAACCAGCCAGGTATACTGCCATGCATTACCTTCGCAGTAGTCATCGTCTCTGTGGGTCGATGCACAAGGATCGAAAGGTGTACGTATGGAACCGTTGAGCATTTTTCCTCTCATAAATCCGGTTGTCGGGTCGAAATAATTCTTATACGACTTGCTTCTTTCCAGGAAATACTTGTAGTCATCCTGCTTGTTCAGTTTCAATGCAGCCTGTGCTACACACCAGTCGGCAATGGCATATTCCATGTCGTATGCAATGGCTTCTTTCATCAGGTCGGCAGGGATAAAGCCGTATTTGATACGATGCTCCATACCACGTTCGGGCAACATAGACGATTCTTTCAGTGCCTTGTATGCCTCTTCCATGTCGAATCCTTTTATACCTTTCAAAATAGCATCTGCTACTACGGGTACTCCCGGATTTCCTACCATACAGTCTGTTTCACATCCCATGAGGTGCCATACAGGCAGTTTGCCCTGTTGCTGGTAGATGTGAATCATGGTATTGATGATGTCGTTCATTTTTTCCGGATGAAGCAGAGTCATCAAAGGCTGTGCGGCACGGTATGTATCCCACAAAGAGAAAGTAGTGTAGTTTACAAATCCTTCTCCTTTGTGCATGTTATGGTCGGCACCGTAGTAGTCGCCGTTTACATCACAGAATACAGAAGGAGCAAACATGGTATGATAAAGGCTTGTATAGAAAATCCGCTTCGAAGCCTCGTCGTTTGTGTACACTTTCACCTTATTCAACTCATTGTTCCATGCTTCTTTGGCATCTGCAATGGTCTTTTCGAAGTTCCATCCGCTCAACTCAGTCTGCATGTTGAGTTGTGCATTTGCTTCAGAAGTAGGAGAGAGAGCTACCTTCAGATAAATTGGTTCTTCTTGTCCGGCTGCAAAGTTTACTCGGGCAAAGAGCTTCTTGCCTTTGGCTTCTTTTCCACTCTTTGTTGCATTGTCTACAATGAATTCTACATTTTCAAACTTCTTGGAGAATACAGCCGTAAAGAAGACACGCTGGTCGCTGGACCATCCTGTAGAGTAACGGTATCCGCTGACAGTGCTGTCGTTTACCACCTGTATAAAGGCTTCGGTCGGTGCATCCCAGCATCCTCCGTTCACCATGTCGAATACGATAGCCGGCTTTTCGTCTGCAGGGAAAGTATATTTATGGAATCCTACTCGTTTGGTAGCAGTCAGTTCCACATCAATATCATATCTCAGAAGATGTGTCTTGTAATATCCGGGAGTGACAACTTCCTTCGAACGGTCGGAGTACGACCATAGTCCGGTATCGTATGAAGATTCATCTCCTCGGGCATAGGTAACTTCTCCTGTCACAGGCATAACGTTGATGTCGTGAAGGTCGCCGATACCTGTTCCACTAAGATGAGTGTGCGGAAATCCTATCACTGTAGAGTCAGATACATGATATCCTGATACCCAATCCCACAATTGCGGGATGCTGCTTGGTCCCAGTTGTACAAATCCGTAGGGAACATTGGCCCCATAGAACACATGGCCGTGGCCTCCTGTTCCGATTTTCGGATCTACAAAGCACGTAAGATCTTCATTCGCTTCCTGTACAGAAGTGGAGTTGCTTCCACACGCAGCGAATAATGCTGTGGCTAACACCGTCAGTACGATTGGTTTTTTATTCATTTCTTTAAGTTTTATATGAAAGGTAAATAATATGCTATAGTATTGATTAATAGTTGTGTAACGATTATATTGTCTGGGCTGTCTTCTCTTTTTCTTATAAGTATGCCCTTATCATTCCGTTTACAGCGTATAAAGATATGAGATTTTATGGTCTGACAGACGGTTTTTGCAAAGAATTTGTATATCAGTAGAAAAATAGATGAGCTAATGTTTTGGAATTGCTTCTAAATAATAAAAGTCGAGAATGGCGTTGAGTATATTGAAAAACTGTCTATCTTTGTTTTTATAATCTTTTGATTATTAATGTAATAAATTAAAATATAATGGATTTGAATATGAATTTAAGAAGTAACAATTATGTTCTCAATCTGTATTCTCAGATTAAGGATTTGAGTTGCGAAGATAAAGAAAAGAAATTACTTGGTGTATTCAAAGAATTGGCAGAACATATATTAAGCGGCTATTTTCTGATAAAGAAGAATCAAAGTGATTCTTTTGTAAAAGTGCATCCTACTTGTGTGGAGTTTTATTGCTACGAAGAAGGGGAGGGTAAAGATAAAATCAAGGATTATAGTGTTTATCACAGAAACAAAGAGGATAGAACGTTTGATAAATCCGTTTTTCCACTTGGAATACTTCACAATCATATATCAGGAATAGATATGACATTCGAACAAGGAGAGGACTCTGCAAATGCCATACGCTTGTCAGCATTGATCAGAGAATTTCGTATAGACGATAGTGGCAAAAAAGAAGATAAATATGATATGGAGTATATTAATATAGAAAAAAAGAAAAATGGCGGTATCGTGACAAAGCCGACTTATCTGTACGATGCACTCTATTCGCAATTTTCAATTTTTGAAGGCTTTAGTATACAGTGGATAGATGGAGAGAAAAAAGCGGTATTAGAAGAAAGTTCAGAACCGAGAATTAATGTGCCGGAATATGAAGTGAAGAATAATAAGCATGTACCTGTCTCTAAAAAGAAAACTACAGCAGAAGATATTTTGACCAAGAATGAAAAATACAAGCAATGTCTTAGAAAATGGAAGTTTAAATTAAAGCAATAATATAATAGCCGACTATGAATCCAATGCTATATTCAAATAGTATGAAATCGCCTTTTTAATACAGACATATAATGTAGCAGGAATAAAAAAGTGAAGAGAACTTTTGGAAGTTTTAATCAGCGTCGTTGAATGTAGAACCAGCGTTGTTGGCTATACATTCAACGACGCTGTTTGTATAGCCGACGTCGCCGAATTAAACCAATGAATGGAATCATAGATTTATATTATTGATAATGAGTGTCTTTTATACGGATGACTGAGAAAATTTTGTTTTACCCAATAGCCTGAATTGATATAAAAAAGAAAGAGACCATCTCAAAATGATTTGAGACAGTCTCTTTTTAATTTTTTCGAAGTAAAAGAACCGATTATGCTTCAGCAGGAGCTTCAGTTGCTTCTTCAGCAGTTGCTTCTTCTGCGTTAGCAGCAGCTTCTGCTTCAGCTTTTGCAGCAGCTTCAGCAGCTTTCTTTTCAGCTACTTTCTTAGCGATTTCTTCGTTTACTTTCTTTTCAGCTTCCATACGTGCTTTTGCGTCAGCCTTCTTAGCTTCTTCTTCTTTAGCTTTCAAAGCAGCCAAACCGTTCTGCTTGTTTTCTTTCCAAGCGTTGAAACGAGCTTCTGCAGTAGCTTCGTCGAATGCACCTTTAGCTACACCACCCATCAAGTGTTTCTTCATGTAAACACCTTCACGAGACAAGATGTTGCGTACAGTGTCTGTAGGCTGTGCACCTACCATTACCCAGTGGTATGCACGTTCGAAATTCAAATCTACTGTGGCAGGATTGGTATTTGGGTTGTAAGTACCAATTTTCTCAGTAAATCTACCATCACGTGGTGCTCTTGCATCTGCAATAACAATTGAATAAAACGCATAACCTTTGCGTCCGTTTCTCTGCAATCTGATTTTAGTTGCCATTTTTACTTGTTAATTTTTTAAGTGAATGATTTGAATTATGCCAATATCCCGTATTGGCGGGTGCAAAGATACGACTTTTATTTGTATTACAAAAGGTTAAGTGCTAATTATTTGTTATTTATTTCACGAAGCCACTTTTCTAATTCGCCTGTCCACTGACGTTTGTAGATGAAAGAGTCGCTAAATCCCCATCCATGACCTCCGATAGGGTAGGTATGCAGGCTGGCAGGAACTTTGTTTTTTACCAGTGCCATATAATAGTTTACACTGTTTGCTACCGGTACCGCACTGTCGTCACTACTATGCATGATAAAAGCTGGAGGAGTTTGTGGGGTGACTTGTAATTCGTTGGAATATTTTCTTTCAAGTTCTTTTGATGGATTCTTGCCTAATAGATTGTTATGAGATCCCATGTGGGTATAAGTCGGATCCATAGTAATTACAGGATAGAAAAGAATCTGGAAATCCGGACGAGTTTCGGTATCGGTAAAATGAGTAGCTACAGTACTGGCAAGATGTCCTCCTGCCGAAGACCCCATGATACCCAGCTTTTTTATGTTCCATTCAGTGGCGTGTTGGTGCATAATACGTAAAGCTTGTTGTGCATCGCTTAGTGGAACTTCGTTGTTTCCATTGGGCATGCGATAGGTCAGTACAGCATAAGTAATCCCCTGACTGTTGAACCATTTTGCCATATCGTGTCCCTCATGATATACTGCAAGGTTAAAGTATCCTCCTCCGGGACAGGCAACAATAGCCATTCCGTTTCCTGCTTTGGCTGGATAAACTGTAAGAGTTGGTTCTGCTACATAAAGCGGACCGTTTTCTACTTGGCGGGTCATGTTGTTGGTGTTTGGAGCTTTATCAGGCCATAACTTGATTTCTGTTGGCTTTTGAGCGGCGAGCATGGTTGATAGAAGCATCAGGCTCATGAGAAATAGCTTTTTCATACGTGTTTTGAATTGTTTTTTTGTTGATATAATATCTAATGTTTTTTCTTATAATTTATCTATTGTAGATACAGAAGTAAATTTGTGTTTTTCACTTTCTGATTGTATAATGATGCTTAGGAGTATGATTACCGGATATCGGGATTGGTGAGTTCAAAGATAGCACAAACTTTTAAAAGAAAAAATCCCCACAGACTTCTGTATATGCAGAATATCTGTGGGGAATTTTGTTTTTAGCATAGATATATTAGGTGTATCCGAAGTTTATGATTTCTTGGCACTCATGCTGGCTTTTATCAGGTAGACGATGAGGCAGATATAAGCAAGTAAAGATACTACCTGACTCAACGGATTGGCGAGCCATTCTTCGTTTACGAGATTGATGCCTCCGAAACGCATTGCTGCACTGACTACTCCCATCAAGGCTCCACCGGCAATGAATCCGGAAGCAAGGAGAGTTCCACGTTCACCACGTGCGGTGTTGACTGCTTCATCCTTGCTGCGGGTAGTAACATACCAGTTGACTGCACCACCTACAATAAGAGGGAGGTTCAGTTCGAGTGGAATGAACATACCCAATGCAAAGGCAAGGGCAGGTACTTTGAAGTAAGTCAGTACCAATGCAAGCACTGCACCGATACCATAAAGCAACCAGGGTGCTGCTACTCCGTTCATCAGCGGGTCGATAACGGCAGCCATGGCATTAGCCTGAGGAGCGGCAAGCACACCCGAAGAGAATCCGTATGTTTTGTTCAGAATCATGATTACTCCACCTACAGTTGCAGCCGATACCAGTGTACCGAGGAATTTCCATGTCTGCTGTTTGGCTGGAGTACTTCCTAACCAATAACCTATCTTCAAGTCGGTAATGAAACCACCTGCCATAGAAAGAGCGGTACAAACTACTCCACCCATCACCAGTGCAGCTACCATACCGGTTGCACCCTTCAGACCGACTGCCACCATTACGACAGAAGCCAGGATAAGGGTCATCAGTGTCATGCCCGATACGGGGTTGGTTCCAACGATGGCGATGGCATTGGCTGCTACGGTAGTAAACAGGAAAGAAATACCAGCTACCAACAGAATAGCTACTGCCGTATGAAGCAGATTACCCTGCATTACATCGAAATAGAAGAATAAGGCAATCAGTACCAGTGTAATGATGGAACCGATGGCAATGATTTTCATGGAAAGGTCGCGCTGGGTACGTGATACGCTGACCTCAGCTTTCTTACCGCCCATTTCTTTGGCTGCCAGTCCTACTGCACTCTTGATGATGCCCCATGAGCGTACGATACCGATAATACCTGCCATGGCAATACCTCCGATACCGATACTTTTTGCATATTCGGCAAAGATAGCTTCAGGCGACATGCTGCCTACTGTATCGGTGAGAGAAGGATTCCATGCATTCAGTACCTGGTCGCCCCAGATAAGAGAGATACCCGGTACGATGATAAGCCATACAGCCAGTGAGCCGGCACAGATAATGGCTGCATATTTCAAGCCGACAATGTAACCAAGTCCTAATACGGCAGCTCCGGTATTCAGTTTTACTACAACTTTGGCTTTCTCTGCAAGGAGTTCACCCCATCCGCATACACGGGTGGTGAAGTTTTCGTTCCACCATCCGAAGGTAGCTACGATGAAGTCGTACAATCCACCAATCAGACCAGCAAAAAGCAGAGGTTTTGCCTGGCTTCCGCCTTTCTCACCAGAGATGAGTACCTGTGTACTTGCTGTTGCTTCGGGGAAAGGATATTCGCCATGCTTTTCGCTGACGAAGTATTTACGGAAAGGAATCAGGAAAAGAATTCCCAATATACCGCCCAACAATGAACTGATGAACATCTGGAAGAAATCGACTGTCATTTCCGGATATTTGTCCTGAAGAATATACAGTGCTGGCAGGGTAAAGATAGCGCCGGCTACAATGACTCCGGAGCAGGCTCCGATGGACTGGATGATGACATTTTCACCCAATGCATTTTTACGCTTTGCTGCACTGGATACACCCACGGCGATAATGGCAATGGGAATGGCTGCTTCGAATACTTGCCCTACTTTCAAAC
>UQPQ01000020.1 GCA_900542985.1 uncultured Bacteroides sp.
AAATCTACCCTTAATCGTGTATTGGATGATAGTTGCGGATTTTAGGGTATTGTTTTATACTGTAAATGATGGAGTAATATCGAATATGAAAAAACATTTGTTAGATTTATCCGATGATGCGCTGATAGAAGGATATCGCGCTGGTGATACTCAATGTTTTGATGTACTGTTGGAACGTTATTCATCTTGTATTCTGTACTGGATTCGTCAGAAAACAAATAACGAGGATGAGGTTGCTGATTTGTATCAGGAGATTTCGTTGCGAATCTCCCAGAAATTGAAGAATGTATACGAGGGAAGAGGATATTTCCCTGCGTGGGCACATTGTGTAGTAGGTAATTATTTGTATTCTACTTATCGGAAGAAAAGGCCAGATACGGTCGAGTTAAGTCCGAACTTGCTGAATCATAATAAACTGGCAGCAGAGGAATCGGTCCCTTCTCATTCGGAGGAGTGTTTCCGTATTTTGGAGGCTGTAGTGAAGGAGCAGTCGGAGCCTATGCAACGGCTTATCAGAATGAGATACTGGGAAGACTGTACATATCAGGAAATATCCAATAGAACAGGAATAAATATGTCTACTGTAATAAAGCGTTTGAGAACGGTTTGTGAGAAAATGAAGCGCTTGATGAAAGGAAGAGGGATAGATATGGATTCATGATTAAAATAAGTCGACAGGAAGGAGAAGAGAAGACAAAAAGATTATTCTCTTCTCCTTTTTTACTTTTTTTAATGAGAAATTCGGGATTAACATACACTATAATACAATATTTATAGTACATTTGTCACGCATTTGTAAAGTGTACTTGACAAAAATGGCCAATAAAATAAAACATCTGGGTATTGTGGAAAACATTCAAGGTTCTTACGTTCGGGTAAGAATTCAGCAAACATCTGCTTGTTCATCTTGTAGTGTGAAAGGTCACTGCAATGCTTCAGAAACAAAAGAAAAATTAATAGATGTATATAATCGGAATAATCTTGATTGTCAGGTTGGCGATCAAGTATGGATTGTAGGAGCAACTTCAATGGGGATGAAAGCTGTATGGTTGGCATTTGGCTTTCCTTTTCTGATTTTGTTGTCTGTCTTGTTTATTACTATGAGATTGACCGATGGTAATGAGGCTTTTTCGGCTTTAGTGGCATTGCTTATGTTAATTCCCTATTATCTTATTATATATATGTGCCGAAATAAGTTGAGTCGGACTTTTGTATTTGTATTGGAAACTATAAAATAATTAATAACCTACTTTTTATTATGAGTTTAATTTTGGTGGCAGTGATTTCATTGGGCGTTATAGGTCTGATTGCAGCAGTCATACTCTATGCTGCTTCAAAGAAATTTGCTGTGTATGAAGATCCACGTATTGGGCAGGTTGCGGAAGTGTTACCGCAAGCCAATTGTGGAGGATGTGGTTATCCTGGATGTTCTGGTTTTGCTGCAGCTTGTGTAAAGGCCGGTTCATTGGAAGGGAAATTATGTCCGGTAGGTGGACAACCTACTATGGAGAAAGTGGCAGCTATTTTGGGATTGGAGGCTACGGCTTCAGAACCAAAAGTAGCAGTAGTAAGATGTAACGGTACTTGTGCGAACCGTCCAAAGATTACTCACTACGATGGAGTACGTTCGTGTGCTGTAGCACATGCAACTTATGGAGGTGAGACCGGATGTTCTTTTGGTTGCTTGGGTTGTGGAGACTGTGTAAAGGTCTGCCAATTTGGTGCAATTCAGATTAATCCGGAGACAGGTCTTCCGGAAGTAGACGAAGAAAAATGTACGGCTTGTGGTGCTTGTAGCAAAGCATGTCCGCGCAATATTATTGAAATTCGTCCGAAAGGTAAGAACAACCGCCGTGTGTATGTACAGTGTGTGAACAAGGAAAAAGGAGCGGTAGCTCGTAAAGCATGTACTGCTGCTTGTATTGGTTGCGGTAAGTGTGTGAAGGTTTGTCCGTTCGAAGCCATTACGTTGGAAAACAATTTGGCCTACATCGATTCGGCTAAATGTAAGTCGTGCCGTAAATGTGAGATGGAATGTCCGCAGGGAGCAATCATTGCGAAGAACTTTCCTCCTCGCAAAGCTAAACCTGCTGAAGCAGTAGCAACTCCGGTTGCTCCGAAGGCTCCGGTTGAATCTGCTCCAAAAGCAGAAGTTGTCAATCCGGCACCTGCATCAGCTACTGAATCGGCACAGGCTCCGAAAGCAGAAGCTTAATTAACTTAAGTCGTAAATACTAATAAATAATATAACAGTGAAGACATTTAGAATTGGTGGAGTTCATCCAGCAGAAAATAAATTGTCAGCCGGTAAGGCAATCGAAACATTGGCTCTGCCCAAGCAGGCTGTGTTCCCTTTGTCTCAGCATATTGGTGCTCCTGCTACTGCTATCGTGAAGAAAGGCGATGTGGTAAAGGTTGGTACTAAAATTGCTGAGGCCGGAGGTTTTGTTTCGGCAGCTATCTTCTCTTCTGTATCCGGTAAGGTGAGTAAGGTTGATAGCGTAATTGACGCAAGTGGTTATCGTAAACCGGCTATTTATATTGATGTAGAAGGAGATGAATGGGAAGAAACTATCGACCGCAGCACAACTTTGGTTAAAGAGTGCAGTTTATCTCCGGAAGAAATTGTTGCAAAGATTAAAAATGCAGGTGTCGTTGGTATGGGTGGTGCATGTTTCCCGACTCATGTGAAACTGACTCCTCCTCCGGGTTGCAAGGCCGAATGTGTTATTATCAATGCAGTAGAATGTGAACCTTATCTGACTGCAGACCATCGTCTGATGCTTGAAAAAGCAGATGAAGTACTCGTGGGTGTAAGCATTCTGATGAAAGCTGCTAAAGTAACAAAGGCATATATCGGTATAGAAAACAATAAGCCTGATGCAATTAAACTGATGACTGAAAAAGCTACATCTTACCCAGGCATTGAGGTAGTACCTTTGAAAGTAAAATATCCGCAGGGAGGTGAAAAACAGTTGATCGATGCTGTAATCGGTCGTCAGGTTCCTGCTCCTCCTGCTATTCCTATCAATGTAGGAGCTGTGGTGCAGAATGTAGGTACTGCTTATGCCGTATACGAAGCAGTTCAGAAGAACAAACCTTTGTTCGAACGTATTGTAACCGTTACAGGTAAGTCGGTGAAAAATCCGTCTAACTTCCTTACTCGTATGGGAACTCCGATGAGCCAGCTTATTGAGGCTGCCGGTGGACTGCCGGAAGATACCGGAAAGGTAATCGGAGGTGGACCAATGATGGGTAAAGCTTTGGCCAATACAGAAGTTCCTATCTGCAAAGGTAGTTCAGGTGTATTGCTGATGAACGAGAAGGAGGCACGCCGTGCAGAACCAGATCCTTGTATCCGTTGTGCGAAGTGTGTAAGTGCCTGTCCGATGGGACTGGAGCCATTCCTGTTGGCTACTTGTTCGGCGCATGAAGACTGGGAACGTGTAGAGCACGAAATGATTATGTCTTGTATTGAGTGCGGTTCATGTCAGTTTACATGTCCTTCACATCGTCCGATGCTGGATTATATTCGTTTAGGTAAAGGTAAGGTGGGTGGTATTATCCGCGCACGTAATGCTAAAAAGTGAGTTTTTAAGTTCTTAAGTTCCTAAGTTTGTGATGGACGCACGGTTTGCAGCCATATAGACTTATAAACTCGGAGACTTAAACTCAAAAACTTACAAACTCAAAAACTCAAAAGTTATTATGGCAAATAAATTAATAGTATCGTTATCTCCCCACGTGCATAGCGGCGACAGCGTACAGAAAAACATGTACGGTGTAATTATCGCTTTGATACCTGCCTTGCTTGTATCGTTTTATATGTTCGGTCTGGGAGCTGTCATCGTTACGCTGACATCGGTTGTAGCCTGTATGTTCTTTGAATGGGCTATTACCAAATTCATATTGAAACGCAGCCGCAATACTATTCTGGATGGCTCTGCCGCTCTTACAGGTTTGTTGCTGGCATTCAATCTTCCTTCCAATCTTCCGTTATGGATTATTATTATCGGTGCGTTGGTAGCTATCGGTATAGGTAAGATGACATTTGGTGGTTTAGGATGCAATCCTTTCAATCCAGCATTGATAGGACGTGTGTTCCTGCTTATCTCTTTCCCTGTTCAGATGACTTCATGGCCACTTACTTCTCAGTGGACTTCTTACACTGATGCTGCTACAGGTGCTACTCCTTTGGCTCTGATGAAGCAGGCTGTACACGGCGATACAGAAGCACTGAGCCAGTTGCCAAGTGTATTGGATTTGTTCCTGGGAAATAATCCTGGTTGTGTGGGAGAAATCAGTGCAGTCGCATTGTTGTTAGGTTTGGTCTATATGCTGTGGAAGAAAATCATTACATGGCACATTCCGGTTTCTATCCTGCTCACCGTATTTGTATTTGCTTCTATTCTGAATCTGGTTGATCCGGTGAAATATGCAGGAGGACTGACTCATCTGTTTACCGGTGGTTTGATGTTGGGAGCTATTTTCATGGCAACCGACTATGTGACTTCTCCGATGAACCACAAGGGAATGCTTATTTATGGTGTAGCAATTGGTTTCCTGACTGTAGTAATCCGTACATTCGGTGCATATCCGGAAGGTATGTCTTTTGCTATTCTCATCATGAATGCATTTACTCCGCTGATTAACACCTATTGTAAACCTAAACGTTTTGGGGAGGTTGTGAAGAAATGAAAAAGTTAGAATCATCTTTAAAAAATATGGCTTTGTCGCTCACCGGATTTACAGTTGTTGCCGGTGCATTGCTGGGATGGGTGAACGAAGTAACAGCCGAACCGATTGCACAGGCCAATGCCAAGACATTGAGTGATGCAATTGCTGTGGTGGTACCCGGATTTGACAACAATCCGGCTGAGGCTCCTGAAACTATCGAGGTAAGTGGAGTATCGTACAAAATCTATAAGGCTACTAAAGGTGGAGAATTTATCGGTGCGGCCGTAGAATCTTCTTCCAATGGATTTGGCGGAACGCTGACTGTGCTGGTAGGTTTCGATCCGGAAGGAAACATCATCGATTATTCTTTGTTGAGCCATTCGGAAACTCCGGGCTTGGGTTCGAAAGCTGCCGACTGGTTTAAGAAAGGTGCCAAAGGCGATATCACCGGAAAGAATCCGGGAAATGCTCCTTTGGTAGTAAGTAAAGACGGAGGAGAAATAGATGCCATTACTGCTTCTACAATTACAACCCGTGCATTTCTGCAAGCTGTAAACAATGCGTATGCGGCTTACAAGAATCAGCACGTAGACGGAACCAGTGGTGCTACTTCTCAGGCTAAGAGCGAGAATACAGAAAACGTAGAAAACAATTAAAAGGAGGAATAGACTATGAATAATTTTAAAGTATTGATGAACGGGATTGTGAAAGAGAATCCTACGTTTGTACTCCTTTTAGGTATGTGTCCTACGTTGGGTACTACTTCTTCTGCCATCAATGGTATGGGTATGGGATTGGCTACCATGTTTGTATTGATTTGTTCGAATGTGGTTATTTCATTAATCAAGAAACTGGTGCCTGATATGGTACGTATTCCTATCTTTGTGGTAGTCATTGCTTCGTTTGTGACTTTGTTGCAGATGATTATGCAGGCTTATGTTCCGGCTTTGTATGCTACATTGGGATTGTTCATTCCGTTGATTGTAGTAAACTGTATCTTGCTGGGACGTGCAGAAGCCTTTGCTGCCAAGAATACTCCGTTGGCTTCTTTCTTCGACGGATTGGGAATGGGACTTGGTTTTACCATTGCACTGACTATTCTGGGTGGTGTACGCGAATTCCTGGGTACAGGAAAATTGTTTAATATAGCCTTGATGCCCGAAAATTACGGTATGCTGATTTTCGTATTGGCACCGGGAGCATTCATTGCATTGGGTTACCTGATTGCAATTGTAAACAAACTGAAGAAAGCTTAACTCCTAAAAACAAAAAGAAGATATGGAATATATATTGATATTTATCACCGCTATATTTGTGAACAACATTGTGTTGTCACAGTTCTTGGGTATCTGTCCGTTCTTGGGAGTTTCTAAGAAGGTGGAAACCGCAATGGGTATGGGAGCTGCTGTGGCTTTCGTACTTACACTGGCTACTATTGTAACTTATCTGATTCAGCATTTTGTACTGAATCCTACAGGATTGGGTTACTTGCAGACTATTGCCTTTATTCTGGTAATTGCTGCATTGGTACAGATGGTGGAAATTATTCTGAAAAAGGTATCTCCCTCTTTGTATCAGGCATTGGGAGTATTCCTTCCGTTGATTACAACTAACTGCTGTATTCTGGGTGTGACTATTCTTGTTATTCAGAAGGAATACGATCTGCTTACAGGTGTAGTATATGCTTTCTCTACAGCACTTGGCTTTGCTTTGGCTCTGATTGTATTTGCAGGTATTCGCGAGCAGTTGAGTCTGGTAAATATTCCGAAGGGAATGCGTGGTATGTCTATCGCTCTGGTAACAGCTGGTTTGCTGGCTATGGCCTTTATGGGCTTTTCCGGAGTAGATAAGGGCCTGGCTGTATTGTTTGGCTTGTAATAATTCAAGACCTTCTCTCCGGGAATCGGAGGGAGGATTTTTCTGATACACTTTCGGCGGTGTTGGTTTTTGCGTAGGAAGCAAAGACCAGCACCGCCGATGTTTTTTGCATCCTTTCCTCCAATGTTGGTTTGTGATAGGAAGTACTGCAAGAAAGATAGTTTGGTGTAGCCTTTCGCGAAGAGTAGAAGAATGCGTACTTCGCTTTATCCGACGTCGTCGGCTTTACAGCCACTGTCGTTGGTTTTATAAACGACGGCGTTGAACGTAAAATCGACGTCGTCGAATGAACTCTCTGATTGATACTATGCCTTTATGTGTCAGCTATCGGAATGTGCAGGAGAGGGGAGAGTAGAAGAATGAGAGTAAAAACAAAGCTTCCGAAAACGAAGGTTATTCATCTCCAATTTTCGGAAGCTTTTATAAAGAAAGGCAATGACCTTTATCCTTTCTTATATATGCGTTTAGTCGATAAAACGTTTGGTCAGGTTGCCGAACTCGTCAATTCGTCTGTCGCGCAGGAATGGCCACCAGCGGCGAACATTCTCACTACGGTTCATGTCAATTTCCACTACCAGGTTTTCTTCTTTCAGATTGCTTGCCTGTGCCAGAAGTTCACCCTGCGGACCGGCTACAAAACTGTTTCCCCAGAACTGGATTCCGTTGGTCTGTCCCGAAGGATCCGGTTCCAGTCCTACACGGTTTACTGCAATAACCGGCAATCCGTTGGCTACAGCATGGCCTCTCTGTACGGTAACCCATGCTCCCAACTGGCGCATTTTTTCTTCCTGTGTGTCGGTACTTTCCCATCCGATAGCGGTAGGATAAATCAGCAGTTCCGCTCCCTTCAGTGCCATCAGACGAGCTCCTTCCGGATACCACTGGTCCCAGCAAACCTGTACACCCAACTTTCCGATGGATGTCTGAATCGGTTCGAAGCCAATGTCGCCCGGTGTGAAATAAAATTTCTCGTAATAGGCAGGATCGTCTGGAATGTGCATTTTGCGGTATTTTCCTGCAATACTTCCGTCTGCATCGAATACTACAGCCGTATTGTGATACAGTCCGGCAGCACGTCGTTCGAACAGGGAAGTCACAAGAACGATATGATAAGCAGCCGCTATTTCACTATAAAAACCGGTAGAAGGTCCGGGAATAGGTTCTGCCAAATCGAACAGGTTAGTGTCTTCTGTCTGGCAGAAGTAAGGAGTGTTATGCAGTTCCTGCAAAACTACGAGCTGAGCTCCAGCCTGTGCCACAGACGCAATGTTGCGGTGCAACTTTTCCAAATTGAATTTGAGGTCGTTGGTGCATGATTGCTGCACGATACCTACTCGGATAGTTCTTTTCATAATTTTATAAAGTGTTAGGTCTTACATTTTCGGGATATTGCATTGTTACACAGTGCAGTGAACCATGCTGTTTGATCAGTGCCTGGCAGTCTATGCCTACGATTTCTCTTCCGGGGAAAGCTTCTGCCAGTACAGATGCTGCCTTACGGTCGTTCTCCGGCTGATTATAAGTAGGGTAGAGTACAGCCTCGTTCATAATCAGGAAGTTGGCATAAGTAGCCGGAATACGGAGTCCGTCTTCGTCGTATACGGCATCTGCCATTGGCAACGGAAGCAGGCGATAAGGTTTTCCGTCTATTGTACGGAAACTCTTCAGCTGTTCTTCCATGGCATGCAATGCTGTATAGTGCTCGTCGGTTTCGTCGGTACACTGTACATACACAATAGTATGATCCGGACACAGGCGGGCTAATGTATCAACGTGACTGTCGGTATCATCTCCTGCCAGAAAACCATGATCCAACCATAATACCTGACGAAGATTGAAGCGTTCTTTCAGATACTCTTCTATCTGTGCGCGGTTCATGGTATCGTTACGGTTAGGGGCCAGCAGACACAGTGAAGTAGTCAGAAGAGTACCCTCTCCGTCGCTTTCTATAGAGCCTCCTTCGAGAACAAAGTTGCGGCAGTTGACATATTCTCCCTGTACCATTTTCTGTTCGTACAGATGGCTGTTGATAAGATTGTCTTTGTCGGCTGCAAACTTCATTCCCCATCCGTTGAAGCAGAAGTCAAGCAAGATAGGATGGTTCTGTGCATCCAGCAGAGTAATGAAAGAATGGTCGCGAGCCCAAGTATCATTGGTAGGACAGCTTGTAAAATGAATGTTTTCCTTGTAAGGAGAGTCTTTTAATACCTCGGGAAACTCAGGGGCAACCAGCAGCAGCGGTTGTCTGCTGGCTATTGCTTCGGCTATCTGAAGGAAGCAAGCTTCTACTTCGTCCAGCATATAAGCCCAGTCTGTATCAGCATGAGGCCATGTAAGCTGGATATAACTTTGTTTGTGCCATTCGGCAGGCAGAAAAAACGTTGTTTCCATATTTATCTTGTTAGTTTGTATTTTTAGTCTTCTTATCTTCTGAGACTGGTTGGGTAGCCTCAGATTTATGCAATTCGCTTTCTTTAGAGCTACGTTTTCCTCTTCGACGAAGGAAAATCCAGTCGAAGAGTTCTCTCCAGTTAGTGAAATCTTTCTTATACATAAATCCGATACCTTGAGTAGTCAACGTAGATTTGGTAAAGTATCGGTCGTTTGTTTCGTTGTATCCTTTCAGACGGAATTCTCCGTTTTTGGTAAGCAGCCACATTGCTTCGAAGTCGCCCACAAAGTTGGTGTTCCGCATCGGATTGTCACGGTATCCGAAGTTTCCGTTTATAATCAGCCGGTTGTTCAGCAATCTTCCGGACAAGATGGCTTCGGCTTCTACATCTGTCCATCCTTCCTGACCGGTACTCAGACTGGTTCCTACGTTCCAGTTCTGGCTGTCTATTACCTGCGAGAGCATGTTGTTCAACTGACCGGAGAGCGTACTGAAAGCCAGTGAACTGGTTGCATTCGACGACTGTGCATTGTTGGCATAATCGTAAGTGTAGAATTTACCAATTCCCAGCAGGTAGATAATCTGAGTATTCATCTGTTCTTCCGTACTGGTCAGACTGCGTACCAGTTCCCGGTCTTCGTCGCTGACAGTCGGCAGGTCGAGATCGAACGTTAAGGTAGGTGCGGTCAGATTGCCGGACAAGTTCAGAATACAGTTAACCCTTACTGTTCCCTTATTTGTAGAAGCATCTGCAATCAAGTCGTTCAGCGAAGCAGAGTTGACAGTATAAATAGCCTGCACATTCAGATTCGCCTGCTTAGGATTACCATTGAAAGATACCGTTCCTCCGGACTGCAGTATAAAGTCTTTTCTGATGATATTCTGCATACTCATTTTATAGATACCTTCTTCGATGTTATAATTTCCGAACATCTGAAAATCTCCTTTGTTGAAGAAGTTGATACGAAGGTTGCCTGTTCCGTTTGCAGAGATATAGTCACCTGCGGCAGGGTCCATTACAATTTTCATGGTAGCAGCCGGTGTGGCCTCTATCTGGAGGTTCAGACGAATATCCCCCGGAGTATCATCTTCATCATCTTCCTTTTCTTCATTGAGATGATGGTATAAGTCGGTCTGTATATTTTCCTGCAGCCGGTGTGGAGTACGGTCTACAAATGTGATGAACTGCGAACTGGTAGCTTCAGCAGCTGTAGTGGTTACGTATACAAATGAAGTTTTTGCATCGGTACGCAAGTTTCCGTCTACACTAAGTCCGTTGGCTCCTCCTCCTTGCAGACTGACATTTCCGCTTGTATAGATTTGTCCGTAGAAAGGGAAGTCAGGAGTTTCTTTTTCCGATTTATATACCAGCATGTTGTCTGTATCGAAACGGAAACGGTACAACAGATTCTTGAGTTTTGTATGGTTCAGATCGCCATTTACAGTTCCGGTATGTCCCTCCGGGTCTGTTAGTCTCACATCTCGGAAAGCAAAGTGTCCGGGGGTAATTCGCAGTGAATCGCAGCTGGCCTGAAAGATCGTATTCAGAATATTCACTTTCATTGATACATTGGCATTGGCTGTTCCCTCTAAGTCTAATTGCGAAAATGGGCCGAACAGTCGGATATTGCCATATGTACGTCCCTGTACGTTACTGAAAATACCTTCGATGAATGGTTGTAACAACGCAAGGTTTGTTCCTCCGGCTTGTATATGAAGGTCAAGACCTTTCATTTTGGGGGACACATAGCCGTTTACTTTAGTGAACGAAACTGTATCTTCCTTGATGTCTGCAAACAGTCGTACTCCTCCCAGCTCTTTGTCCCATTTACCGGTAATGTCGGCTCTTCCCAGCAGTGCATCATTCAGAGAGAATCCCTTTACATCGAGCCGTGTGTGCATCACCGGATCTTCAAGTACGTGATTCAGATGTACTTTTCCGGTTATCATTCCGTTGAATTTCACGGCATGAAACTCGATAATATCCATGATGTATTGCAGATTGATATTCTTCAGATCTACAATGCAGGAGTCGGTTTCTTCCTTGCCGATTTTTCCGTTGGCTCTCAGATGCTGGTCTGCATGCTCAAAGAGGAAGTTGTTTACCTCTATATTGTTTTTTTCGACAATAATTTCTGCCGGGTGAATACGCCATACCGTATCATTTAAAATAATTTGACTTGGCTGTATGTCGATAGTGGTATGCAGTTGTTTTTTTTCTTCCGACTGTTTGAAATGAGCCAAAGCTTCCACTTTCCCGCTGAATGTTGTGCTTGTATTATTTCCCCAGTTTATTGTAGTGCGAAGCTTATCGTCTTTGGCTCTGGCTGTCAATGCCAGATTTACCATGGCGCCTTTCTTCATTCTCTTGTTTGCCCTGACGTGGCATTGAAGCATATCTTCGCTGTTCTCACACAATAGTACTCCCGATTCATAGTAGGAGCCATTGTATGTAAATTCGGGCACATATCCTCGGATTTGCAAACGAGTCTGCTCATCGTCGAAATAACCGCTTATATTGGCTGGCATAGACAATTCTACCGGCATATCCAGTACTTTCGAAAAGAATTCTGCATTTTCCAGTGCAAAACGGAAGCGGAAATTGTTGTTGGTTTCAGGTAATTTTTTCTTAGAAGAAACCAATGCCGGTACGTATCGCTGTGCGGTTTTGAGAATACTGGTCAACAGTGTACGGTAAGAGTAATTTCCTTCTACGCTACCTTGAATAAAAGGAGAGTCAATGCGTATTTGTTTCTCACTTCTATCTTTAACACTACCGGCAGTAACCGACAAATTAGGCAGGAAATATCGCTGGTCTTCTTCTGTAGAGTTTACCAGTAAACTGTCTATACTGATTTTGCCTTGCATATCGTCGATGGAATGACCGCTGAAATCGGCTGTAAGGCTTAATGACAAGTCTTTATTTTTGTACTTGGTTGTCAGGTTCAGATCATTCGGGCGAAAATGTTGTACTACGGCTCTTAGGTTAAAATCGGGAGTTTGCTGTGAAGTGACAAACTTTCCATTGATTTCAATATTTCCGTTGGGGTCGTTAAGGGCTAACCGTCCGTTGAATCCTCCTCGTGTATACTGTCCGTCCAGACTGATGTTGTGATATTCGTATTGTTTGTATTCAAACGAAGCAATGTTTCCTTTTATGTACGATTCGGGTTTGTTGTTTCTGTATTTGAATCCTTTCAGTTCTACGTCAAAGCAAGTTTTTCCTAAGGTCTTTTCCTGGTTCAACAGAATACCCAGATTCAGCTCTTTACTGGAAATATTCCCGGAATATGAACGTAAGCCCGTGAGGGTATCTGTATGCATGGTGACGTTACCATTGATTGTTCCTGCGTTTGAGGTGAAACTTCCTTTTGTGGTGAGTTGCTGTAAGTGGCCAGAAATGTTACCGTTGAACCGGACAAAATCAAGACGTTCTAAAGTTTTTTCTTTATCCTGTTTTCCTGTTAAATTTTGAAGGAGCCACTGCACTCCTTCTTTATTGATTTGAGCTGTTTCCAGATTGCCGGATAAATACATGTTACGCTTGCTGTTCCATTGGTCGGCAGTAGCGTTTCCTTTTATAAGCAGGCTTTGAGACGGATTGGTAACATACAGCTCTGTACATTCCGTACGATTTCCTTTTCCTTTGAATGCAAGGCGCAAGGTAACCGGATCGTGGAAATGCTGTAAAGCCGGAACAAAAGATGCAATATCGGATGGGGTAATTTCTGCATGAAGTTTACCCATGTAGCGTGTTTGTTCGCTGAGCTTAGGCAGAGAGTCGAATCCATTGTAGAAGGCTGCAATGGTGTCAATTTGTAATAATGTTTGTGGAAGTGCTACTTCAATGTGGTTCGCTGCCAGATGGCGACGATTGGCCGTAAGTTTAAGAGCTAATTTCTTCAGCGTAAATCCACTTTGCTCATTGAAACTCATACGGCGGATTTGTGCATTCAAAGAGTCGCGGCTGAAAGCTTTCAGTGAAAGTGTAGCAGAAAGGTTTTCAATACCAATATGATTGCCGTTGAATACTCCTGGAGTAGCAGGAGCCGAAAGCAAATCATAATGTATTTGTCCACGGCGTATCAATACGGCATTAATACGAAGGTCGATGTTGGATTCTTTTTTTACCGTATCTTTTGAAGCAAAAGTGTCGAGTATAAATTGAAAATTAGGTGCACTATCGGGGGTAGGACGATTTAAATGTGCATTGAGACCGAACAGTTGTACACTGCTGATACGGATTTTTCCAGATACAAGTGAATGGATATCAAACTTAGCTGATAGGCGTGCTACTTTCAGCAGTTCTTTTCCCTGCCGGTCTTGTAAGGTTACATTCTGAATGATGATACGGTTTAGTAATCCTAAATCAATGTTACCAACATTTACTTCTGTCTGTAAAATCTTGCTTAATTCTTGACTGGCATAAACAGACATTTGACGCTGAATATAAGGAACATTCAGAATGCCTATTATCCCGAAATACAGGACAAGTAGCAGAATGATGGTAAACTGTATGATATGTTTGATAGGTCTTAACCGCATGTTAGTAACAAAAAAGTCATCAAAATTACGAATATCGGAGAAGTTTTCCTACTTTTGGCGAAGAAAACATTATTAATATAAAATAAAAGACAAAAATCGATGAAAAAACACATGACATTGGCATGTCTGTTGGCTACTGCACTTGCTGTACAGGCACAGGATGGGGGAATTACTCAGGAGATGCTCGGGAAAATAAAAGGAGCTTATAAACATACGGCAGCCGATAAGGCTATTCATAATGCAATGGCTGGTACTGATATCAGTGTGTTGGCGCGTAATCAGGAAAGTCTGGCTAATTTTGATACTCATTTTTCTCATAAGGTGGTGTCACATGGCATTACTAACCAGAAGCAGTCAGGACGTTGCTGGCTGTTTACCGGATTGAATGTGCTTCGTGCCCAGATGATGGCTAAATACGGACTTGATGAATTGACTTTTTCTCAGAATTATTGTTTCTTCTATGATCAGTTGGAAAAGGCCAATTTGTTTCTGCAAGGTATTATCGATACCAGTAAGAAGCCTTTGGATGATAAAATGGTAGAGTGGTTGTTCCGTAATCCACTGAATGATGGAGGGCAGTTTACTGGTATTTCTGATATTATTGGCAAGTATGGTGTCGTACCTTCTGAAGTGATGCCGGAAACATATAGCAGTGAGAACACAGCTCAGATTAGCCGGTTGGTAGGATTGAAGTTGAAAGAGTTTGGTCTGCAACTTCGTGAGGAAGCATCTAAAGGCGCAAAACCATCTGCTCTCGAAGCTAAAAAAACAGAAATGTTGGGTACAGTATATCGGATGTTGGCTTTGGCTTTTGGTGAGCCAGTTGAACGCTTTTCTTGGACTATTAATGGAGTGACAAAAGAATATACGCCGCAATCCTTCTACAAGGAATTCTTGGGTAATGATTTGACCAACAACTATGTCATGTTGATGAATGACCCAAGCCGTGAGTATTATAAATGTTATGAAATTGATTTCGACCGCCATGCATACGATGGAAAGAACTGGACTTATGTGAACTTGCCGATAGAGGATATCAAGGCGATGGCAATTGCTTCTATTAAAGACAGTACGATGATGTACTTCTCGTGTGATGTAGGTAAATTTATGGATCGTCAACGTGGTGTTCTTGATTTGCGCAATTTTGACTATGACTCATTGATGGGGACCACATTCGGCATGAATAAAAAACAACGTATTCAGACTTTTGCTAGTGGCTCAAGTCATGCAATGACTTTGATGGCTGTCGATTTGGATGAAAACGGTAAGCCTAAAAAGTGGATGGTGGAAAATAGTTGGGGAGCATCTTCTGGATATCAGGGACATATGATTATGACTGATGAATGGTTTGATGAATATATGTTCCGCCTGGTAGTAGAAAAGAAATATGTTCCGGAAAAAGTATTGGATATCCTGAAACAGAAACCGGTTCGCTTGCCGGCATGGGATCCGATGTTTGCTTCTGAAGAATAACAGTTTCGGCTATGAAATTAAGTTACTTGTTAGGAGTGTTGTTTTTTACCTCGCTGGTCTCTTGCTCTTCTCAAAAGGGGAAAGATGGCTGGAGACTTGTTTGGGAGGATGAATTTGAAGGAACAGCGTTTGATACAGCTACATGGTCAAAGATTCCCCGATGGCATCCGGAATGGGCACAGCATATGTCCGATAATGAGGCATGTTATGAAATGCGTAATGGCAATCTGGTGCTGAAAGGTATTATGAATCCCGACAGAACCAAGGATACACTTGCCTATATTACAGGAGGATTGTATACCAAATACAAGCGGGCATTTTATGGGGGCCGCATTGAGGTGAAGGCAAAGTTGGAAGGATGTACAGGAGCATGGCCTGCTATTTGGCTGAAGCCTTTTGAGGAAGAGAAATATGTATGGCCGACAGGGGGTGAGATTGATATCATGGAACGGTTGAACTATGATTCAATTGCTTATCAGACAGTGCATTCGGTTTATACCCAACATTTGGGAATATTGGATAATCCGAAACGGGGAACAACTGCTTCAATCAATCCGGATGATTATAATGTATATGCGGTGGAAATGTATCCGGATAGTGTAGTGTTTTTTATCAATGACAAACATACGCTGACTTATCCTCGCATTGAGACGGATAAAGAAGGGCAATTCCCGTTCGATCGTCCTTATTATCTGCTTATTGATATGCAGCTGGGAGGAAACTGGGTAGGAAAGGTTGATACTCTTGATCTTCCTGTGGAAATGCAGATTGATTGGGTACGTTATTACCAGAAAGAGAAATAACAAATGCTTGAAGGCTGTAAGGGAATGTTCTTGCAGCCTTTTTTTGTTGCTGGAAATTAGATGGTAATTATTGTATTTTTACATCTTTATCGGATATTGATACCATTCTGCTGTGACGGTCGTTTTTATCATTGTGATGGGGAGGCTGTTTGTTTGGGTGTTGCTTTGAGGTGCCCGGTATCTCTTTGTGGATAAATCTGTAAGACTTCTTTATTTTAAAGAAATATTTCTCTAATTCGCAGCAGAATTGTTCTTTATTTACTTATTTTTTCTTTAATTTTGCACGCAAATTAGTAAACCATTTTTATAACCCAATATGGCAAATGTAATTAAATTGCGTAAAGGCTTGGACATAAACCTGAAAGGCAAAGCTGCTGCTGAGGTTATGGCTGTAAAAGAGCCGGGATTCTATGCTTTGTGTCCCGATGATTTTACAGGTGTTACACCGAAGGTTGTAGTAAAAGAACAGGAATATGTAATGGCCGGAGGACCCTTGTTTATTGACAAGAATCATCCTGAAGTGAAATTTGTATCGCCTGTAAGTGGCGTAGTGACATGTGTGGAGCGTGGTGCCCGCCGTAAAGTGTTAAGCATTACAGTTGAAGCTGCTGCTGAACAAGATTTCGAAGAGTTTGGCAAGAAAAATGTAGCTCAGTTGGATGGTGCTGCAGTGAAGGAAGCATTGCTGAATGCCGGTATGTTTGCATTTATCAAACAGCGTCCGTATGATGTAGTAGCTGATCCTACTATTGCACCGAATGCAATTTTCGTATCTGCATTCGATAGCAATCCGCTGGCTCCCGATTTCGAAATGGCTTTGAAAGGTGAAGAAGCTAATTTCCAGACAGGACTTGATGCTTTGGCTAAAATGGCCAAGACTTATTTAAATGTGAGTGTGAATCAGAAGTCATCTGCTTTGACTCAGGCAAAGAATGTGACTGTTACAGCATTTGACGGTCCTCATCCGGCTGGAAATGTGGGCGTGCAAATTAACCACATTGCACCTATTAATAAAGGTGAAACAGTATGGACTATCGATCCTCAAGCAGTTATCTTTATTGGTCGCTTGTTCAATACAGGACGTGTGGATTTGACTCGTACCGTAGCTATTACTGGTTCAGAAGTAAAGAAACCTGCTTATTGCAAGTTGAAAGTCGGTGCATTGCTGACAGATGTGTTGGCTGACAATGTAAACAAAGACAAAGAATTGCGCTATATCAGTGGTAACCCGTTGACTGGTAAGCAGATTCCAGCAAACGGCTTCTTGGGCGCTTTCCATAGCCAGGTGACTGTAATTCCGGAAGGAAATGATGTACACGAAATGTTGGGATGGATTATGCCTCGTTTCAATCAGTTTAGTGTAAGCCATTCTTACTTCAGCTGGTTGATGGGTAAAAAAGAATATACACTCGATGCACGTGTGAAAGGTGGAGAACGTCATATGATTATGGCTAATGAATACGATAAGGTACTCCCGATGGATATCATGCCTGAGTATTTGATTAAGGCTATCATTGCTGGCGACATTGACCGCATGGAGCAGTTGGGTATCTACGAAGTTGCACCGGAAGATTTCGCTCTTTGCGAATTTGTTTGCTCTTCAAAGATGGAATTACAGCGTATCGTTCGTGAGGGACTGGATATGCTCCGTCGTGAAATGTGTTAATAAATAAAGGTAACAAGGAGTGGAAAAATATCAATCTTTTCCCTTGTCAACTAATTTAAAGAATAAAACTAAATGAAAGCATTAAGAAATTATCTCGACAAGATAAAGCCGAACTTTGAAGAGGGAGGCAAATACCATGCTCTTCGTTCTGTATTCGACGGTTTTGAAACATTCTTGTTCGTTCCGAATACAACATCGAAGACAGGTACGCATATCCACGATGCGATTGATAGTAAGCGTATCATGTCAATCGTGGTTATTGCATTGATACCGGCATTGCTGTTCGGTATGTTTAACGTAGGCTATCAGCACTATCTTGCAGCAGGTATCGAAGGTAGCATTATTGAAAAATTTGTATATGGTTTCTTGGCTGTATTGCCGAAAATCATTGTTTCTTATGTAGTAGGTTTGGGTATTGAGTTTATCGTAGCTCAGTGGAAGAAAGAAGAAATTCAGGAAGGTTTCCTGGTTTCTGGTATGTTGATTCCGATGATTGTTCCGGTAGACTGTCCGTTGTGGATGCTGGCTGTTGCTACTGCCTTCTCTGTAATTTTTGCAAAAGAAGTATTCGGTGGTACAGGTATGAATATCTTTAACCCTGCATTGATTACTCGTGCATTCTTGTTCTTTGCTTATCCTACTAAAATGTCTGGTGATGCTGTATGGGTATCAGGTAACAGCATCTTCGGTATGGGACAGACTGTAGACGGTTTGACTGCTGCTACTCCTCTTGGTGTGGCTAAAGTTGCAGAATGTCCTGCATTCTCTTGGGATATGGTGACTGGTTTGATTCCGGGTTCTATCGGTGAAACTAGTGTAATCGCTATTGCAATCGGTGCAGTAATCCTTTTGTGGACAGGCGTGGCAAGCTGGAAGACTATGTTGTCTGTATTTGTAGGTGGTGCTGTAATGGGATGGATTTTCAATACAATCGGTCCTGATACTTCAATCGCTCATATGCCTTGGTATGAACACTTGTGCTTGGGTGGCTTCTGCTTTGGTGCTGTATTTATGGCAACAGACCCTGTTACTTCTTCACGTACAGAAAACGGTAAGTTTGTATATGGTTTCCTGATTGGTGCTATGGCAATCATTATCCGTGTATTGAACCCAGGTTATCCAGAAGGTATGATGTTGGCTATCCTGCTGATGAACATCTTTGCTCCGCTGATCGACTATGTAGTGGTTCAGAACAATATTTCCCGTCGTGCAAAACGTGCTATGTCTAACAAGTAAAAACCGAATATACAATGAATACTAATAGTAACTCTTATACTATCATTTATGCTTCGGTAATGGTTGTTATCGTAGCATTCTTGCTGGCTTTCGTTAACTCTTCTCTGCGCGATATTCAGGGAAAGAACGTAGAGCTGGATACTAAAAAACAGATCCTTTCTTCATTAGGAATTAAGAATGTTCAGGATGCTGAGGCTGAATTTGCTAAGATTGTAAAATCTGATATGCTGGTAGCAGCAGACGGTACACTTACTCCGTATGAAGGAGCTTTTGTAACTGCTTATGAAAAAGACTTCAAGGAAAACGGACGTTCTCATTTGTTCGTTTGCGAAATCGAAGGTCAGACTAAATATGTAATTCCTGTATACGGTGCCGGATTGTGGGGCGCTATCTGGGGATATGTTGCATTGAATGAAGACAAGAATACTGTTTACGGTACTTATTTCTCTCATGCTTCTGAAACTCCGGGTCTGGGTGCTGAAATTGCAACAGAACATTTCCAGAATGAATTCAAGGATAAGAATGTACTGGATGGTGAAGCAATCGGTCTGGGTGTTGTAAAGAACGGTAAGGTTGAAAAACCGGAATTCCAGGTAGACGGTATTTCTGGAGGTACAATCACATCAGTTGCAGTAGACAAAATGTTGAAAGATTGTATGGGACAGTATACCAAATTTTTAACTACTAAAGAATAAAAAAGGAGGAGATAATCATATGGGAAGTTTATTTTCAGCTAAAAACAAAGAAGTATTTTCTACTCCGTTGGGCTTGAACAACCCGGTTACCGTTCAGGTATTGGGTATCTGTTCTGCATTGGCCGTAACTTCTAAGTTGGAGCCGGCTATTGTAATGGGTCTTTCAGTAACAATCATTACAGCATTTTCCAATGTAGTAATTTCATTGATCCGTAAAACTATTCCTAACCGTATTCGTATCATCGTACAGTTGGTAGTAGTAGCTGCATTGGTAACAATTGTAAGTGAACTGTTGAAAGCATTTGCGTATGATGTAAGCGTACAGTTGTCTGTATACGTAGGTTTGATTATTACAAACTGTATCCTGATGGGACGTCTGGAAGCTTTTGCAATGTCAAATGGTCCGTGGGAATCTTGTCTGGACGGTATCGGAAACGGTTTGGGATATGCCAAGATTCTGGTTATGGTAGCATTCATCCGTGAATTGCTTGGTTCAGGAACTCTGCTTGGTTTCAATATTTTGAATTACGATGCAATTAAGAGTGCCGGTTATGTAAACAACGGTTTGATGTTGATGCCTCCTATGGCATTGATTATCGTTGCTTGTATTATTTGGTACCAGCGTGCAAAACACAAAGAATTGCAGGAAAAAGAATAATAAAATAAGGAAATAATTATGGAACACTTTATAAGTTTATTCGTCCGCTCTATCTTTGTGGACAATATGATTTTCGCGTTCTTCTTGGGTATGTGTTCATACCTTGCTGTATCGAAGAATGTGAAGACTGCTCTTGGTTTGGGTATTGCCGTTACATTCGTATTGGTAGTAACATTGCCGGTAAACTATTTGCTCCAGACAAAAGTACTTGCAGCAGATGGTATTCTGGGTATCGACTTGAGCTTCTTGAGCTTTATTCTTTTCATTGCCGTAATTGCGGCTATCGTACAGTTGGTTGAAATGATTGTAGAACGTTTCAGTCCTTCTCTGTATGCATCATTGGGTATTTTCCTTCCTTTGATTGCTGTAAACTGTGCCATCATGGGTGCTTCTTTGTTTATGCAGCAGCGTATTGGCTTGGGAGCTTCCGATCCGAAGTTTATCGGTGGTATCGGTGATGCTATTTCTTATGCATTGGGATCTGGTATCGGTTGGTTGCTGGCTATTGTAGGTTTGGCTGCTATCCGTGAAAAGATGACTTACTCTGATGTTCCTGCTCCGTTGAAAGGATTGGGTATCACATTTATCACTGTAGGTCTGATGGCAATGGCATTTATGTGTTTCTCTGGTTTGAACATCTAATAAAGAAAGGAATAAAACAATGGATATGAATTTTATTTTAGCAAGCATTGGAGTATTCCTTGTGACTATTCTTGTGCTGGTCGTTATCCTCTTGGTTGCCAAGAATTTCTTGGTTGCATCGGGTAAGGTGAAATTGACTATCAATGGTGAGAACCAGCTGGAAGTAGAATCTGGTTCTACTCTGTTGAACACATTGGCTGTAAACAATGTATTCTTGCCTTCTGCTTGTGGTGGTAAGGGTTCTTGCGGACAGTGTAAATGTCAGGTTGTAGAAGGTGGTGGTGAAATTCTTCCTTCAGAAGTAAGCCACTTCAGCCGTAAACAGCAGAAAGACCACTGGCGTCTGGGATGTCAGGTAAAAGTAAAAGGTGATATGGCTATCAAGGTGCCAGAATCTGTAATGGGTGTAAAAGAGTACGAATGTACTGTTATCTCAAACAAGAACGTGGCTACTTTTATCAAAGAGTTCAAAGTGCAGTTGCCTAAAGGTGCTCACATGGACTTTATCCCGGGTTCTTATGCTCAGATTAAGATTCCTAAATTTGAAATGGATTACAACAAGGACATTGATAAGAGCCTTATCGGTGACGAATATTTGCCAGCTTGGGAAAAATTCGGTTTGTTTGGCTTGAAATGTAAGAACCCGGAAGAAACTATCCGTGCTTACTCTATGGCCAACTATCCTGCAGAAGGTGACGTGTTCATGTTGACAGTACGTATCGCTACTCCTCCGTTCAAACCAGACCGCAGTGGTTTCATGGATGTAAATCCGGGTATCGCTTCTTCTTACATCTTTACTCTGAAACCGGGTGACAAGGTGTTGATGAGTGGTCCTTACGGAGACTTCCACCCAATCTTCGATTCTAAGAAAGAAATGATTTGGGTCGGTGGTGGTGCCGGTATGGCTCCGCTTCGTGCACAGATTATGCATATGACTCGTACATTGCATACTACAGACCGCGAATTGCACTACTTCTACGGTGCTCGTGCATTGAACGAAGTATTCTATCTGGAAGACTTCCTTGCTTTGGAAAAAGACTTCCCGAACTTCCACTTCCACTTGGCTCTGGACCGTCCGGACCCTGCAGCAGATGCAGCTGGTGTAAAATACACTGCCGGATTCGTTCATCAGGTAATGTTGAATACTTACTTGAAAGATCACGAAGCTCCAGAAGACATCGAATACTACATGTGTGGTCCTGGTCCGATGTCAAAAGCTGTGGTTAGCATGTTGGATAGCTTGGGTGTTGAAGAATCTTCTATCATGTACGATAACTTTGGTGGATAATTTTTCACTCAATCGAGATAAAGAAAAGAGAGCGTTTCAGATTCTGAAACGCTCTCTTTCTTTTTTTTATATCAGACTAAGTGACTGCGATTACTCTGGTTTGAATTACCAGCAGGGAATGGTACTTTTTATAGTAATATCATGCTGTGATATTGTTTGCTGGTTTAAAACGACGACGTCGTACGGAGAATCGGCGCCGTTGGCTGTACAGTTGGCGCCGTTGATTTTCCGTACGACGTCGTCGATTAAATTATTCGACACACATCACTCTCTTTCCATTCTTGCTATCTTAAAGCAATCTTTTCTTGACTACAGCCGGATTTCCCACTGCCACACAATCCGACGGGATATCTTTGGTCACTACACTGCCTGCCCCAATGACGGTACGGTCTCCGATAGTAATGCCGGGAAGAATTATACTTCCACCTCCTATCCAGCAGTCACTACCTATACTGACAGGGTAGGAGTATTCTTTCCCTTCACGGCGTTCCAGGTAGTTCAGAGGATGATGAGGTGTGTATATCTGTACGTTAGGACCTATCAGTGTATGTGCCCCGATAGTAATGAAGGCACCATCCAGAAAGGTACAATTGGCATTGATGAATACATGCTCTCCCAAACGTATCCCATTGCCGTGGTCGCAATGAAAAGGAGGCATGATGACAGCACTTTTCGGTATTCCCGGTATCAGTTCTTCCAGAATTGTTCTATACTCATCATCATACATGGAGAGCATACGGAATTTTGCCAATAAAGTTTTGCAGTGCCGGAAGCTTTCCTGTATATCGGGAGCAGTAAAGTCGGCAAGCAGACCATTCCTCATTTTTTCCAGTTCGTTCATGGTGCGTATTGAGTTTATGTGTTATTTCTCTTTCAGCATTTCTTCCATACGGAGCAATTCGTCGCGATATTGTGCTGCTTCGATGAAGTCCAGCTTCTTGGCTGCTTCCTGCATCAGTTTTCGGGTACGCTCTATGCTCTTTTGCAATTGCTCTTTCGACATATATTGAACAATAGGGTCTGCTGCAGCGGTGATGGTTTCCGGAGCATCGGAATAAGCTTTGGGAGCTTTTGGAGTTTCCGAAGAAGCCGGTTGCAGATTGGAAAGCGCATTGTTTCGTGCACGTTTAATCTGCTTGGGAGTAATGCCATGCGCTTCGTTGTAAGCCAGCTGCTTTTCCCGTCGGCGGTTGGTCTCGTCGATGGTTTGCTTCATACTGTCTGTAATTTTATCGGCATACATAATCACTTTACCGTTGACATTACGTGCTGCACGTCCGGCTGTCTGTGTCAGTGAACGGTGGGAGCGAAGGAAGCCTTCCTTGTCGGCATCCAGAATCGCAACCAGCGACACTTCGGGCAGGTCCAGTCCTTCACGCAGCAGGTTTACTCCAATCAGCACATCATATACTCCCGCTCTCAGGTCATCCATGATTTTTACACGCTCCAAAGTCTCGACATCGCTGTGTATATATGCACAACGGATATCGTGGCGCAGCAGATAGTCACTCAGTTCTTCTGCCATACGCTTGGTCAGAGTCGTGACAAGTACACGTTCTTCCGCCTCGATGCGCTGTTGTATTTCTTCCATCAGGTCGTCTACCTGATTCATACTGGGGCGTACTTCGATGACCGGATCCAGCAAGCCGGTAGGACGAATGACCTGTTCCACCACAATACCTTCACTTTGTATTAATTCGTAGTCGGCAGGAGTAGCACTGACGTAAATCACCTGTTTGGCCATTTCCTGAAATTCCTCAAACTTAAGCGGACGGTTGTCCATGGCGGCAGGCAAGCGGAATCCATATTCTACCAAGTTGGTTTTTCGGGCACGGTCTCCACCATACATAGCCCGTATTTGCGGTACGCTGACATGGCTTTCATCGATTACGATGAGGAAATCTTCCGGGAAGAAATCCAGCAGACAGTAAGGCCGTGTGCCGGCTTCTCTTCCGTCGAAGTAACGCGAATAGTTCTCTATACCCGAACAATGTCCCAGTTCGCGGAGCATTTCCATGTCGTACGTCACGCGTTCGTAAATACGTTTTGCCTCATAAGGCTTTCCTATTTCTTCAAAATAGGCTACCTGTTTGGTCAAGTCGTCTTCTATTTGATGGATGGCACGTAAGGTACTTTCCTTGGTTGTCATAAACAGATTGGCCGGATAGATTTTGTATTCATCGAAACTGCCCAGCCGATGTCCGGAAATAGGGTCAACTTCTTCGATGGCATCTATCTCGTCATCCCAGAAAATAATACGGAGCAAATTGTCGGTATATGCCAGGTAAATATCTACAGTATCGCCTTTAACCCGGAAGTTTCCTCGGTTCAGCTCGATGTCATTCCTTACATAAAGACTGTCTACCAGCCGTCTTAAAAATACGTTGCGGTCTATCAGTTTTCCTTTCTTTACTTCGATGACATTGTTATAGAAATCAGACGGATTTCCCATACCGTATATACAGGATACCGATGATACTACAATGACATCCTTTCTTCCCGACAGCAGGGCCGAAGTAGCAGCCAGACGCAGCTTGTCTATTTCGTCGTTGATGGCAAGGTCTTTTTCAATATACGTATCGGTAGACGGGATATATGCTTCCGGCTGATAGTAGTCGTAATAAGACACATAGTATTCTACGGCATTGTTGGGGAAGAAATTCTTGAATTCTCCATATAATTGGGCTGCCAATGTCTTGTTATGACTCAAGATCAGTGTAGGCTTATTGATATTCTTGATTACGTTGGCTATGGTAAATGTCTTTCCCGAACCGGTTACCCCCAATAAGGTCTGTGCCGGTGTACCGGCTTTCACTCCTTCAGTCAGTTGTGCAATGGCTTCCGGCTGGTCACCCATCGGCTGATAGTCTGATGCAAGTTCGAAATTCATAAAATACGGACAAGATTAGTTGATTTGTAATATATCGTGTAAAAATACACAATTATTTTTGTTCATCCGACAGACGGGGGCAAAAGTAAAAGAAATTCTCTCTACAGTTTCTTTAATTTCCTTTTGTGGAATGTTGCTTTTTGCAGCTTTTTATCCAAAAGAGGAAAGAGGAAACAGAAGCTGGCCTTTCCGTTGGAACTATGGGTGGAAGTAGCTCTTTCTGTCGGCAAACTTACGGAGTTTGAACCCGTTTCGCTGAAATTTAAACAAGCTTTAATATAAAAACCGTGTTGCTGTATTGTATTATTCGGTGGAAAGACGTAATTTTGCACAACTATATTTATTAGCATGAAAAAGTACATCGTTATAGGTCTCCTTTCTGCCGGAGTTTTATCTTCGTGCGGAGAGTATAATAAAGTGCTGAAAAGCACAGACTACGAATATAAATATGAAGCTGCAAAAGCTTATTTTGCGAAAGGACAAAACTCGAGAGCGGCAACTATTCTTGAAGAGTTGATACCTATTATGAAAGGTACATCCAACGGAGAGGAGTCTTTGTATATGTTGGCTATGACTTATTATAATCAGGGAGATTTTGTAACAGCTTCTCACTATTTTAATACCTATTATACGACTTATCCTCGCGGTACCTATACCGAATTGGCCCGTTTCCATAGTGGTAAGGCTCTTTATCTGGATACTCCGGAACCTCGATTGGATCAGAGTAGTACATACAAGGCTATCGATGAGTTGCAGATGTTTTTGGAATATTTCCCGACTAGCAATCGTCGTGATATAGCCCAGAATATGATATTTGAACTGCAGGATAAACTGGTAGAAAAGGAATATCTTTCTGCCAAGTTGTATTACGATTTGGGGTCTTATACCGGAAATACCGTATACAGTAGTACGGGTAATAACTATCTGGCTGCTGTTGTGACTGCTCAGAATATTCTTCGTGAATATCCGTACACTCAGAGACGTGAGGATTTGTCTATTTTGATTCTCCGTGCCAAATATGATATGGCAAAGGAAAGTGTCTTGGAAAAGAAAGCTGAGCGTATGCGCGAAACCATTGACGAATATTATGCATTCAAAAATGAGTTTCCTGATAGCAAGTATATGAAAGAAGTAGAGGCTATCTTTAAAGATGCCAGCAAATATGTGAATGATGAAAATTAATCAGTTTATAATTAAATAAGAAATTATGGATTACAAAAAAACAAACGCTCCGACGAATACTGTTACTCGTAACATGATGGAATTGTGCGAAGATACTGGTAATGTATACGAAACAGTGGCAATCATCGGTAAACGTGCAAATCAGATTGCAGTGGAAATGAAAAATGATCTTTCAAAGAAATTGCAGGAGTTTGCGTCTTACAATGATAACTTGGAAGAGGTATTTGAAAACAGAGAACAGATTGAAATTTCTCGTTATTACGAAAAACTTCCGAAGCCGACTTTGATTGCTACTCAGGAGTATATCGAAGGAAAGGTATATTATAGAAACCCTGCGAAAGAGAAAGAAAAACTGCAGTAAAGATAGAATACGGTTTACGATTATGATACAGCGTATTCAAACAGTTTATTTGCTGATCGTAGCTATCCTGATGGTAGTTATGATGTCTTTCCCGGTTGGTAATCTGATTGCTGCCGACTATACGGTAACAGAGTTTACCAATTTGGCTTTGGTAGCCGCTGACGGTACTGCCGATTATGCTCCTTGGGCTATGTTTGTAATTTTGCTGGTGGTAGGATTTGTAGCTTTAGGAACAATTTTCTTGTATAGAAAGCGTATGCTGCAGATTCGTCTGACTTTGTTCAGCATTATTCTGCTGGTCGGCTATTATGCTACATTGGTAACTTTTGTACTGATGTTGAAAGGGGAGAATAGTTTTGCTCCGTCGTGGACACTTTGTTTGCCTTTAGTCGCTATTGTATTGAATTGGTTGGCAATACGTGCTATTGGTAAAGATGAAATGCTGGTAAAGGCGTACGAAAGACTTCGTTAATAGAGAACTTATTTATAATATAAAAAATCAAGCTTGGCTTTGTGAAGCGGTTGCTTTCCTCAGCCAAGCTTGATTTTTTTGTATTCCTGTATAAGGGATAATGATATTAATTGGATTAAGAACTATTATTTCTTTTCCAGCCATTTTAGATTGAACTGGTAATATAGGTTGCTACTTACAATATGTATTGTATTATCCGGAGTTTGCGTTCCTGCCAGATAACCTCTTGGTTCTGCATGAGTGGCATCCATAATGAAATGTCCAGTCCATGCTCCTCCATTCAGAAAACGTGTTGTTCCGTCTGTCAGTAGCTTTTTAACGGGCCAGGTCTTTCCTTCGTCGTAGGATACGGCTGCATACATTCCATATCCGGTGTACGTGGTTCCATCGGCAGCAGTAAAGGTCATTCCTCTTTCTTTTTCCGGAGTACGTTGCGGATGGTCGGTAAACGAAACAAGAAGAATAGCTCCTTCATTCAGTCTCATCAATACCAGTCGCTGTCCTCCGTCGATGGGAGGGAAGAGAGAAGGAGAGTAGGTCCATGTTTTACCCAAATCGTGTGACAAACTCATAGGCATTCTTTTCTTTCCTTCCTGATTGACGATACTGTTACCTCTTCCTAAAGCCATAAGTGTGCCGTCTTTTAAGGCCACTACTCCTGCATGTATTCCTGCAATAGTACTTCCCTGTTTATCTTTGTTGAAGTCGGGTAAGGCTTTTCCGTCCCAAGGGTCAGTCCATGTTGTACCTTCATCTTTACTGATATGAATGGCACTTCCGTCATGACTTCCTGGTCCGGCATCACATGCCTGGATAAGGTATCCTTCTTTCGATCTTGATGTACCTGAAATGACTTGATGTCTTTTGGTATGCTCTGAAGCTATGATTTGTGGTTTGCTCCAGCTTAATCCATTATCATGGCTTCTGCGAAGTATCATCATCAGGTTTTGCCAGTCGCCTGCAGCTTCTACTCCATTCAGGTGAAGCAGTTCTCCTTTGCCATTGTTGAACAGGGATGTTCCTGTCAGATTCCGGCCCGGTATTTTGAGAAAGAGTTCAGCTTCGCTCCATTGTCTTGTGCCTTTCTTCAATCGGGATGAGAGTACAGCCATCTCTCTGCTGTTTTCCTCATTGGCAGAAAACCAGACGGCGAGTAAGTCACCGTTATCGCACCAGGTAAGAGAGGGTTGATGGTTGTGTTTGTAGAAAGGAATTTTTTTATTGGAAGGAGGTATGACATAAGGAATAGGAGGAAGAAAGAATGCTTTTTCTTTGTCTATTCTGCAAGATATGGGGTTGAAGTCGCTCTCTACCACTCTGAATCCGGTCAGACTATGTTTATCTTCTGGAATCATAGCCATTCGGGTTGCACTTCGTAAATATTGTACAGGGGTATGGTGACTTCCGCCTCGGGTTATTTTGTATTCTCCTTCGTCCGGGCCTACCGGATTGGTTTGAGCTTCGCTGCTATATGCTCCATACCAGTCGTAACACCATTCTTCTACATTGCCGTGCATATCGTATACCCCGAAAGCATTGGGTGCCGACTGAGCCACCTTTAGAGAAACAGGCTGATAATCTCTGGCAATGACTTGGTTCTTGCACATCTCTTCCGGAAGGGCATCTCCCGTATTATATGGAGTATAACTTCCGGCACGACATGCATATTCCCATTCGGCTTCGGTAGGCAGTCGGTAGTTTTTTCCTTCTTTTTTACTGAGCCATGTACAGAAATCAACGGCATCTTGATACGAAACATAAACTACTGCATCATTATCGTTGCAGGAGAGTCCGTTTTTCCCTCTGTACTTCTTATGACTGGGCATAAATTCTTCGAACTGTGCATTGGTCACTTCTGTAACACCCATTCTGAAAGAATAGGTCAGTGTCACAGGATGGATGGGAGATTCATCGGTTCCGGCAGTAGCATCGGTACTTCCCATGTAAAAAGTTCCGGCAGGAATATTTACAGTCTCTATACGTTGGCTGTATAGATTGTTGCATATCAAGCAAGAACAGCAGACGGTTAAAAAGGTTTGTAGTTTTTTCATGTAATTATTAGTCAAAGTGGTTCTTATTCAAATTCTTTTATGTTGCCATGTTCCTTTCTTTATATAGAAGTAGCTGACTATACCGATGCAAAATGCATAAAGATGTTCAGTTGTCCAACAGATAGCAACATCAGCTTTTAGCCCCATTACAATGATTGATGTATATATCAGGTAAATGCAAAGTGAAGCCATCTCCAGTATGAAGGCTGCCCTTGTGTTTCCGGTACCGGATACAGCCTGAAAATAAATATGACCAGGTATCATGAATAGATACGAGGAACATAGTACCCATAAGGTAGGTATGCAGGCTTGTTTCAGTTCTTCAATGTCTGTATAAATACTTAGTACCGGAATCGGTAGTAAAGCGATTAGCGCTACAAGAGGGAGTACGATGTAGGCGCACAAGCGGATGTGTTGGCGGATAAGGGCAGGTACTTCATGTACATGACCTGCCCCAATCTGATTACTTATCAAAGAACCACAGGTAGAGGAGAAAGCCGCTACTGTCATGAACGGTAAGCTCGATACACTGCGAATAATGTTGGAGATAGCTAAAGGTCGTTCTCCTAAATGCTCTATGAAAATAAAAAACAGAAACCAGGTAGACAGTGATACGAAGTTCTGTATCATGGTCCATAAGGAAATATGCATTATCTGTACAAGTTCTTTGGCTCGGAATGCTGGAATAATATGTAGGGCATATTTCCGGTAATCAATTCGTCTCCTTGTATAAATGATGAAAAAGATGACAGAGACCAGTTCTGCCAGTGAAGAACCGATGGCTGCTCCGGCAATGCCTAAAGCAGGAAAGCCGAACTTACCGAATATTAATGTGTAGTTGAATATCACATTAGAAAGTACCATGACTATAGAATTCAGTGTCAGTGTCTTTGTCTGTGTGGTACCGACAAAGAAGGCACGGAACATAGCTCCGATGAAAGAGAAAAAGAAACCGAATACTCTCCAGTGGATGTAGTCGGCTGCTGCATCTCTTACGTGAGGAGACGAAATCAGGAATCCTAAAATCTCATCGGAAAAGATTTGCGACAAGGTAAACACAACTGCACTCATGGCCATCAGAAAATAGATGCCTTGATAGAAAATATTTCCTATGGCCTGATATTGCTCTTCTCCATTGCGTCGGGCTATTAAGATTTGAGAACCGATGGTAAAACCGAATCCAATCATGAAAATAGCAAGGTAATATACACCGGCAATGGCAGATGCTCCTAACTCAACTTCTCCTACACGTCCTAAAAAGGCAGTATCGGTAATTCCAATCATCTGCTCCATCAACAGACTGATTAGAATAGGATAGGCTATAAGCCAGATTTGTTTGTGGGTATAATGTGTTGCTGATGATTTCATCCGAATAATGGTTTGCTTTTTCCACTTATTTCTTGTATGTCAATGCGGATAATCTCAGTCCGGAAGAAAGATTTTTCAGCATATGTCATGCCTTTTATCTTATGCTCCGGGCAGTATTTGCTAATGAATAAAGAAAGGGCCGACATACGTTCTGCATCCGGTAGACTATGATAGGCTTCTCCCTGTACGACCACACTTTCGTAGGCCGTAGTAAACTGTTCCGGAAGTACTTTGGTTCTTCCTATTACGCAAAAAGAAACCCGATTGCACCGATCGATACAATTCAGTTTTCTGCCTACGGGAGCACAATGTATATAAATGGAATTTCCTCTGTCCCATACGTAACTTAAGGGGATACCATAAGCTCCGTCTCCGTCCTCAGATTGCATGGAAAGTATTCCAAATTCCCCTTCTTTTAAAATCTCAAATGCGCGTGTTTCGTTTAATGTACGATCCTGACGTCGTACATGCTCATTGGTGAATTTCATAATGCGATATATTCTGTTTATTTATGCACAAAAATGATGCGGCAAAGTTATTTATTTTTTCGTATCTTTGCGCTTTCTAAAATAAAAAGAACACTATGAAATCAGACATCGAAATTGCTCGTAGTATTGAGCTGACTAAGATTAAACAGATTGCACGTGACTATGATATCCCCGTAGAAGAAATTCAAAATTACGGACGTTACATCGCAAAAGTTCCTGAAACATTGATAGACGATGAAAAAGTAAAGAAAAGTAACTTAATACTGGTTACTGCTATTACTCCGACTAAAGCCGGTATTGGTAAGACTACGGTGTCTATTGGTTTGGCTTTAGGTCTTAATAAGATTGGCAAAAAAGCAATTTGTGCATTGCGTGAGCCTTCTTTGGGTCCGTGTTTCGGTATGAAAGGTGGAGCAGCCGGAGGTGGATATGCTCAGGTTCTTCCGATGGAGAAAATCAACTTGCACTTTACCGGTGACTTCCATGCCATTACTTCTGCCCATAATATGATTGCGGCTTTGCTGGATAACTATATGTATCAGAATCAGGATAATGGCTTTGCCTTGAAAGAAGTTTTGTGGAACCGTGTACTCGATGTAAACGACCGTGGCCTTCGTTATATTGTGACCGGATTGGGAGGAAAAACCAATGGTATTACCCGTGAATCTGGATTTGATATCACTCCAGCTTCCGAGATTATGGCAATTTTGTGTCTGGCTACAGATGAAGATGATTTGCGCCGTAGAATCGAAAATATTTTGTTGGGCTTTACTATCGACAATAAGCCGTTTACTGTAAAAGATCTGGGTGTGGCTGGTGCCATTACTGTATTGTTGAAGGATGCGATTTCTCCTAACCTGGTACAGACAACAGAACATACAGCTGCTTTCGTTCATGGTGGTCCGTTTGCTAACATTGCTCACGGTTGTAACTCTGTGCTGGCTACCAAACTGGCTATGACATTCGGCGATTATGTAATTACAGAGGCTGGTTTCGGAGCTGACTTGGGAGCAGAGAAATTTTATGATATCAAGTGTCGCAAGGCGGGATTGCAGCCTAAACTGACTGTCATAGTAGCTACTGCACAAGGATTGAAAATGCATGGTGGAGTCAGCCTTGACAAGATAAAAGAACCTAATATGGAAGGTTTGTATAAAGGACTTGCCAATCTGGAAAAACACTTGCGTAACTTACAGTCATTCGGTCAGACCGTTGTAGTTGCATTCAACCGCTATGCAAATGATTCGGATGAAGAAATCGAATTTGTACGTTCTCACTGTAAATCTATTGGTATTGGTTTTGCTGTAAACAATGCCTTTGTGGAAGGTGGAGCAGGAGCGGTAGAGTTGGCTAATCTGGTTGTGGATACCATTGAAAACAAACCTTCTCAACCTCTTCATTTCGCATACGAAGAAAAAGACAGCATTGAAGAAAAAATCCGTAAAGTGGCATGCGATCAGTATGGTGCCAGCATCATTACATATAGCGCTACAGCTAAGAAGAAAATCAAGATGGCAGAAAGTCTGGGATATGAAAAATTCCCTATCTGTATTGCCAAGACTCAATATTCATTCTCAACCGATGCTAAACAGTATGGTGTGGTAGAAGGTTTTGAGTTTCATGTACGCGACATTGTACTGAATGCAGGAGCTGAAATGCTGGTAGTAATTGCCGGAGAAATTATGCGTATGCCGGGATTGCCTAAAGAGCCTCAGGCTTTGCATATCGACATCGTGAATGGAGAAATAGAAGGTTTGTCATAAATTTTGGCCGTATAACGAACGAACTTCAGGAATAATTTCTACTTTTGTAGAAGATTGTTTAGATTATTCCTGATTAATAAAATAATTGTTCTTATGAAGAAAAGAATCCTTGTCACTGGTGGAACCGGATATATTGGTTCGCATACAGTAGTGGAATTGCAGAATAACGGATATGAAGTGATTATTGTCGACAATCTTTCAAATTCACGTGCGGAAGTCGTAGACAGTATTGAAAAGATTACAGGTATTCGTCCGGCTTTTGAAAAGGTAGATTGCTTGGACTATGCTGGAATGGATGCTGTGTTCAGCAAATATCCGGGAATTAAAGGTATTATTCACTTTGCAGCAAGCAAGGCTGTCGGTGAGTCTGTACAGAAACCTCTGTTGTATTATCGCAACAATTTGGTTTCATTGATTAATCTGCTTGAGCTGATGCCGAAACATGAGGTAGAAGGCATTATCTTCTCTTCTTCATGTACCGTATACGGACAGCCTGACAAACTGCCGGTTACAGAGCAGGCTCCTATCAAGAAGGCTGAATCTCCTTATGGAAATACCAAACAGATTAATGAGGAAATCATTCGTGATACAGTAGCTTCAGGAGCTCCGATACAGGCTATTCTGCTTCGTTACTTCAATCCGATAGGAGCACATCCTACTGCATTGATTGGTGAACTTCCTAACGGTGTACCGCAGAATCTGGTTCCGTATCTTACCCAGACTGCAATGGGCATACGCGAAAAACTGAGTGTTTTTGGCGATGATTATAATACTCCTGACGGTTCTTGTATTCGTGACTATATTTACGTAGTTGATTTGGCTAAAGCCCATGTGATAGCAATGAACCGTATCATGGATAAGAAGCAGAAAGAAAAAGTGGAAGTGTTCAATATCGGAACAGGCCGTGGAGTTTCTGTATTGGAACTGATTCACGCGTTCGAAAGTGCTACAGGCGTAAAACTGAACTATCAGATTACAGGACGTCGTGCCGGAGATATCGAACAGGTATGGGCAGATCCTTCATTCGCAAATAATGAATTGGGATGGAAAGCCGATACAACAATAGAAGAAACCTTGCGTTCTGCTTGGAATTGGCAAGTAAAACTTCGTGAAGAAGGAATACAATAAATTTTTTTGGAGAATATGCGAACAAATAACACTCTTTTTGTGTTATACTAAGTGCAGACACTTTTAAGGCATTTGTAGATATGTGAATATGTGTAAATGCTTTCTGCTCCTTTGGGTGCAGAGAAGTGTCGATGCATAGTAGTTTTGTCGTGTTTTATTTTGTGTTTGTGTTGTGACTGTTCTCCGGCGTGAGCCGGGGGACAGTTTTTTGTTTGTCACCTCAATGGGAATTTGTATCTTTGCGCCCGAATTGTGAGAGAACATGGAAAAAGATACTCGTTATAGGTGGGCCTGGCATAAGGTAGAACAGTTGCCTTTATTGGCCTATTTGGTAAAATGGTTGTTGCTGTCAGGTGTGGCAGGAGTGTGTATTGGCTCAGCATCCGCGTTGTTGCTGGTCTCTTTAAATTGGGCAACAGATTATCGTGAAGCTCATAAATGGATTATAGCAGCTCTTCCTTTAGCCGGATTGGTTATTGGTCTGATGTATCATTATTGGGCTGGTACAGCAGCTAAAGGCAATAATTTTCTGATAGAGGAAATTCGCTCTCCTCGTGACATTATTCCTTTCCGTATGGCTCCTTTGGTATATATCGGAACGGTTCTGACTCATCTTTTCGGAGGATCCGCCGGTCGTGAAGGTACCGGAGTACAGATGGGTGGAGCCATAGCCGACCAGTTTTCCCGCTTGTTCCGTTTGCATCGCCGCGATCATAAAGTAATGGTACTGATGGGTATCAGTGCCGGTTTTGCTTCCGTATTCGGTACGCCTTTGGCGGGAGCAGTGTTCGGACTGGAGGTTATTGTAGTAGGACGAATGCGATACGAAGCCATTCTTCCGGCTTTTCTGTCGGCGGTTTTTGCTCATCTCACTTGTCATAGCTGGGGAGTAGCTCATACACATTACTCGGCTCCTGTAGTGCCGGAACTTCAGGTTGCTCCTATTCTGTGGGTTTGCGTGGCCGGTATTCTTTTCGGACTTGCTGCGATGCTTTTTTCCCGCTCCATTGGTTTTTGGGGAAATCTTGCCAAGAAATACATTGCTTATCCTCCTTTACGTCCGGTAGCAGGAGGTATCATCATTGCACTGGTTGTATATGCGTTGGGTACAACGAAATACATCGGTTTGGGAGTGCCTACTATTGTGGCTTCCTTTTCCGAGCAGCAGATGTGGTACGATTTTCTGCTGAAGCTTCTTTTTACCACCTTTACTATCGGTGTCGGTTTTAAAGGGGGAGAAGTTACACCGTTGTTCTTTGTCGGTGCCACATTAGGCAGTGCGCTGGCTTTTGTTTTGCCTTTGCCTATGTCTTTGCTGGCTGGAATGGGTTTTGTGGCTGTTTTTGCAGGAGCAACAAATACTCCGGTGGCTTGTACGCTGATGGGGATTGAACTTTTTGGTATTGAGCCGGGTATTTACATTGGCATAGCCTGTGTGGTAGCTTATCTGTTTTCAGGGCATACCGGAATCTATACAGCACAGGTAGTAGGCAGTCCCAAGCATCTGCTGTATTTAAGAAAGAAGGGACATACATTAAAGTAAGCATAAGAAAGATTGTTTTTAAGGATAAAGAGTTATGGCACACTCTAAAGAGATGACATCCGGCGCTTCGTTGCCGTTGATATTCAATTTTACAATTCCCTTGTTGTTGGGAAGTCTGCTGCAGCAAACCTATTCATTGGTCGATGCTGCTATTGTAGGAAAATTTTTAGGAATCAATGCACTGGCATCAGTAGGAGCCAGTACCTCGGTTGTATTTCTTATTTTGGGATTCTGCAACGGCTGTTGCGGAGGATTCGGTATTCCGGTAGCGCAGAAGTTTGGCGCGCACGATTATGTGACGATGCGCCGTTATGTGGCAGTCAGTCTGAAACTGGCCGCATTGCTTTCTGTAATCATAGCTTTGATTACCAGCTTGCTTTGTGCATTTATTTTGCGGGTGATGCAGACGCCGGAAACTATATTCGACAATGCCTATTATTATCTGCTGATTACTTTTATCGGGGTACCTTGTACCTTTTTTTATAACCTGTTGTCCAGTATCATCCGTGCATTGGGCGACAGCAAGACACCTTTCTGGTTTTTGCTGTTTTCTACAGTATTGAATATTTTACTCGATTTACTCTGTATCCTGGTTTTCGGTTGGGGTGTGGCAGGGGCAGCCATCGCTACTGTCTTTTCACAAGGCGTGTCGGCTGTATTGTGCTACCTGTACATGAACCGTAAGTTTGAGATTCTCCGTATGACTCCGTCCGACCGTAAATTCCGTCCGGAATTGGCCAAGCAGCTCCTTTATATCGGTACACCGATGGGACTGCAGTTCTCCATTACTGCCATCGGAAGCATCATGTTGCAGAGTGCGAACAATGCCTTGGGAACTGCTTGTGTGGCTGCTTTTACGGCTGGTATCCGTATCAAGATGTTCTTCCTCTGTATGCTGGAAAGTTTGGGTATCGCGATGGCTACCTATTGCGGTCAGAATTACGGAGCCGGAAAGCCGGAGCGTATTTGGCAGGGAGTAAAGTCGGCTACATTGCTTATGGTTATTTATGTGGTGATTGTAAACGGTATTCTGTGGGGATTTGCAGAACGGTTTACTCTGCTTTTTGTCGATGCTTCCGAACATGAGATAATAGAGAAAGCTGCTTTATTCCTTCATGTATCCGTTTCGTTCTTTCCGTTTTTGGGTATGTTGTGTATTCTCCGCTATTCTATTCAGGGAGCAGGATATACCAATCTGGCCATGTTCTCCGGTGTGGCAGAGATGATAGCACGTATCTTGGTTAGTGTGGTAGCGGTTCCTTTGTGGGGCTTCTGGGCAATTTGCTTTGGTGACCCTACGGCTTGGGTTTTTGCAGTAATATTCCTTGTGCCAGCTTTTGCATATATGTATCGCCGGTTGAAGGTGATTGTTGCACGCGAGCGGGCTGACAAAATGTAATATGTCGTTACTCCTTTTTCCTTTGTAAATTAAGATTTCAAATTGTCAAATCAGACCCTTCTACACGGCGTTATTTGGAGCCGGATACGGTGCCGATGACAAATTTCTCCATTTTTAAGGGGTTGGGGAAATCAGGAAGATAGCAATAACCTTTAAAAACAGAAATCGTGATAGATTTGATTGCAGTAAACCGTGAGATGGGAAGGTGAATACGTCTTTCTCTCCCCTTTTATCAGAATAAAAATGTATGCTGAAATCGGGAATTGGAGGCTAAAATCATGTAAAAAAGGGCTCGAAAATAGGTTTTCTGCAGCATCAATCTACGCGAATGGTCGCGTGTACTGATGCGATTAGTCGCGTAGGTAGATGATACAAGTATCGTAAGCCTTTTATTCAAGTATTGTAGGCTGTCATTTCAGGTCTTATTAATCTGCTGTAAAGCATGTATTTGCCTGCTTTTTGAGTGAAAAATGCTACCGGATTTTCTCGTGAGTGCACTTTGTATTGAAAATACGCGTTAGCGCGAAATGCGGATTTCTCACATTTGTATAGTTAAAAGCGTATTTCGGAATAAAAGTGTCAATCTAAAAAATACCTCCGGCCTGCTCTCTTTCTGACTGGCAGGTGAGGGCAGACCGGAATGCTTAGTTCTTGACAGGCAACCGTTTCCATATCCAGCGTGGGATGAGGCGCCATCCCCATACCAGCAGCCGGTATCTCCAGTCGATAATTGCCACCCGTTTTTTCCGTTTCAGTGCACAGACAATGTGTCGGGCGGTAGTTTGTGCATCCATCAGCATGGGATAGTGCTTGTTGTCATTCAGAATATCTGTTTTTACAAAGCCGGGGCGTATGTCTGTAAAGCGAACCGGTATCTTCTGCATATAGGCCAGTTGCTCCAGAGCATCGATGTAGATGTTCTGAAAGCGTTTGCTTGCAGAGTAAGCGGGAGCAGAACCTAAGCCTTTGGTACCGGCTATGGAACTGATTACGGCAATGTGTCCGTATCCCTGCTTGCGGAAATAGCGGAAAGCAGCACCTACCATGCGTACAAATCCTGTTCCGTTGGTTTCCAGTGTACGTATTTCGATGTCTGCATTCAAGTCTCTGTTCTGACGGCCGATTCCCGAACTTTGAAGAAACAGATCCATTCCGCCTACCTGTTCTATCAGTTGGTAGAGTCGTGCTTCGGCCTCGTCCTCTTGTACATCTATACACTGAATACTGATTTGTGAAGGAGCTTCGGCTTGCAGTTCTTTTAAGAGTGCTTCCCGGCGTCCGGCTATGCCGATGTGCCAGCCTTCTGCCACGAGCTGTCGGGCTACTTCTTTACCGATGCCCGAAGTGGCTCCTACAATAATGGCGCGTTTATGGTTCATGGTCTTTCTCTATTGGTTGGTTCTTATTTCATACATAAAATCGTGTGCGGTCGGTGTCGTTGTTTCTCCTTGTGCATAATGGAATTTTCCGGCAAAAGGCATCTGTTCGTTGACCGGCCGCAGCTCTTGCGTAAGATGATTGCAGAATACCGTATACGAATGGTTGTTCATTCGTGCTCCAGCATCATCCCGGAAAACGGTAATGTAGTGGTTCAGCGGATAGGCATGTACAATCTGATTGATATCGAGTGCCAGTGCCCGTGCTTCGGTGGGGGTGATGCGGTCGAACAGATTCGACAGATTGAATACAACCAGCTCGGACAATACCGAATGTGCCATCCAGAATTCTGCTTTCAGGGCCGTGAGTTTAGGGTAGAAGGCACATGCTACATGGCGATAACTTTCGGTCTGGAAAAAATGAGCTGCGGTTTCTCCCATTTCCTGAAGCGGATAAATGCCGATGTACGTCAGGGCGGTACGCGGCAACTGGCGGCAGGTGTCGGCAAATGCCAGACCCGATGCTCCTGCTTCATAAGAAAGGTCGCAGAATACGGTTCTTCCCGATGCATTTTTCATGGCAGTGGCAAAAAGGTTACCGTTGCCCTCCCATAAAGACCGGGCTGCCGCATATTGACGTGGCATATAATAATGGTTGTACAGCAACGCATAGTCGGCGGGTGCAGACAAGGCAGCTTCCGAACGGAAGGTACAGCGCCCGTAAGCGGTTATTTCACGATGATATACTTCATCCTGACGGTTGTTTTGCTCTTGGAAAGGTTGTTCGACGATTTCCGTAAAAACTTGCCGGAATGCGTCGGGCAGCGGGTATACAGCTGGATTCAAGTCCCATCCGGCTGTATAGTCTGGTATATCGAACCGTCCGTTGCAGAAATCATCTGTATTCGTTTCAATGTATCCGTTTCGCATCCGGATATATTCCATCAGCTTATAGAAGGTGATATGGCTGCCCAATACCTGTGGATTTCCTGTCAGGATAAGTTGCTTGCGGGCACGGGTAATGGCCACATTCAGTTTGCGGTCTATCAGAAAGTCTCCTTCCCGGAAGGTATTGGCGGTAAGGAAATTCAACTGACTGAAATTGCGTATGGTAAACGAGTAGATGATGACATCGCGCTGGCTGCCCTGATAGCGTTCTACGGTATCGATGGAGATATCGAGCAAGGCAGGTATTTCCAGTCGGGCGATTTCCTTTCGGATCATGGCTATCTGGTTGCGGTAAGGTACGATGACACCTACTGTTTTATGGACATCAAAGTTGGCCTCTGTCAGTCGGTAGATGTGTTGCAACAGACAGGCTACAATACGCGCTTCGTTTAAGTTGGTTTTCTCTGAGAGATGAACCTCTTGCGGAGTTTCTGCCGGGATAAATATCATACGGCGGTTGGCCAGCAGGCGGTCGGTGCTGTCTTGTACTTTTGTAGTATCCGGATATGGAAAAGCTTCTTCCTGATGAGGCAGAGGAACAGGCTCCAGCTGCTCGTAATAGTAGAATGTCTGATTGGGAAATTCGGACACGGCCGGATGCATACGTCCCTGTTTGTGTAGAATGCTGCGGTGGGTGTCCGCACATTGCTTGTACAGACGCTCGAACAGCGAGTTACGGCAGTCGTACAGCCCGATTTGTTGTAAGATAGGGTCATTGACAGCTGCTTCTTCTGCACTCTGCTGTGCGATGGCGGGCAACTGTTTGTAGTCGCCTATCAGTACAAACTTGTCGATGGCATTTGCCTGTCCGCAGCGTGCCGATAAAATTCCGGTCAGGTCTGGTTCCAGAATCTGTGAGGCTTCGTCGATAATCGCCAACTGGAAATGTTTCAGATTAAACAGATGCAGGCGGTTGTTGATGGCCGTAGTAGTTCCTACAAAAATGCGTGTATCGGCAATTTTCTGTTTGATATCGGTCAGTTTGGGGCAATCCGCCAGACTGTTTTTCAGCAGATAAGGCAGAAAACGCTTGTCGCAGGAGAGCTCGTTTCCGATGCGGATAAACGGAGTCTGTGCGGCGATACCTGAGTCGACCAGCATACTGCATATCTCGTCTACAGCCCTGTTGGTATACGACAGCAACAGAAGTGAAGCATCCGGTTCTGTCAGTGCTTCTTCTACCATATAGCGCAAGGCGCAGGAGGTCTTTCCTGTACCCGGAGGACCTACCAGCAGAAAGTAGTCGTCGGCTTGTTTCTCTTTCAGAATCAGCTCATCAAAGCGGCCGTAAGAGCCGTTCAGCTTGCGCTCTGTGCAACAGGAAGGCATACGCTGGCAGAGAATGAGTGCTTTGCGGTCTGCACGTGCCGACAAAAAAGCATACAGTCCACGCATGGCGGCGGTAGCAGAAGAGTCGGAGAAGTCGTGCTCAATGGCAAACGTTTCATGTTCATCTCCTATAATATCTTTGTTCTGCTGCCCGTTTCGCAGCAGAATTGTAATCCGGTCGGTCTGAATGCTGACAATGTTTCCTTTCATCAGAATCTGATTGCGGACATCGGGTTGCTCTTTGTAGGAATAGAAGATAATGATGTCGCCTGCACGGAAATTGGGCAGGAATTCATCGTCTTGCTGGGGAATACTCAGTTCGATGAGGTCGTATCCTTTGTTGGGACTGCTTTGTGCCTTGGAACGGATGGTCAGTCCCAGTAAGATGTTGCCCGATTCCAGTTTCTCGGCAAGTGGCATATGCCATAAGGAGGCAAATCCGTTGGAGGGGTCGACACGTCCTCCGGTCTTGCCTAAAATCTGCTCTTTGGATACGAAGGTGAAGAAGCGCTGGAAATAAGCTCGTTCCAATGGGGTACAGCGCTTTAAGGTATTGATGGTTTCTTGTAGCTGAGGCTCCTGGAAGTCGTTCCACAATCGGTTGCACACCTGTCTTTCGTTGAGCAGGTCTGTATTGAGTTGTTCTACAACGGGGGTAATGGCTCCTTCTCCGAAGCTGATTTCATTGGCAACGATGTAATTGCGCAGTCGCATGCTTTCTCTAAACAGTGTTTCGGCAAAGTGTTCTATCATCAGGCCGTCGGTATATTTAGAGTAAAGAAGGAAGGTCTGCAAGTCGTTGGTCTCTTTCCCGAAGTTGTACATCAAGACTCCCTGATAGAGCATCATCTGTACAAAGTGGTCTTCCTTGTGCTTGCGGTTGAACTCATCTCTTTTACCCGATTTCTGTTCTATCAGCACTTTAAAGTCTTTCTGTAGCATATCGACACGTCCCTGCAATCCTAGTTTTTCGCAAATGAAAGAGGCTTCGAGCAGGGTGTTGTGCTTGTCGAAGGCATGGATATTGTGTGGAAGTATGTCTTGTACAAACGATCGGATATTGACCATCTGTGCCTGTGCCTGTTCATGAAAGTTGGCTGGGAGCGGGCAGGTACAAAACTCCAGTGCCGATGAGGCAAAGAACTTTTTGATGGTACGGGCATAGGTGACCGGTTCTTCGCTGTGCTCGTTGATGTAATCGTCAAGAAACTGGCTGGCCAGATTACCCATCAGAATGGGAGCGGTATTGGCCTTGGGCTTTACCTTGTTGAGGAAAAAGTTCAGCGGATGACGTCCGTATTCGCGGAAGCAGGCCGCCAGTGAACTGATGTCAATCAGGTAGTCCGGATGAATGATAATGAGCTGTGGGATGTAATGGTTCTCCTCATCAATGTGTACATCGAGCAGGTTGATGGGGAGGTTTTCTGTCAGCAGTTCGTGCAGATAGGATAAATCTCCGTTGCATCCTCCTTTCATATAGTCGATGATGATGAAAGGGTCTTCTTCACTGTCGGTCGCAGCAAAGATGTGGTTCTCGTTCCAACTTGTAACCGAAGCTCGTATGTAGGGAATACGCGAGTGCTGCGTACCTTTATAAGGACGGTTGGAATGAGGTATCTGAGGAAGCAGACTGGCAGGAATGTCTTCTTCGAAGGCCAACGAAATGAAACGTACCAGCGCGCGCAAATCGTAAAGATATTCTTCCATCAGGGGCTGGAAGTCGTTTCGCATGGCTGCATTGCAATTGCGGCGCATCGTTTGTATGGCATATTTGTCCGAAGGAGTCATGCGTTTCTCCTTGCAAATGTAGTCGATACGGGAGAACAGATTGGCAAAAGAAAAGGTTACCCCCACTGTCAGTTCGTAGCAGGCTTGTTCCAAAACTTTATACAGAAGAATGTATTTGGCCCGGAGATTTTCGGGAGCTGCTGCGGGCTGGCGGTGTATCTGTTCAATACGGTTGTACAGATCGAAGGACTGTATTTCGATTCGTGAGGTAGAAAAGTCAAACATTATCGGGCAGATACATTAGAGATATTCAGAGAACTGTAAGTGTGGAGCTGTGTAAGCTGAAAACGAGGATAAGATATAGTGTATCTGTCTGTGTGAAAGCAAGTTATAAAATTCATACTATCTTTGTTTTTACTATAAAAAACAAAGATAGTGTTTTTATTTTATTTTGTCCGTACTTTTTCTTTTCGCAGTGGCTTGTTGCGGAGGCGCAGACTGTTGGTTACTACGCTTACACTACTCATGGCCATGGCTGCTCCCGCCAGCATCGGATTCAAAAGAAAACCATTGATTGGGAACAGGATGCCGGCAGCTATCGGTACTCCGATTAGATTGTAGATGAATGCCCAGAACAGATTCTGACGGATGGTGCGGACGGTAAGCGCAGACAGACGGATGGCTTCTGGAATTTTGGTCAGATCGGATGAGATTAATGTAATCTTTGCCACATCCATGGCAATATCGCTTCCTTTTCCCATTGCAATACTCAGGTCGGCCTGGGCAAGAGCAGCACTGTCGTTTATTCCATCGCCTACCATGGCTACACATTTGCCTTTCTGTTGCAAGGATTTGATGTATGCAGCTTTTTGTTGAGGTAATACTTCTGCTTGGTAGTGATTGATACCGGCTTGTCGGGCAATAGCTTGTGCGGTAGAAGGGTTGTCGCCGGTCAGCATCACGACATCGATTCCCTGTTGTTGAAGGAGGGAGATGGCTTCTCTGGATGTTTCTTTAATGCGGTCGCTGATGGCTGCGATACCCAGGACTTGCTTCTCGTCGGCAAACCAGATGACGGTCTGTGCGTCATGGGTAAAGGTTACTGCGGTTTCTTCCTGCTCGCTGGAAATCCGGATACCCTGTGTTTTAAGCAACTGCTCGTTTCCAGCCAGATAATACTGGTTGTTGAAACTGGCTTTTACGCCTTGTCCGGTGAGACTTTCGAATTGGGTAAGGGGCAGGAATTCTCCTTTCAGATGGTGGGTGACGGCGTTGGCCAGTGGGTGTTCGGAAAGTTTCTCCAGACTGTAAAAGATATTGCGGATTTCTTCGCTGTTGTTCCACCATACCATGTGGTTTACAGTAGGCTGTCCTTCGGTGATAGTACCGGTTTTGTCCAGTACGATAGTGTCAATTCGCTTGGCTGTTTCCAGACTTTCTGCGTCTTTTATCAGAATTCCCTGTTCTGCACCTTTCCCTATCCCTACCATGATGGCTGTAGGAGTGGCCAGTCCCAAAGCACAGGGACAGGCGATGATGAGTACGGTAACTGCGGCCAGTAGTCCGTGGGTAAATCCGTTCTCTGGGGCTAGTATCAGCCATAATACAAAGCTTAGAAGGGCAATGCAGAGGATAACAGGTACAAAGATTCCGGCAATCTTGTCGACCAGTTTCTGTACTGGAGCCTTGCTGCCTTGTGCCTCTTGTACCATGTGGATGATATGGGCAAGCATGGTATCAGAGCCAACTTTTTCGGCTTTGAACTGGAAGCTTCCTTTTTGGTTGATGGTACCTGCAAAAACGTGGCTGCCTTTTTCTTTATAGACAGGCACCGGCTCTCCGCTTAGCATACTTTCGTCGATATACGAATTGCCTTCGCAAACTATACCGTCGACAGCAATTTTTTCTCCTGGTTTTACGAGAAGAGTGTCGTGTACACGGATTTGTTCGATACTGACTTCCTGCTGTTTGCCATCAGGAGTAAGAAGTGTGACGGTTTTAGGTTGAAGTCCGATTAGTTTTTTGATGGCAGCTGATGTGTTGTCTTTGGCTCTTGCTTCGAGCAGTCGTCCTAATAGGATGAAGGCAATGATGACACTGGCTGCTTCGAAATATACGTGTGGCTGTACACCTCGCTCCAGCCAGAATTCAGGATAGAAGAGATTGAAAAGACTGAACAGGTAGGCAATGCCGGTACTGTTGGCTACTAAAGTGTCCATATTGGCAGAGCGGTGCTTGAGTTGCTTCCATGCGTTGATGTAAAAGTCTCTCCCCAACCAGAATACGACAGGGGTGGAGAGTATCCACATGATATAATTGGCATAAGGTATGTCCATAAAGAACATTCCGATAAGGGCAATGGGCAGTGACAGAAGAATAGCCCAGATGGTACGCACTTTCTGATGGTGCAGTTTTTCTGTATGAGTATGTTCTGCTTCTTCTGGTTCTTGAGGTTGTATGTCTACGATTAAGTCGTATCCTGCTTTTTGGATGGCAGCTTTCAGTGCTTCGGGTGAGCAGAGTGAAGTATCATATTCTACTGTAGCCGTAGCTGCTGCATAGTTTACTGTGGCTGATAATACTCCGGGTTGTTTGTTCAGGGTTTTATCAACGCGTGCCGCGCAGGCGGCACAACTCATCTCGAGTACAGGAAAGGTTTGTTTGACGATTTTATTGTTTGCCATAATTCTTTTTTTTATTGGAAGCAAAGATACAGTGGCAAACGGTAGGAGGTGTTATATAATTATGGATATGATTTATACGATTTGGTCAATGGCTTTTCTTTTTTGTTCTTTTATTTTCCTGAATTGACTGGGAGTGGTTCCGGTTACACTTTTAAACTGTGCACTTAAATGTGCTGTGCTCGAGTAGTTGAGTTTTATGGCTATTTCGTTGAGGGATAGCTCGTTGTAGAGTAGTAGTTCTTTTACTCGTTCTATCTTTTGGGCGATGAAATACTTTTCAATGGTCATACCTGTGGTTTCTGAAAATAGTTTGCTGAGCAGACTATACTCGGAGTGACATTTTGTAGTCAGGTAATCCGATAGATTGGTCTTGAGATTGTTATCCTGATAGTAAATCAGTTCGATAATTTCTTTCTTTATTTGCTCAATTAGCCGGATACGTTTGTCGTCTATCAGTTCAAATCCGATGGGGCGCAGTTGTTCGTCTATTGCTTTATAGTCGTTGGGTAATAATTGTTCTTCAACGATAACTTTACCCAATTCTATGTGTCGGAGGGTAAATCCCATATTTGTGAGCAATTGTTCTACAACCATGATGCAACGGTTGCAGACCATATTTTTTATATAAATAGTACTTCCTTCCATATCTGTATAACGAACTTTATTTACAAAACTATAAACAATTTGTGAGAAGATGATGTTTTCTTTTATATTTATGGCGATTAATATTGATATAAAGAAATATGAAGAAAATGCTTTGTCCGCAGTGTAAGATTGCTGCAATGTATGTAAAGAACGAGAAAGGGGAACGTTTATTAGTGTATGTAACAGATGAAGGGGAAGTGGTGGCCAAGAATCCGGAACACTCACTTGATGGGTATGATACATCAGAAGTTTTTTGTTTGGGATGTTCGTGGCATGGTTCTCCCAAACGTTTGGTGAAGTATTAAGATGTTGGAAAAGGAGGAAAAATATTGAGATTATAATTTTCGTATAGCTGTTTGCCTTATTTTTATGCTTTGTTTTTTTTGGAGGGTATGCCTTCAGTAGGATGATAATAAAACTATTGAGTGTTGTTTATTTGATTTTTTGTAAGCAAAGTAGGGCGTTTTTTCTGTGAGTTTTTCATTCTTGTGTCATTTGAGGGTATGTTTTTTCATAAAGATGTTTTTTCCTTGAGGAAAGATAAATATGCTTGTATTATATAATAATGTATATGGAAATCTCCATTGTATCCTCCTTTGCAGAAAAATAAGCCATAAAACCTGCTGTAAGACAGTGATTTGTGAAAAACATTGAAAAAAGTTG
>UQPQ01000021.1 GCA_900542985.1 uncultured Bacteroides sp.
TTTGTTGCTCAGGAACTTATAAATAAAGTTAAATTATAGTGTTGCGGAATTAAGGGCAAAATAGTCTGGAATATTCTTTTTTTATCCAAACGGTGATAAGTCTGGTTTGGGGTATATCGTATTTTATTGATAGTGGTGATTTACTGCTATCAAACGACAGGCGTGTGCATAAATTCTTTCATGTATAAATTTCCAAACTATAAAAAGAAAGGTTGAGGTAAGAGCAAAAGATGTGTACTTAGAGAGGACTCGCCCAATGAAAGACATATTTATCTGTATATAACCTTGATTTATAACAAACGGTTTTAAGGTATGAATTTTAAACGATAGAAAGATGAAAAAGTTAATTTGTTTATGTGTAGTATTGATAAGTGTAGCACTGTTTAGTTGTAGTAATGATGACACACCAAAGATGGAGAAAGTAATCAGCTTTGAAACTGCATTACAAGCCGGACAAAGCGAATTTATTGCCGATGGGACTCCTAATGCTCAAGGATTCCAGAAAACCACATTCTCCGATCCCGAGGGATTGGCTACGTTTACCCATGAATATGCCGACTGGGGTAGTGGCTACAGTTTTGCGGCATTTACTTATATGAATAAGACCGACAGTGAAGCAGCAATCAATCCGACTCCTATTTGTGGAACAGGAAAATTGGGTAAAGTATATATGGCGGTATATGATACAGGAGGAGAATGGGGAAATCCTGCGATTATGACTATCAATAATCCTGATTATATTATTAAAGGTGCATGGATTACGAATAGTACGGTAACTTATTATGATATGGTAAATGGTGGTGTTTCTGCTACAGCTTTTACTGCTGGAAGTTGGTATAAAGTAACAGCATATGGTCTGGACGACTCAGGTAATACGGTGGCTCAGACAGAGATTTATCTGGCCAATTACACATCGGATTCAGATAAACCGGTTGACAATTGGATTTGGTTTGATTTGACTCCGCTTGCTGGGGTAACAAAAATACAGTTTCTTCCTTCTTCTTCGGATACCGGAGCATATGGAATGAATACTTCGGCTTATTTCTGTCTGGACGGTATTACTTTGATAGAAAAATAAAACACGATTTTATACTATCTGCCTTTGGGTCTGCCAAAAGAAGTCGGGTGTTTCTTGAGGCGGACCTTTTTATTGGAATAAATGTTGTAAGAGCAAAGGTTTTTCTTATTGTGTTTCATTCGGCGACGCCGGCTATACAGTCAACGACGCCGGCTATGCAGACTGCATCGTCGGTTGTACGGGCGTCGTCGTCGATTAAACAAGAAGGATGTTATCGTTTTATGATGATATTTGTCTTGTGACAGGGTAAGGATAGAATCGTAAGAAGGATAAACAATATGCTGAAATATTTTGAAATATAATTTTTCGTACATTTGTGTGTCAAACATAAAACAGGAAAGGGTATGATAGACGAATTACTTGAATTTAACCGTGCTTTTGTAGGCGGTAAAGGGTACGAAAAGTATCTGACCAATAAATATCCGGATAAGAAGATTGCCATTGTTACCTGTATGGATACTCGTCTGGTAGAACTGATACCGGCTTCGTTGGGACTGAAAAACGGGGATGTCAAGATGATTAAGAATGCAGGAGGAACCATCACACATCCGTTTGGCAGTGCGATGCGAAGTCTGCTGGTTGGTATTTATGAATTGGGAGTAAAAGAGGTAATGATTATCGGGCATACCGACTGTGGGGCACAGCATATGGACAGTCAGGTGATGTTACGCCATATGAAAGAGAGAGGCATTTCTACTGAACATATTGAGATGATGCAATATTGTAACATCGACTTGCATCATTGGTTGAGTGGTTTCGATAATGTAGAACAGTCTGTACGCGGAAGTGTGCATCTGGTGAAGCATCATCCGCTGGTACCTCAGGATGTGGTAGTACGAGGATTCATAATCAACTCGGTTACAGGAGAGCTGACAGAATTTGAAAATTGTGACTGAATATAAAATCAGCAAGGAAAGTTGCGTTATGCAATCTTTTCCTTGCCGGTTCTTTATGTTTAGAATTCCAATGTAGTTACTTGAGGATTGTGGTCGGACAGAATCTTGCCGGCTTCTTTTCCCTCTTCAGGAATATAGTTCTTCAATACATTGATCTGTGGGGTAACGAAGATAAAGTCAATTTTTTCGCGTTCTGCCTGAGGTACCCGTCCAAAATCGTGGAAAGTATATTTTACACCATCGGTCTCTTTGGCAATTTTCATTGCATCTTTCAATACAAATTCGTTGCCGGTAATAGTCTGATAGGCTTCCGATTCTTCCGATACATTAAAGTCACCGGTCAGAACAGCAGGCTGGTCGCCTACAATTTCCTTGATTTTATCGATAATGAGTAATGCTCCTTTTTTGCGGGCTTCTACTCCTACATGGTCAAAGTGTGTGTTGACAGCCATGAAGATTTTTCCGCTTTTCTTATCTTTCAGCTTGGCCCATGTAGCAATGCGGCAGCATGCTCCGTCCCAGCCTATAAAGCCTACACTGTCCGGATATTGTGAAAGCCAGAAGGTATTGCTGTCGAGAACTTCGAAACGGTCTTTTTTATAGAACAGAGGAGAGTATTCTCCCTTGGTTTTTCCGTCTTCACGTCCTACACCAACTTCTGCATATTCCGGCAGACGTGCTTTCAGGTCTTCAAGCTGATTATATAATACTTCCTGCATACCTACGATGTCGAGGTTTTGTGCTTTGATGAAAGCAGCTACGGTATCTTTGCGGTATTGCCAGTTGTTGAGACTGTCTCCCGGATTATCGTAACGGATGTTGAATGTTCCCCAGTTAAGTTGTGTGGTTTGGGGTTGTTGGGTACAAGAAGCAGCCATGAAGCAGGCCACTCCGGCAGTCAGTGATAAAATCAGATTTTTCATATAAGGTTGTATTTATAGTTAATGTTTTTCATGGAAACAAAAATGCTCTATGTATTGGCATGCAAATTAAATGAAAATTCTTGTTATCTTTACGGCAAAATAAGAAAATATGAGTCATATACAGTTAGGAAAGTATAATCAGTTGGAGGTGGTAAAGGAAGTCGACTTCGGTATGTATCTTGATGGCGGCGAAGACGGTGAAATCCTTTTACCCAAACGTTATGTGGCCGAAGGCTGCAAGCCGGGCGATATGCTGAATGTATTTATTTACCTGGATATGGATGAACGTCTGGTTGCTACTACACTTCATCCGTATGTACAGGTAGGCGAATTTGCTTGCCTCGAAGTGGCATGGGTAAACCAGTTTGGTGCTTTTCTGGATTGGGGACTGATGAAAGATTTGTTTGTACCGTTCCGCGAACAAAAGATGAAGATGGTGAAAGGTAACCGTTATATTGTTCATGTGCATCTGGATGAGGAAAGTTACCGTATTGTCGCTTCGGCCAAGGTAGAGCGTTATCTGTCGAAAGAACGTCCGGTTTATCGTGCCGGAGAAGAAGTGGAAGTCTTGGTATGGCAGAAAACTGACTTGGGATTTAAGGTAATAGCCGACAATCGCTTTAGCGGAATGTTATTCCACAACGAGATATTCCAGACGGTAGAAGTGGGAATGAAGCTGAAAGCCTATGTGAAGCATGTGAGAGAAGATGGTAAGATTGATTTGCAGCTTCAGCCGGGAGGAACTCGTAAGGTAGATGATTTTACAGAAGTCTTGTTGCAGTATCTGAAGGATCATGACGGTTATTCTTCCATTCATGATAAAACAGATGCCGAAACCATTTATAATACATTTGGAGTCAGTAAGAAAACATTCAAGAAGGCTGTCGGCGATTTGTATAAGAAACGCCTGATAGTGTTGGAGGAGGAAGGTATTCGTCTGCTGGGCGAGTAACGGGGGCTTCCTTGGTATGATTGATAGAATAAATAATCCCTTCTGCTGAAAAACTGTCAGTAGAAGGGATTATTTTATTGTATAATATATGGTCTGATGATACGAGTGTACATCGCTTATTCCAAGGTCAGCGGTACTCCTTTATAGAAGTCTAAAATCTTGGTACGGAACAGATAATCGTATTTAGCCTGAATACGGTCGGATACAGCTTTTAGCCAGTTTGTACGAGCCTCATTGAATTCGGTTGAAGTAGCTTTGCCGTTAGCATATTTCTCTTTCATCAAATTGAATGAAGCCTTTGCTGCTTCATCAGCGGTACGACTGCTTTCGAATTTACTTTCTGCATTGACTGCATTGTAGTATGCCTGTTGTATTTCTTTGTACAAGGCTTTCTTGGCATCTTCCAGTTGCCAGTTGAGAGTCGTTTGCTGTATGCGGGCTTTTCTCACCTGATTGCGTGTAGAGAAGCGATTGAAGATCGGGATATTGAGTGATAATCCGATGTATTGGCTGAAATTATCTCTCAATTGTGACCCGAAGTTGCCGTTCTCTCTTCCTGAAACATTGTAATAGCTGGTGGCTATACCGGCTCCCAGACTGAGTTGGGGATAATATCCGCTTTGAGCAATACGTATGCTTTTTTGAGCTCCTTCCACGCGATATTGCGCAGCTTTGATGCTAGGCTTAATCAGTAAGGCCTCGCTGTAAATGTCGGCAGGAGAAGTCAGTATGCTGAAATCTTTATCCTCGTCGATGGATGGAGAAACGATGCCGAAGCCTTCTGGAGTTGGTAATTCCAGCAATTGGCTCAAGTCCAGAAGGGCCAGACGGTATTCGTTGTCGGCTTGTACGGCAGACAACTGATCTTGTGCTGCTCTCGACTTGGCTTCGTAGAGTTCCGCTTCGGAAGCTTTTCCCACCTTGAAGAAAGCGGTCTTTTGTTTGAGCATTTCTTCACTGAGGGCCACTTGTTCGTGAGCTACTTTTGCTAACTCTTCATTGAATAATACCTGCAGGTAAGCAGAGGTGACCTGAATACTGATGTCTTCCTTGGCTTTGTTTAAATCTTCTACAGCCGCTTTCAGATTCAGTTTGCTTAGGGCAATCTGGTTAGGGATTTGCATACCTGTGAATAAAGGAATACTGGTACTGAGGTTTAAACCGGTATTCTGTGTATTCAGCTGTTGGTAGGTATTATCCATTTGCAGGCTTCGTCCGAAGTTGAACGAATGCGATGCGCTACCATTCAAGTCGGGTAACCGACTCCATTTAGCTGTATTTAGGTCTACTGCACTCTCGTCTTTGGCTGCTTCCTGTTGCTTGATGGTCAGATTATGCTCGATGGCATACTCTATACATTGCTTCAGATTCCATTGTTTTTGTGCCATGGCAGGGCCGGCAGACAGAACTGCTATCGTTACAAAGGTGATATATTGCTTTTTCATATGGCTTCTTTTTTCATTCCGCGTACCACTTCATTGGCTTTCAGTCCTTCTTTAATTTCCACTTTTATGCCATCGCTGATTCCGGTTTTGACCAGTCTGCGTTCAAATACTTGTGTAGTGGTACTGTCTTTCAGTATATATACAAAGGCAGAGTCGTTGCTGAATTCTACTGCACTCTCCGGAATAGCCAATACATTCTCGGCACGTTGCAGTTCTATTTCGGCATTGGCACTGTATCCGGAGCGGATAGTTACACTGTCCGGAACGGTAATGGCTGCCTTGATTTCGAATTGGTTGGCACCATTATTTTCTACACTCTTAGGAGATATATACTCCAGTACTGCATCGAACTTCATGTCTTGCAAAGCTCCTAAGGTAATCTTTACAGGAATACCTTCATGGATGCGTCCCACTTCTGTTTCATCTATATTTCCTCGGAAGATAAGGTCGCTCATATCGGCTACAGTCGCAATGGTTGTTCCGTCGTTGAATGTATTACTCATGATTACGGAGTTACCCACTTTGATGGGAACGTCCAGAATTAATCCGTTGATAGTAGAACGAATCAGTGTGCTGCTGAATGAAGCGCTGTTTTTGGTGATTCCTTCTTTTACGATTTCCAGATTGTCTTTAGCGGCCTGTATTTCTTCGCGCGCCTGACGGGCTGCAAGCAGTGTCTGTTCGTATTCTTCGTTGCTTACCAGTTTGCTTTCGTAGAGTTTCTCCATACGCTGCAAATCTGTTTCTGCCTGTTTCCCATTCATCTCTGCCAGGCGGACACGACTTTCGGCTGCATTCAGTGTTCCCAATTCGGGAATTACCTTTACCTTGGCTATTACTTCGTTTTTCTTTACAGTCTGACCTGCCTCTTTATAGACTTCAGAAATGATACCCGAAATCTGAGGCTTGATTTGTACCTCATCGCGCGGTTCTATCTTTCCCGTCGCAACGGTAGTTTGCACCAGATTGGTCTTTTCTGCTTTCATGGTGTGATACATGGTTTCCTCTGGTTGTGATTTTTGGTAAAGGAAAACAAACGTTCCGATAATGATGATTCCTATCAGAACCAGTACGGCAATTTTGATGTACTTTTTCATATTTAAGATTGTTTTGATTTTCGGATTAGTTGAATTATAATTATTCGTCTCTGATGGCTTCTATCGGTTTGATAGCCATGGCACGGTAGGCAGGAGCCAGTCCAGCCAGTACACCCAATATCATCAATAAGATACAGGAACCAATGGCCGTCCAAAAGCTGATTTGAAAATGAACGGGATCTATAGGAGTACTTGTCGCTTCTTCTACAATGTTAAGTATGAATACGGCACAAGAGATACCAATCATACCCGCCAGAATAGTTAATACAATACTCTCCGATAGAATCTGTTGCAGAATATCATTGGGGCGTGCACCAATGGCACGACGGATACCGATTTCGGTAGTACGCTCTTTTACTGTCACCATCATGATATTACTTACACCGATGGCTCCGGCGAGCAGTGTTCCCAGTCCCACCATCCACCCCAAGATACGTATACCCTCGAATACATTGTCCATCATACTGAACATGGCTTCTGCATTGACCTGGATAATAGCTTGCTGGTCGTCCGGGTGAATCATGTGGGCTTGTTTTACTATTTGTTCCACTTCTTTTTCCACTTCGCTGATTCGATATCCTTTACGGGCCGTGTAGCAGAGCAACTGTACCTTTTTTCCGAAGTTATAATTTTGTTGCATGGTCGTAAAAGGGATAACTACCGATGTTTCCGACTGTCCGTTGATAGACATGTTGCCCGATGCAGCATTCACCCCAATTACGCGATAATAAATACTATCTATTTGAATGTATTTTCCACAAGGATCACTCTTGTCGGGAAACAGACTTTCATAAATACGCTGTCCGATTACACATACCTTTCTTCTATCTCTGATATCCATATCATTCAAGTAACGTCCGAACACTATTTGAGGCGTTTCTATCTTTTCATAAACAGGATATAAACCTTTTAAAGTACCGGATATGTTGTTCTCCTTGTGTATTATATTGATGCCCCAGCGAGTCAGGTTAGGAGTGATGACATCAATACCAATTACATTGCGTCTGATTCGCTCCACGTCCTTATTTTCCAAATCCCAATACCGTCCTTGCTGAAAACCTTTGTATGCCTTGCTGGTTTGGTTGGAGGCCAGAAAGCCGGAATTGGTAGCAAATCCTTTGAACTGTCTTGACAATAAATCCCGTGTACCTTGTGCACCCCCCATTAAGCATACCAGCATAAAGATACCCCAGAAAATACCAAATGCAGTCAGCAGGCTTCGTGTTTTATTGCGGGTGATGGTGACAAGTATTTCTTCCCATGTGTCTAAATCGAACTTTCTCATACTTAATCTGCTCTAAGTGCCTCTATCGGGCGTATTTTTACTGCTTTTCTTGCCGGGAATAACCCTGCCAGCGTACCGGCAATGATAAGTGTCAGTGTGGCTTGAATAGCGATGCTGATATCCACAGTCGGATTTTCGAATACCGTAATAGAAGCCACTCCGATATCCATTGTCTGCTTGCCTGCAATGACATTCATATATTCGGTTGTGGCAATGCCGGCTACCATACCAATGTATCCGAAGAAAGTAGTGATTACCACACTTTCTGATATAATCAACCAAAGAATGGAGGAAGGTTTGGCACCTAGTGCTTTGCGGATACCGAATTCGTGTGTGCGTTCTCGTACGGTAATCAACATAATATTGCTGACCCCTACGATACCGCTTAGTAGAGTAAAGATTCCGATTACCCAAATCACGGTATGAAGTATGCCATTGGCTTGCTGCTGTTGGAGATATTGGGTAAAGCGATTCCATATCCAGATGGCTCCGTCATCTTCTGCATCGAAGAATTTTTGTTCTCCAAGTGCTTTCCGATAGTCTTTTTCGAATTGCTCGTTAGTGGCCATATCGGTCAGCCCTTTGGTGGTAAAACCGATATCATCAATACTGTCTCCTTTGCTGTATACTAATTGCAGGGTAGTAAAAGGCACCAGTGCAGACGGAGAAAAACTGTTTTTGTCTGTATAGATTCCTATAATTTGATAAGCAACTCCTTGTGCATTGACGTATTTCCCTATAGGTTCTGTTTTGGGAAACAGAATACGAGCCGACTTTTCGTGAAGTACCATGACTTTACGTTTTTCCTGCATATCCCGTTCATTGATGAAACGTCCTTTCTTTAGCTTTATAGCCTCCAGTTCCGGATAGCTTGGGAAAACTCCATCCGTATTGATGGTAAGGAATTCTTTTTCGTAAGTAAGAACGACATCACTTTTGCTGACTGTAGCTCCGGTACTGATTACATGATCGGAGAAAGATCTTTCAGTCAGTTTGCGGTCTTTTTCGTTGAGGGAAATTTTTCTTCCTTCTTTTAATCCTTTATATGGTTTGGAAGTCCATCCGGGATAAATTTTGACAGAGTTCATTTTCATGTCTTTCGAACTGTTTTCAAATGCATGAATCAGTCCGTTGCCGGCGCCCAGAAGCACAATAAGCATAAAGATTCCCCATGCTACGGAAAAACCGGTCAGTGCCGTGCGCAATTTGTTGCGCATAATGGTCGCATATATTTCTTGAATCAGGTCGAGCATAATGTTATTTCATGTATCCGTTTTGTCCGAATGGAGAAGCGTTGTGGTCAATATTGTCTTCGATGCGTTCGATTATTCCATCTTTTATGTGGATAATCTTGTTGGTCTGGTTGGCTACACCACTTTCATGGGTTACCACCACAATGGTAAGTCCTTCTTTTTCGTGAAGTTCTTTCAGAATATTCATAACTTCTACCGACGTTTTGCTGTCCAATGCTCCGGTTGGTTCGTCTGCCAAAATAATCTGTGGTTTGGAAATCAAGGCACGGGCAATAGCTACACGCTGCTTCTGTCCGCCCGATAACTCGTTGGGCATATGATGGGCCCATTCTTTCAGTCCGAGTTTTTCAAGATATTCCATCGCCAACTCATTCCGTTTCTTTCTGTTTACCCCTTGATAGAATAAAGGTAATGCCACATTTTCCATGGCATTTTTAAATGAAATCAAATTAAACGACTGGAATATGAAACCAATCATCCGGTTACGGTATTCGGCTGCCTTGTTTTCGCTTAGGTCTTTGATTAATACTCCGTTCAGTCTGTATTCTCCCGAATCATAGTTGTCCAAAATACCTAAAATGTTAAGTAAAGTAGATTTTCCTGAGCCGGATGCTCCCATAATTGATACAAACTCTCCTTTTTCAATATCCAGGTTTATACCTTTAAGAACATGCAACGGTGCTCCGTTATGATAGGTTTTGTTGATTTCATGTAAATGTATCATACTTCTGTCTTCTGTTCGTTTTATACCTCATTAGACGTTGCTAAGGTAGGAAAAGTTACAAGAGTCTGTCATAAAATGAATAAAAAATTTGCGCGTTTTTTACGTATTCGTTACATTTGTCGCAATAAATTAACCCTAAAATAATATATCGTCATGACAATAAACATGGAAAAACCCTACGTGGTAGGTATGGATATCGGCGGTACAAACACAGTGTTCGGTATCGTAGATTCTCGTGGAAATGTATTGGTTTCTGATTCTGTAAAGACTCAGGAGTACGACAAAGTAGAAGATTATGTAGATGCTGTCTGCAAAAAACTTCTTCCTCTGTTGCAGCAAGTAGGTGGTGCTGAAAAAATCAAAGGTATGGGTGTAGGTGCTCCGAACGGTAACTATTACAATGGTACAATTGAGTTTGCTCCAAACCTTCCATGGAAAGGAATTATTCCATTGGCTGCCATGTTCGAAGAAAAGTTAGGTGTTCCTACAGCTTTGACAAATGATGCAAACGCAGCTGCTATCGGTGAAATGACTTATGGTGCAGCACGTGGCTTGAAAGATTTTATCATGATTACATTGGGTACTGGTGTAGGTAGTGGTATTGTAATCAACGGTCAGTTGGTTTACGGTCACGATGGTTTTGCCGGTGAATTGGGACATGTAATTGTGAATCCGGAAGGACGTCAGTGCGGTTGCGGTCGTAAAGGCTGTCTTGAAACTTACTGCTCGGCTACCGGTGTAGCACGTACAGCACGTGAATTCCTGGTACAGCGTACTGAACCAAGTTTGCTGAGAAACATTCCGGTAGAAGATATCGTATCAAAAGACGTATACGATGCTGCTGTAAAAGGTGATAAACTGGCTTTGGATATCTTCGAATATACAGGTACTATCCTGGGTGAAGCTTTGGTAAACTTCATCGCATTCTCAAGCCCTGAAGCTATTATCCTGTTCGGTGGTTTGGCTAAGTCTGGAGATTATCTGATGAAACCGATCCAGAGAGCTATCGATAAGAATGTACTTAAGATTTACGAAGGTAAGACTAAGTTGTTGCTTTCTCAATTGAAAGATGCGGATGCTGCTGTATTGGGTGCTTCTGCATTGGGATGGGAAGTTAAAGAATAATATTTCCACATTATAGAGAAACGGCTGTCTGTAAAAGGCAGCCGTTTTTTGTTTATAGATGAATGTTATATTGATAGCGGAAACGCAATTTATGTGTCATTATTCTGATTATTCTTGGTTTTAGCTAACCGGCATTTTGAAGAAAAATGCGACTCTTGTATTTAAAAGAGGGCTTTTCCTGTTTTATAACACGCTTGAAATATGCTGTATGGCATGTTTTGGGACTGGAAATAAACGAATTTGTGACTTGAATCGATGCTTGACGATACAAGTATCGGTGGCTTACGCGACTAATCGCTCAGGCTTACGTGATTAGTCACGTCGACTTCTTCCTCTGAAATGTTCGTTTTTTCTATGAATTCCTGATTTTCTATTTTGATAAGGCCGTTTTTTGATGTTTTTTGCCGATAAATCAGGTGATTTTTATCATGATAATCTGTACTTGATATCTGTGCGTTTTGTGGCATTTATGAGGAAAGTGGCCATGTGCTCTATACATTTGCTGCGTGAGTTCGATTTCCGCTTAATTTATGGAAAATCGTATCTGTTAAAAAACGGCTTTTGTTTTCACAAGCTCTGTATGTAGCTCCAGATTTGCTTGCCTATGGGGCTCTGATTTGACATTTTGTCATTCATTATAATCGCACCAGCAGAATAAATTGGATATTTACATTTTGTCAGTAAGATATCAAGGAGATGCATAAAGAGAAAACCCTGCAAAAGCTTTACAACTTTTACAGGGTTTCTCTTTTTAGGGATATTGTGTGTTTATTCTGTGGCGGCAAAATGAGGCATTTCCTGTGGTACATAGTCCAGCTGGAAGAAGCGGCTTGCACGCAGCAAATGACGCCAGATGCTTACCAACTCTTGTGATTCCTGCAAGATATTCAAGTATACCATCAGTGCTTTCAGATTGGTCGTGTCTGCTTCCTGCATACGGTTCATTTGTTGCTTGCGGAGAGCTGAAATTTTGTTTTTCAAATCATCTCCCTGCTTCAGAATTTCGTCTGCACTGTCGTAGTTGTTTTGATCGATAGCAGTGCGAGTGCGTTCCATCAGTTGGGAAAGTTCCTGACGTATAGGCATAAATTCTTCGATACAAACTTGTGGAATAGGGTTGAAGTTGTTATCCACGTGTTCTTTACAAGGTTCGCCGATACGTTTCAAACAGTAAAGCATCTGTTCGCAGCTGTTGCTTCCCAAGTGGAACCAAGTGTTCTTTTCTATTGCGATGGTGATAGGAATGCGTCGTAATCCCAGAATTTCCTTACGGCGACGTTTCTTCAGCATCTTTTTCTGTTCGTCGGTTGAGTTGATGACTTTTCTCAGAAGTTTCAAGTCTTCATTGATAAAGCCATCTGTTACTTGAATGTATGCGTTGCGACTGTATTCGATGTAGTCTGTCATGGTTTCTTTTACATGCTGGCGTAACAGTGAAAGGATTTCACTCTTGTCTTTAGTAGACATCATACGCTTGAATGTATCGTCCTGTTGTTCGGTCTTTTCTTTCTTGCTGTATTGGATGTTACTGCGCACAAGGAGGAAGACTGCTACACAGATGAAGACAAACATACCTGCGAAACTTGTGTAGAACATGATGGCTGTAACCAGAGCACAGATGGTGAATGCTACGAATGCAGTGATAAACCATCCGCCGATAACTGACAGCATACCGGTAATACGATAAACTGCACTTTCACGTCCCCAGGCACGGTCTGCCAATGAAGTACCCATGGCTACGATAAAGGTTACATATGTAGTAGAAAGAGGAAGTTTCATGGTTGTACCGATAATAATCAGCAGACCAGACAATACCAGATTGACAGCAGCACGTACCATATCGAATGCTGCACCATTTTCCAGTATCACTTCATCTTTGTTGAAACGGCTGTCTATCCACTGGCGTACGTTAGCCGGAATTACACGAGTCAGGAATTCGTTAATGTTGGTTGCACGACGTACAATGGTTCTGGCCAGTGCCGATGAACCGAACATTTCATCACCTTCTTCCTGACGGGCCAAGTCGACAGAAGTCTTGATTACGTTCTTGGCTTTTTTAGAAGTTGCCAGAGCATATACCATGATGATTCCTGAAGCAAACAGGAAGATAACCGGTGTTTTGGCTGAAGACATGAGCGAAGTCATCATGAAACTGTGTATATCTGCACCGTTTGCGTTGGCTACATAATCTGTGTAGGCAGAAAAACCAGCCAAAGGCACACCGATAAAGTTCACCAAGTCGTTTCCTGCAAAAGCCAGAGCCAGAGAGAATGTACCCAATAAGACGATGATACGGAATACATTCACTTTACACCAGTGCAAGATTTGCATTAAGGCTGTAAAGAATACAAAACATCCGATAACCAGTATGGTAGTGTTTTCTTGAATCCATGCTAATGACTCCGGTGTCATGAAAGGAGCGCTTTTCAAACCTTTTATCAAAACGAAGTAAGAAAGAGCGGTTACAGAAATACCTCCGAAGATACCGATTGTCCAGGAAAGTTTTTTCTTATAATTGAAACTGAAAATCAGACGGGAAATGTATTGTACGAATGTTCCGGCAATGAAAGCAATGGCTACGGACAGGAAGATACCCATAATGACGGACAGCGCTTTTTCTGTATTCATCATATCGCCCAGTGAAAGAAGTCCGCTTTCGTCGCCGATTATTTTAAGAATAGCTAAGATAAATGTACCACCTAAGAGTTCGAATACCATGGATACGGTAGTAGAGGTGGGAAGACCTAATGTGTTGAATACGTCCAGCAGTACCACGTCAGTGACCATGACTGCCAATAAAATACACATGATTTCGTAGAAACTGAAATTGGCCGGCTGGAAGATTCCATGACGGGCAATATCCATCATTCCGTTACTCATGACTGCACCGGCAAATACTCCGATTGCTGCTACAATAATGATTGTTCTGTAACGTGCAACTTTCGCTCCGACTGCGGAATTCATGAAGTTTACAGCATCGTTACTGACACCTACCAGCAGGTCGAATACTGCCAGCATGAAAAGGAATATCACAATTCCTAGATAAACTGTTTCCATATAATATTGTTAGTACTGTTTTTATGCGTGCAAAAATATCTCAGGCATATTATATTGAAGTGTCATATGTGTTACATTTGTGTTACAAAATCCATCGAATACAGAATATATAATTATAGATAAGGTGTTTAAATGGTAAATCCGTTCTTTGAGTATATTAAAATTGATGGATATTTCCATAATGATGTTTAATAAATAATATTTCCCCTTGTTACTATATGAGATACAACCGATTTTTTCTAACTTTGTGCCCAAATATTTTAAAAAGTTATAGCGATGGCAGAGTCAAAAAGAATCAAAACCGCATTAGTTTCGGTTTATCATAAAGATGGTCTGGATGAGATTATTACAAAGTTGCATGCAGAAGGTGTAGAATTTCTTTCCACAGGAGGTACCCGTCAGTTTATCGAGTCACTGGGATATCCTTGTAAGGCAGTAGAAGATTTGACTACTTATCCTTCTATTTTGGGAGGACGCGTAAAAACTCTTCACCCTAAAATTTTCGGAGGTATTCTGTGTCGTCGTGACCTGGAAGGAGACCTTCAGCAGATTGCACAATATGAGATTCCTGAGATTGATTTGGTGATTGTAGACTTGTATCCGTTTGAAGATACTGTGGCTTCGGGTGCCGATGCACAGGCTATTATTGAAAAGATTGATATAGGTGGTATCTCTTTGATTCGTGCAGCTGCCAAAAACTTCAATGATGTGGTAATTGTTGCCAGCAAGGCTCAATATAAACCATTTGCCGATATCCTGAATGAAAACGGTGCAGTCACTACATTGGCAGAACGTCGCTGGTTTGCGAAAGAGGCTTTTGCCGTTTCTTCTCATTATGATTCTGCTATTTTCGGCTATTTCGATGGAGAAGAAGGCTCAGCTTTCCGTTGTGCGGTAGAAGATCAGAAAACTTTACGTTATGGAGAGAATCCTCATCAGAGAGGTTATTTCTATGGCGATTTAAACAAGGTTTTCGATCAGATTCACGGTAAGGAAATTTCTTACAACAACTTGTTGGACATCAACGCTGCTATTGATTTGATTGATGAATTCAACGAAACTACATTTGCAATTCTGAAACATAATAACGCTTGTGGACTGGCTTCACGTGAAACTGTTCTCGAAGCATGGAAGGCTGCCTTGGCTGGCGATCCGGTTTCTGCTTTTGGTGGTGTGTTGGTTACAAACGCTCCGATAGATCGTGCTACTGCAGAAGAAATCAACGGATTGTTCTTCGAGGTGATTATTGCTCCGGATTATGATGTGGATGCATTGCAGATTCTTACTCAGAAGAAGAACCGTATTATTTTGGTACGTAAAGCAGCTGAAATGCCTCGCAAACAGTTCCGTTCTTTGTTGAATGGAGTATTGGTACAAGATAAAGATACTCGCATTGAAACTCGTGAAGATTTGAAGCAGGTTTCAGAAAAGGCTCCGTCGGAAGCTGAAATTGATGATATGTTGTTTGCAAATAAGATTGTAAAGAACAGCAAGAGTAACGCTATCGTTTTGGCAAAAGGCAAACAGCTGGTAGCAAGTGGAGTGGGACAGACTTCACGTGTAGATGCCTTGAAGCAGGCTATTGAAAAGGCTAAATCATTTGGCTTTGATTTGAATGGAGCTGTGATGGCCAGCGATGCTTTCTTCCCTTTCCCAGACTGTGTGGAAATTGCAGATAAAGAAGGTATCAAGGCAGTGATTCAGCCGGGTGGATCAGTAAAAGATGAATTGACATTCCAGTACTGCAACGAACATGGGGTAGCCATGGTGGTCACTGGAGTTCGTCACTTTAAACATTAATATTTGCAGTGAAAGTGTCTTGTTTTAATTGTCTGTGCATTTGAACAAGATACTTTCATTGTCTGTTTTGTAAATAGTTCAAAAGATAAAAAATGGGTTTATTCTCCTTTACACAAGAAATAGCAATGGATCTTGGAACTGCTAATACCATTATTATTAGCAACGACAAGATTGTAGTAGATGAACCTTCAGTAGTAGCACTCGACCGCCGTACGGAAAAAATGATTGCGGTAGGTGAACGTGCAAAACTGATGTATGAAAAAGAAAATCCGAATATCCGTACTGTACGTCCGTTGAGAGATGGAGTGATTGCAGACTTTAATGCATGTGAGCAGATGATGCGTGGTTTGATTAAGAAAGCCAGCACCGGACGCCGCTTGTTTACTCCTTCACTTCGTATGGTGATTGGGGTTCCCTCCGGTTCTACCGAAGTTGAACTTCGTGCTGTACGTGATAGCGCAGAGCATGCAGGTGGACGTGATGTCTATCTGATTTTTGAGCCGATGGCTGCAGCAATAGGTATTGGTCTTGATGTGGAAGCTCCTGAAGGTAATATGATTGTAGATATAGGTGGTGGCTCTACGGAGATTGCTGTCATCTCCTTGGGTGGTATCGTTTCGAATAGTTCAATCCGTGTTGCTGGAGACGATCTGACTGCTGATATCCAGGAATATATGGCTCGTCAGCATAATGTCAAGGTCAGTGAACGTATGGCTGAACGTATCAAATTGCATGTAGGTGCTGCGTTGACCGATTTGGGTGATGATGCTCCGGAAGATTATATCGTGAGAGGACCGAATCGTATTACAGCTTTGCCTATGGAAATTCCTGTATGTTATCAGGAAATTGCACATTGTCTGGAAAAGAGCATTGCAAAGGTAGAAACAGCTATTCTGAATGCCTTGGAAAATACTCCTCCCGAACTTTATGCAGATATTGTAAGCAATGGTATTTATTTGGCTGGTGGAGGTGCTTTGCTTCGCGGACTTGACAAACGTCTGACAGAGAAGATTAATATACCTTTCCATATAGCCGAAGATCCGTTGCTGAGTGTAGCAAAGGGTACGGGTATTGCATTGAAGAATGTAGACCGTTTCTCATTCTTGATGAGATAATCTTTCTTCTTCCTTTTTTCTTTAAGCAGTGTAAAAGAGATTGCATGATAATCTCCTTTGCACTGCTTAAAGTGATTAAAATCTTTTTTGTTTATGCAAAATCTGCTACGCTTCTTATTGAAATATAATTACTGGTTACTTTTCTTTCTCTTGGAAGTGATCAGTTTTGTCTTGTTGTTTCGTTTTAACAGCTATCAGGGAAGCGTATTTTTTACTTCGGCAAACTCATTATCTGGCATGATTTGTGAAGAAGTAAGTGATATTACTTCTTATTTTGGACTTCGTTCAGTAAACAAGGCATTGGTTGCAAGAAATACGGAGCTGGAATTACTGGTCGAACAAATGAAAAAGGAACTGGCTCATTATACAGCCGATACTACTTCCATTGCACGCCTGCAAGGAGATGTGTTACGGGATTATCAATGCTATCCGGCAGACGTGGTGAATAACAGCATTACTCGTCTGAATAATTATATTACTATCAATAAAGGAGAGAAAGATGGAATCCGCCCGGAAATGGGAGTGATTGATGGGAATGGAGTTGTCGGTATTGTGTATCAGACTTCTTCTCATTATTCGTTGATACTTTCCGTACTGAATGCCAAGAGTAGTATCAGTTGTAAGATTAAGCGTACAGAATATTTGGGCGCTTTAAAGTGGGAAGGAGGGTCTTCTCAGTATGCATTAGTAAAAGATATGCCTCGTCATTCTGAGTTTTCTTTGGGGGATACAATAGTGACAAGTGGGCATAGTGCGGTATTCCCTGAAGGTATTCCAATTGGAGTTGTGGATGATATGAAGGATAGTCATGATGGTCTGACATATTGGCTGAGAGTCAAGCTTTTCACTAACTTTGCACGTCTGAATAGTGTACAAGTGATAGCCTCTACCGGCAGAGAAGAGTTGAGTGAATTGGAACGAAGTGTAGAAAAGAATTAAAAAAACGGATAGATAGCGATGGTACAGTTTATGCAACGCTTATTATGGTTTGTGGGCTTGGTACTGCTTCAGGTACTGGTGCTCAATCATATCCATATTTATGAATATGCCACTCCGTTGTTTTACATCTATTTTATATTTAGTCTGGATGTAAATGTGTCTCGAAACGCATTGCTGTGTTGGGCTTTCTTCCTTGGATTGACTATCGATCTTTTTTGTAATACACCGGGGATGAATGCTGCAGCAGCTACTTTTCTTGCTTTTGTACGTCATCCTCTTCTGCGTATACAGACAGTACGTGATATACCCGAAGAAGCTGCTCCTGATATGAGGCAAATAGGTTTCTTGCCTTATTTTAGGTATGTATTGACTTGTACGTTTCTCTATGTATTTATTTTGCATCTTCTTGATACATTCTCTTTGTTCAGCTGGAAATTGTTTATGCTGAAAGTGGTATCCGATGTGGCTATGACTGTTTTGTTTATTTTGTGTGTTAATTATATTTCGGGAAAGAAGTGAAAAGAGATTATAATCTGGAACGGAGAAAATACGTGATAGGTGGTGCGGTGCTTGTCGTAGCACTGCTTTTTATTGTGCGTCTGTTCGTATTGCAGATTATGAGTGATGATTATAAGAAACATGCAGACAGCAATGCCTTTCTGAAAAAAGTGCAATATCCCAGTCGGGGGGTGATATACGATCGTACTGATAAACTGTTGGTTTATAACCAGCCGGCTTATGATATTATGGTGGTGATGAAAGAAATCACTTCTTTGGACACATTGGACCTTTGTCGTACATTGCAGATAACACCCGATTTTCTGAGGAAACGTTTTCGTGACTTGAAGAATAGAAAACTTAATCCGGGCTATTCTCCTTATACCAATCAGGTCTTCCTGTCTCAGTTGTCTGCCGAGGAATGTGGCGTTTTTCAAGAGAAACAATTTAAGTTTCCGGGCTTTTATATACAGAGAAGGACGATACGGCAGTACAATTACAATGCGGGTGCTCATATCTTAGGCGATATTGCAGAAGTTTCTAAATCGGAAATGGAAGCGGATGAATACTATGCTCCAGGAGATTTTATCGGGAAATTGGGAGTGGAAAGTTTTTACGAGAAACAACTGCGAGGAGAAAAAGGTGTAGAAGTTTTGCTGCGTGATGCTCATGGACGTATTCAGGGAAACTATATGGATGGTGCTTTTGATAAACCATCTGTTCCGGGAAAGAATCTGACATTAAGCTTGGATATTGAGTTGCAGATGCTGGGAGAACGATTGCTGGAAGGTAAGATTGGCAGTATTGTGGCTATTGAGCCTTCTACAGGTGAAGTTTTGTGTCTGGTTTCTTCTCCTACTTATGATCCTCGTCTGATGGTAGGACGTAACCGAGGGAAAAATCATCTGGAAATGGCGCGCAATCCATGGAAACCTTTGCTGAATCGTGCTATTATGGGAACTTATCCTCCGGGTTCTACTTTCAAGACTACTCAGGCGTTGACTTTTCTTCAGGAAGGAATCATTACGACAGGTACTTCTTATTCTTGTGTAGGTGGTTTTTCGTATAGGGGTCTGCACGTAGGTTGTCACGGTCATCCTTCTCCACTATCGCTGATTCCGGCTATTGCTACTTCATGTAACGGCTATTTTTGCTGGGGGTTGTACTATATGATAGGAGCACGCCAAAAATATGGCTCTGTACAGAAAGCAATGAATACATGGCGTGATTATATGGTGTCGATGGGATTTGGATATACATTGGGTATTGATCTTCCGGGAGAGAAGCGAGGTATGATTCCTAATGCGGGTTATTATGACAAGGCTTATCGAGGATCATGGAATGGACTGACCATCATTAGTATTGCTATCGGACAGGGAGAGGTTACTGCAACGCCTTTACAGATTGCTAACTTGGGAGCTACCATTGCTAATCGGGGTTATTTTATTACCCCTCATGTGGTAAAACAGATAGAAGGAGAGCCTCTTGCTCCAGAATATAAGGAAAAGCGATATACCATGGTAGATAAGGTGCATTACGATGAGGTAGTCGAAGGAATGCGAAATGCAGTATTGGGTGGAACTTGTCGGGCTGCGAATCTTCCGGATATAGAAGTTTGTGGTAAGACCGGTACTGCACAAAACCATGGAAGAGACCACTCTGCTTTTATGGGATTTGCTCCGATGAACAATCCGAAAATAGCCATTGCCGTGTATGTTGAAAATGGAGGATGGGGAGCTACTTATGGAGTTCCTATCGGAAAACTGATGATTGAGAAATATTTAAAAGGAAAGCTGTCACCGGAAGATGAGGTGTTGGCTACTGACATCCAACAACGAAGAATAGATTATGGTATACACGAGAGATAGTATCTGGAAAACAGTAGACTGGTGGACAATCGGACTTTATCTGATTCTTGTCTTATGTGGATGGTTGAGTGTGTGTGGAGCCAGTTATGATTATGGAGAGCCTAACTTTTTTGACTTTACGACACGTGCCGGTAAACAGTTGATGTGGATTGGCTGTTCGTTGGGGCTTGGCTTTGTTCTTCTGATGCTGGATGCTCGTTTTTACGATACGTATGCTTATTTATTTTATGGTATTCTGCTGCTGTTGCTTTTTGGTACAATCTTCAATCCTCACGAAATTAAAGGCTCCAGGTCGTGGATTGTATTGGGACCTGTCAGTTTGCAGCCTGCTGAATTTGCAAAGTTTACGACGGCCTTGGCATTGGCCAAATATATGGGCGAATATACTTTCTCAATTGAACGTACTAAGCATATGCTGATATGCTTGGGGATGATATTTGTTCCGATGATCTTGATTATTCTTCAGCGGGAAACAGGCTCTGCATTGGTCTATTTTGCCTTCTTTTTGGTTTTGTATCGTGAAGGAATGACGGGTTCTGTACTATTTGCAGGAGTTTGTGCTGTCATTTATTTTATTGTAGGAATACGATTTAACGCAGTGATGATGCCGGATGAATGTACGTCGTGGGGAGCCTTTTCGGTATTTAGCTTGATAATCTTATTTTCTGCTCTATTGGTTAAGGCTTATTGCCGTAATCAGAAAGCGGTAAATATAATTCTACTTTATGGAGGGGGAACAGTGTTTCTGGGACTTCTTTTTTCTCTGTATGTCATTCCATTCGATGTGGCTTGGTTGCAGGGTTTTGTTTGTGTGGCTTTAGTGGGTTATTTACTGTATCTCTTTTTGCGTGAACGATTTGCCAACTATCTGTATGTCATGCTGTTCTCTATTTGTTCGATAGGTTTTTTCTTCTCGGCTGATTATGTATTCAATAATGTACTGGAGCCGCACCAGCAGATTCGTATTGAAGTTTTGTTAGGGATGGAAGATGATCCTACCGGAGCCGGATATAATGTAAACCAAAGTAAGATTGCGATTGGTTCTGGAGGATTTGCTGGCAAAGGTTTTCTGAATGGAACTCAGACAAAACTTAAGTATGTACCGGAGCAGGATACAGACTTTATCTTTTGTACTGTAGGTGAGGAACAAGGATTTTTGGGCTCATCTGCTGTTATTCTTCTGTTTGTTATTTTGATTTGTCGCCTCATTATGTTGGCAGAGCGGCAGACTTCCCGGTTTGGGCGTATCTATGGATATTCAGTATTGAGTATTTTCTTTTTCCATCTGTTCGTCAATATCGGTATGGTGCTTGGATTGACACCTGTAATTGGTATTCCGCTTCCTTTCTTCAGTTATGGAGGTTCTTCTTTATGGGGATTTACAATCTTACTTTTTGTTTTCCTCCGTATTGATGCGGCTCGGGAGCGATAAACGGATTCCCATATCATGAATACCTGTCAGTATCGAGTCGCTCATCAAGTGGATAATATATAGAGTACTGTCTTGAGAAGATAGATTCAGATTTCCTTTATCAAAATTGCACTGATATAAACGTCCGGTGGTATTGCTGGTCCAACGTCCTTTCTGGTCGGTCAGATATAAATGAAATGTATCTTTTTTTGCTGGATTTTCCTTGCATCCTACTTCAACCCATATATCCTTGTATGGATATAATTCTGTATGTCGTATACCGATATTTAGCTTGAAGTTGTTTGGAAGAATATCAGTAGGTAAAGCATAATATAGTGTATCCTTACTCAGCCAACCCCTTTCGGTGGTTGGCTGGTAAGTATGATAAACCGTACTGTTTCTACATCCTGTGATACCAAACAGTACTGAGAAGAGGCAGAATATCCATTTATTCTTCATGGTTTGTATTGCCTTGTTCAGAGGCTCCTGTTGTATTTTGTCCGGAATTGTTCTTTTCCTTGTCCTGATTGCGATTATTGTTTTTCGGGCGGCGATTATTGCGGTTACGGTTATTGCGTACTGGACGTTGTGTCTTTTCTTCTGTACTTTCGCCTGCAGTTTCCTGTTTTTCTGCCGCTTTTATTGTCACATCATCCTTGTTCTTATTGCTTTTGGGCTGTGGAGGACGATTCTTTTCTTTTGGCTGATTATCTCGTGTACGGTTTTCTTTGGGTTTATCTGCCTGTACTTCTTTTACTGGCTGAGTTGCAGGTTTATTACCGCTTTTTTCTATAGGAGCAGCTTCAGCTTTCTTTTTCTTTTTGTTTTTGCTGTTTTTACTCTTGTCAAAACGGGTCAGACTTTCCTGTTCAAGCAAATCTTTTGGACGAGCATTGTCCTGTCTGAAAATATCTTCCAGCTTTTCTGGTTTTTCACCACGGCGATTCATATTGATGATTTCGAAAGCTCTTTTGGCTGTAATAGTGGCTTCATTGGCAAGGAAACTCTTGTCGGTAGAGTAGGTGATGGTACCTTTCAGAATGTCTGCCTTAAAATAATAATATGTGCCATTCAGAGTTTCCAGCGTCAGTTCTTTGCTTGGTAAACGTTTCTGGCATTCTACGTAGGCGTCTACTTCGTAATTCAGACAACACTTCAGTTTTGCGCATTGGCCAGCCAACTTTTGTGGATTCAGTGAGATATCTTGATAACGAGCCGCACTGGTAGACACTGACACAAAGTTTGTCATCCAAGTTGCACAGCACAATTCACGTCCGCAGGGACCGATACCTCCAATTCGTCCGGCTTCCTGTCGGGCACCGATTTGTTTCATTTCGATACGTACACGGAACGCTTCTGCCAGCACCTTAATCAGCTGACGAAAGTCTACACGTTCGTCTGCAATGTAATAGAAGATAGCCTTGTTACCGTCTCCCTGATACTCCACATCACCAATTTTCATTTGCAAGCCCAAGTCGGCTGCAATCTGACGTGAACGAATCATGGTATTATGTTCGCGCGATTTGGCTTCTTCGTACTTTTCCATATCTACCGGTTTAGCCTTTCGGTATACGCGGCGAATTTCTGCATCCGGTTTGATGTTAGCCTTTTTCATCTGTAGAGGAACCAGTCGGCCCGTCAGTGTTACGGTACCGATATCATGTCCCGGACTGGCTTCTACTGCTACAATATCACCTTTTTCCAATGGAAGGCGGTTGCTGTTTTTGTAATATCCCTTTCGGGTATTTTTGAATTGTACCTCAACCATATCCTGTTCTTCGGCATTTCCGGGTATATCTGCCAGCCAGTCGTAAGTGTTGAGTTTGTTATCTTGTCGTCCGCAGCCTTTGCAACACAAGGAGCCGCTTCCGTTTTTTAGTAAGAATTTGCTCATAGTTTATATATTTTAATGCCGATATGGTCGGCTTTCTGTCTATAATTTGTTTTTCAGCCTTTCAGTAATACAATCATTTTCAGTGCAAAATCAAAAAATACTATTTTTGCGTTTACATTCTGTTCGATGTGTGTTTGAGCCTCTGCCAGTTCTTCCATAATGCCAATCACATTTCGCTCGTTGACAAAAGGAGAGAAACGTACGGCAAACTGCTGTTCTTCCTGCGTCATGTAATTCATATCCGGAAGATGGAAGTTGTAGATAAAGTTTTCTCGTATCATGCGTTGGCAGTAAACAAGAAAGTTTTTCTGTCTTTCCCTTCCCATAGATGCTACTTGCTCGCTCCATTGTTTCATCTCTACAATACGCCGTGCATACGAGGAGCGCATGAGTCTGATAAACAAATCGAAGAATACCTTGTGCTCTTCGCTCAGGTGGATGGCTTCTAGTGCCTGTAGCATGCTACCGGAAGCCTGGTGAGCTATTTCACGTGCATCATCGGGCTGAATTCTATATCGCTCTTCCAAAGCCTGAGCGATTTCGTGTTCAGACAGTGGAGGCAGATTGATGCGTTGTGTACGGCTTCGAATAGTAGGAAGCAATAATTCCGGTTCTTCGCTTACCAAGAGAAAAACGGTGCCTGCGGGTGGTTCTTCCAGTAATTTCAGTAGTTTGTTACTGCATTCGGCATTCATTTTTTCGGGAAGCCAGATAAGCATCACCTTAAATTGTCCCTGACTGGCCTTTAGTGCCAACTTCCGTTGTATTTCGTCGCTTTCGCGTACAAAAATTTGTGCCTGTTGATTGCTTGCTCCCATTTTTTCCAACCAGTCGGGAAGACCGAAGTAAGGAGAATGTAAGATAATTTCCCTCCATGCAGGCAGGAAGTCATTGCATACACTATCTTTTCCGGCTTTTTGCTTGACGATGGGGAAAGCAAAATGTATGTCGGGATGAATCAGTTTATTCATTTTTACACATGAAGGACATACTCCGCAGGCATCATGTTCGTTAGGAGATTCACAACACAAGTATCGGGCATAGGCAAGAGCAAGAGGCAGTTTCCCGCTCCCTTGTCGTCCGCACAACAGAAGGGCATGAGCCACTTTTTTATGTTGTACTGATTCTATTAATTGTCTTTTGACCTGTTCTTGTCCTGTTACGTCCTTAAAAAACATGAGCTATATTAATATATTTGTGCTGCTACCTGGCGTACGCTGTCAGTAGCACCTACTGTGTAGAAATGAATACTGGGAACTCCGTGTGCAATCAATTCTTTGCATTGGTTGATGCACCATTCTATACCCAAAGCTTTGGCTTGTTCGTCAGTCTGGCATTTCAATGCTTCTTGTGCCAGTTCTTGAGGAAGATCTACCTTGAAGGTCTTGGGTACAACCGTAAGCTGAGACAACTTGGAAAATGGTTTGATACCCGGAATAATAGGAATCTGAATGCCTTCCTTACGAACCCGTTCTACAAAATCGAAATATTTCTGGTTATCGTAAAACAATTGGGTAACAGCATATTCTGCTCCAGCTTCTACTTTCTTTTTTAACCAGTAGATATCCTGATCGATGTTAGGGGCTTCTTCATGTTTTTCCGGATAACAGGCTACTCCATAGCTGAATTTGTGTACCGGTGCTTTAATAGGAGAACCGTCCACGAATACTCCTTGGTTAAAATCGTTGATTTGCTGTTGAAGCTCCAATGCATGTGAGTATCCTCCTGGTTCGGGTACGAATACGTTTTCATGTTTGGCTTTATCGCCACGGAGTATCAGCAGGTCGGTAATGCCAAGAAACTGCAGATCGAGCAGTACATATTCTGTATCTTCGCGAGAGAAGCCACTACACAATATATGGGGTACTACTGTAATACCGTAGCGGTTTTGGATAGCAGCAGCTACTGCTACTGTTCCCGGGCGACGGCGAATACGTTTACGTTGATACAATCCATCTCCCAATTCTTGATAGATATATTCACTTCGGTGAGTAGTAATGTTGATATATTTAGGGTCAAACTCGCGTAATGCATCAATGGTTTGATATAGTTTTTCTATTCCTGTTCCTTTTAAAGGGGGCAGTACTTCGAAAGAAAATGCTGTTTTTTCTGTTGATTTTATTAAATCTATAACTCTCATTCTATCATCTTTGTGCCTGTTAAGGCTAATATAACATAGTAGGCAAAAATAAGAAAAATATTATATTTATAGGGGATATGTCAGCTAAAAAATGCGGACTGTAAAGAATAAGCAGACCTTCAGCTGCTTGTGGATGATATTCTTTGGCTACAGAATGAGAGTTGTGTAATTATTTATATAGCGATTCTGTAGTTTTCATGCGGGAGATAAGGACTTTGTTATATCCGGCTTAAGCCTAAAGGGTGACATCGAAAGACGTGTCCGGGTTTATAAAAGAAAACATACAGGCAGAAAGCCGAGGTATTCAGTCTTTCTGTCTGTATGTTTTTAGAAGATTATATTGAACTTAAAGTACAGGAGTAAACAGATGGGCAAACCATCCTGTGAACCGTTTCCATGTACTGCGTTTCTTGTATTCCTCTTTTGTCAATATTGTGCTATTCAATTTGTCTTTTTTGAATAGCTGATTCAGCTCATCTGTGATATTAAGGTCGAAAATGAATGCATTGATTTCATAGTCGTATCGCAGACTCCGACTGTTCAGGTTTGTGCTACCTACTGTGCAGAAGCGGTCGTCTACGGTCATGACTTTGGAATGATGGAATCCTCCGTTATATACATAGATGTGTGCTCCTTTTTTTCGCAGTTTATTAGCAATGTAGAAGGCTGCATCTGGGGTGAATGGAATATCCGATTTCCCCGGAATCATAATTTCGACCCGTACTCCCCGTTCAACAGCTCGTTTGATAGCTTTCCGGATGCTTCTTGTTGGGGTAAAGTAGGGGTTGATAATTTGGATTTTATATTGAGCTGCATCAATCGCTGCAATGTAAGCGTGGCGTATGGCTTTAGGGGCCTTCTTGGGTATACGCTGTACAATAGCCACTTGCCCGCCTGCATGAGCTGGTGGAAGAATCAGTGAGTCGCGTGTGTAAGGAAAAAATTCACTTCCTTCAATATGCTCTTTGGTTTCTTTGTTCCAAGTTGTAAGAAATGCCTTTTGTAGCTCTTCGGCTGCAGGACCTTTTATATAGACATGCATGTCTCTCCATGCTCCGATTTTAGGAAGACCGTTGATGTAATAATCGGCAATATTCATACCTCCCGTATATCCAGCTATACCGTCTATTACTACAATTTTCTGATGATCACGGCTGCCTATATGGTTGAGATAGGGAAAACGGATTGGATCGAATGTAACGATTTCTACCCCTTGTTCACGTAACATTTGTAGGTGCTTTTTGCGGAGCGGACGATTGTTTGACATGTTGCCGAACGCGTCGAACATGGCTCTGATTTCTACCCCTTCTTTAGCTTTGTGTACAAGATGGGTGAAAAGTTCTTTAGCTATGGAGTCATTACGGAAGTTGAAGTATTCCAGATGAATATGATCTTTTGCCTTGTCTATTTCCTTGAACAGATGATTGAATTTGGCCTTTCCGCTAGTTAGTAAAGTTAGTTCGTTGTTGGCTGTAATAGGAATATTTTGTTTGTGAAGATACCGGGCAAATATCGAATCGGACGGAAGAATATCGGATTCGTACCGGTTGGTGAATGTTTGTTGGGCCTGTAAAGAAAAAGGAATGTTTGTTAGGATAAACAGAAAACTAAGAATATACGTAATATGCTTGCTTTTTATATTCATGTAGCAAAAATTATTTATGGGTGGCAAATTTATTGATTATTATTCAAAGCACATAATTCTTTTTTAGAGTTTTCTCCGAATACGTTGTTTTGACTGTATTTTCAGATAAATAGACAGTCTGAAGTGTAGAAATGTTTTCTTGGTCGTCAAATTTTTTTATATTCGTATCTGATTGTACACTATAAAAGTTTTGATGATGAATAAAATAAAGGCTGTATTCAATTGGAGTGGAGGAAAAGATTCTGCTCATGCTTTATGGAAAATAATTCAGACGGGAAAGTATGAAGTTGTAGCTTTACTTACCACTGTAAATCGTGATACACATCGTTCTACTATGCATGGTATTCCTTTGTCTCTACTGAAAAAACAGGCGGAAAGTATAGGATTACCTTTATATATAGTCGATTTGGCTCCTCAAGGAGGAATGGAGGATTATTCTTCGGCTATGGAAAATGCGGTAAGGCATTTTAAGGAAGAGGAAGTTACACATTTTATTTTCGGTGATATCTTTTTGCAGGATGTACGTGGTTATAGAGAACGGCAACTTACTCCTTATGGCATTGAAGTGGTAGAACCGCTTTGGGGAAAAACTTCGAAAGAGATAATGGATGACTTTCTATCTTCAGGCCTGAAAACTGTTGTTGTTACCACTATGGCAGACGGGTTGGGGGAAGCTGCTATAGGAAAACTGATTGACCGTTGTTTTGTAGATTCTTTACCGGATTATGTAGACCCGAATGGAGAAAATGGGGAGTATCATACTTTTTGTTATGATGGTCCGATATATCGCTGGCCTGTGCCGTTTCAGTTGGGAAGACCTTTTTCTGAAAGTTATGATATTCGGATGGAAGATGGCAGTATACGGCAGTTTACGTATTGGTTTGCTGATTTGGAATGTAGAAAAGAGTAAATAAAAAAAAGAGTTACTAATAAGTAACTCTTTTTTTAGTGATCCGCCTGGGGCTCGAACCCAGGACCCCAACATTAAAAGTGTTGTGCTCTACCTGCTGAGCTAGCGAATCAGACCTCTGTTGCATTCATTTCCTGATTGCGAGTGCAAAGGTATGGAGTTTTTTTGAAACTACCAAATATTGTAGCAAAAAATATTACGAAAAAATTATGGTTTTTTCCATTATGTATTGAAAATGAGGCGTGAAATGACTTAAAGAAGTATTAAGAATACTTTTAATAATAGTCAAAAGAATCTGACAGATTTGTCAGGTTCTGTTTTTTCGGTATATTTGGCAATATATTTGTAGAAGATAGAGTAGATATTAATTAAAGAAAAAGTTATGTATTGGATTTTATTTATTGGTATTGCCATCATTAGTTATATTGTACAGGCCAGTTTGCAAAGTAAGTTTGAGAAATATTCTCGCATGGCCTTGGATAATGGTATGACAGGAAGAGAGGTCGCAGAGAAGATGTTGCGTGACAATGGAATTTATGATGTCACAGTGACCAGTACTCCTGGTATGTTGACAGACCATTATAACCCTACAAATAAGACTGTGAATTTAAGTGAGGGAGTTTATAATACTTGTAGTGTGGCAGCAGCTGCTGTTGCTGCTCATGAGTGTGGCCATGCTGTGCAGCATGCACGTGCCTATGCACCTTTGCAGATGCGTTCGGCTTTGGTACCGGTAGTGCAATTCTCCTCTTCCATTGTATCGTGGGTATTATTGGCAGGAATTCTTATGGTTAATACTTTCCCGCAATTGCTTTTGATTGGTATTTGCTTGTTTGCCATGACTACGCTGTTCAGCTTTATTACATTACCTGTAGAAATTGATGCGAGTCGTAGAGCTTTGGCTTGGTTGAGTAGTGCTGGAGTGACGAATGCTTATAATCATACTCAGGCTCAGGACGCTTTGAAATCGGCTGCATATACTTATGTAGTGGCTGCGTTGAGTTCTTTGGCTACTTTAGTATATTATATCATGATTTTTACAAATCGTAGAGAGTAATAACTCATTTGTCGATAAAGAATATAGAAAACCAACTGTTTACTTGATAAGCGGTTGGTTTTTTTATTCTTTTCATGTAATTTTGTGCATTGAACTTAAAGATTGATTTGTATTATGGCAACAAAACCGGGTATTCCTAAAGGAACAAGAGACTTTTCGCCTGTAGAGATGGCGAAACGCAACTATATATTCAATACGATTCGTGAAGTTTTTTATTTGTATGGATTTCAGCAGATTGAAACTCCTTCAATGGAAAACTTATCTACATTGATGGGTAAGTATGGTGAAGAAGGAGATAAACTGTTGTTTAAAATACAAAATTCGGGTGACTACTTCTCGGGTTTGACTGATGAAGAATTGTTGAGCCGCAATGCGGTGAAGCTTGCAAGCAAGTTTTGTGAAAAAGGATTACGATACGATTTGACTGTTCCTTTTGCCCGTTATGTGGTGATGCACCGTGATGAAATCAGTTTCCCTTTCAAACGTTTTCAGATACAGCCTGTATGGCGTGCAGACCGTCCTCAGAAAGGACGTTACCGTGAATTTTATCAGTGCGATGCCGATGTAGTGGGCAGTAACTCACTGCTGAATGAAGTAGAACTGGTACAGATGATTGATGCGGTATTCGGCAAGTTTGGCATTCGCGTATCTATTAAGATTAATAACCGTAAGATTCTGACTGGTATTGCAGAAATTATCGGTGAGGCAGACAAGATTGTGGATATTACTGTAGCTATCGACAAACTGGATAAAATCGGCTTGGATAATGTCAATGCAGAACTGGCTTCCAAAGGTATTCCGCAGGAAGCTATTGATAAGTTGCAGCCAATTATCCTGTTGAGTGGCTCGAACGAAGAAAAGCTGGAAACATTAAAGAATATTTTGGCTGCCAGCGAAACCGGATTGAAGGGAGTAGAAGAGAGCGAGTTTATCTTGAAGACTGTAGCTTCGCTTGGAGTGAAATCGGAGGTTGAACTGGATTTGACTTTGGCGCGTGGCTTGAATTACTATACTGGAGCTATCTTTGAAGTAAAAGCACTGGATGTTCAGATTGGAAGTATCAGTGGTGGTGGACGTTACGATAACCTGACAGGAGTATTTGGTATGGACGGAATGTCGGGAGTTGGTATTTCTTTTGGAGCCGACCGTATTTATGACGTCTTGAATCAGTTGGATTTATATCCGAAGAATTCGGTAAACGCTACTCAGCTGCTGTTTGTGAACTTTGGAGAAGCAGAGGCTGCTTATGTATTGCCTATCTTGTCGAAGGTACGTGCTGCGGGAATCCGTGCTGAAGTATATCCGGACAGTACGAAAATGAAGAAGCAGATGAGCTATGCAAACAGCAAGGCTATTCCATTTGTGGCTATTGTGGGTGAGACAGAGATGAATGAAGGTAAGGTGATGCTGAAAAACATGACTACCGGAGAGCAGGCTCTTATTACTCCTGATGAGTTGGTGGAAGCAATCCTTAAATCAGAATCAATATGACAAAAGAAGAACTAATGCGTAAGGCAATAGAATTGTCCGAACGCAATGTAGCTGAAGGTGGAGGTCCGTTTGGAGCTGTAATTGCACGTAATGGTGAAATTGTAGCGACAGGGGTAAACCGGGTTACTCCCGATTGCGACCCTACGGCACATGCCGAAGTGAGTGCAATTCGTGCTGCTGCAAAAAAACTGAATACGTTTGACTTGAGCGGATGTGAAATCTATACCTCATGCGAGCCTTGTCCGATGTGCTTGGGCGCTATTTATTGGGCTCATTTGGATCGTATGTACTATGGTAATAATAAGGCAGATGCTGCTGCCATAGGATTTGATGATGCTTTTATCTATGAAGAATTGGATTTGAAGCCTGCCGACCGCAGACTGAAATCGGAAGTTCTGTTGCCTGAAGAGGCGATTCGCGCCTTCCAGAGTTGGGAAGCCAAAGAAGATAAGGTAGAATATTAAAATAAAAAGGGCTGTTTTTCATTCGGAAAACAGCCTTCATCTTTTCATTTGCTTTGTTCTTTACTCTTTAATAATGTATAGCATGTAAGCTATACATTTGTAGTACTTTCTTTGGAGTACTGTGCTTAATTGTTATCCTTTTTTACTTTAATCTTTTTGTAATGCCAGTAATTTATCTGGCTCCATATCCAATTACATGGATATTGTTTTTTTGCATTTCTTCTAATCCTCTTTTAAGGATGTCTTTAATCTTCATCATAGTCTTTTTACCTCGTTTTCATGTTTTACAACACAAAATTACTGCTTTTGGGGTTATTGTAGTATGTTGTAAAGCATAAAATAAGAGCAAAAGGCCGAATTCTTGATATAAATCAATTATTCGTTTGCGGACTGTTGCAAAGAGATTTCAAAAGCCGAGCTTCTTGAATTCATTTTCAAAATTGGGAGTAAAGATATTGTTTCCCAGGTTGGCCTTTATCTCTTCTATACTCCAGAATTTTCCTCCGTCCAATTCTTCGCTAGGGGAGATTGTTTCATTGTAAGTTGTCTTAAAGCAAAAAACTAGCTCCTTTTCCCGGTCTGATTCGAATACATAATGAATCAGTCGTTCAGGGGTAAATTCGCTGATGCCTAACTCTTCCTGTGCTTCCCGTTTTAAGGCAATGTCTACGCTTTCTCCTAAGTCGATATGGCCTCCTACTGCGGTATCCCATTTCCCGGGTTGAATGTCTTTCCATTCCGGACGTTTTTGTAAATAAAGTTCTCCCTTTTCGTTGAATACATGCAAGTGTACTACGGGATGCAGCAATTTGCTTCCGTTGTGGCATTCTCCTCGTGTGGCAGCTCCCGTGATGTTTCCCTCTTCGTCTACAATCGGGAACATTTCTTCGTTGTTGTCTATCATTTTTTTGTTTTTTGTGGGTTGGTGTTGCAAAGGTAGAATTTTTCTGGGCTATAAGAGAGTCATTTCTTGTTTTCTTGTCTTGGACTTATGTGTTTTATGGGGGTATAAGTGTGGTATGTATTTTTTGATTTGCTATAGGTTTGTTGCTGATGTAGATACCTTTTCCAGTGAAAAACCTTTGGGGCAGGTCGATGGTTACGGAAGCCTTAAAAACAGAGTGAAGGTGTAGAGTCGGCTTTTTTCAATATTTGTCTGCTGTTTCATTCGGCAGCGTTGGATCTGCGTCCGACGCTGTAGTTTATACATTTGACGGCGTTGTTTCTTCATTCAGCGTCGTTGGATGAAATATACAGCAAATGCTAGCTTTTCTTCTTGTATTGTGATAAGGGTATAAAAACAAAACCGGATGCTTTGCGTGAAAGCATCCGGTTTTATTTATTCTTACCTCCGTTATCGAATTATTTCTTGATACGGTTGTAACGGCTCATGAACTTATCAACACGTCCTGCTGTGTCTACCAATTTAGACTTACCAGTGTAGAATGGGTGAGAAGTGCTTGAGATTTCCAACTTAACACAAGGATAAGTTTCGCCTTCGAATTCTACAGTGTCTTTTGTAGCACAAGTTGAACGAGACAAAAACATGTCACCGTTTGACATGTCTTTAAATACTACCGGACGGTAGCTTTCAGGATGAATGCCTTTTTTCATTTCAGTATATACTTTTATTGTTATTATTCAAAAATATGTGGTAACACAATAATTGTGTGTAATGGTCTGTTTCGGGTTGCAAAGATACAGCTTTTCTTTGAAATAGAAAATAATTCAATACGTTTTTTGTTTATAAAACAGTCTTTTTCTTCTTGAATAAGAATCTTCTTGTATAGAGTATTATAATAAAATATATGAAGAGAATATGAAAATATTTTGTGAATTTATTGTTGGGATTGTTTGATTGTAATATCTGCTTAGCATCTAAGTAAGATGAAGGAGAAAAATAATTGTGATTTTAAGGCATTTTAAAAATGTAAAATTACTTTTTTGTCAAGTGGTGACAATATTTATAGTTTTATTGCTATTTTTGCAGACAGAAACAAATTACTAACTGTAAAATTTACAACAATGGTTAATTACAAAGATTTAGGTCTGGTTAACACTAGAGATATGTTTGCCAGAGCAATCAAGGGTGGATACGCTATCCCGGCTTTCAACTTCAACAATATGGAACAGATGCAGGCTATCATCAAGGCTGCAGTTGAAACAAAATCTCCGGTTATTCTTCAGGTTTCTAAAGGTGCTCGTCAGTATGCTAACGCTACTTTGTTGCGTTACATGGCTCAGGGTGCTGTAGAATACGCTAAAGAATTGGGTTGCGAACATCCTGAAATCGTTCTTCACTTGGACCACGGAGATACATTCGAAACTTGCAAGAGCTGTATCGACTCAGGTTTCTCTTCAGTAATGATCGACGGTTCTCACTTGCCTTACGAAGAAAACGTAGCTTTGACTAAGAAAGTTGTTGAATACGCTCATCAGTTCGATGTAACTGTAGAAGGTGAACTTGGTGTATTGGCTGGTGTTGAAGATGAAGTTTGTGCAGAACACCACACTTATACTAACCCTGAAGAAGTTATCGACTTCGCTACTCGTACAGGTTGCGATTCATTGGCTATTTCAATCGGTACTTCTCACGGTGCTTACAAATTCAAACCAGAACAGTGCCACGTTGATCCGGCTACTGGTCGTTTGGTTCCTCCTCCTTTGGCATTCGAAGTATTGGATGCTGTAATGGAAAAACTTCCGGGATTCCCTATCGTTCTTCACGGATCTTCTTCTGTTCCTCAGGACGAAGTTGATACTATCAATAAATATGGTGGTAAATTGGAAGCTGCTATCGGTATTCCTGAAGAAGAATTGCGTAAGGCTGCTAAATCTGCAGTTTGCAAGATCAACATCGACTCAGACTCTCGTTTGGCTATGACTGCTGCTGTACGTAAAGTATTCGCTGAAAAACCAGCTGAATTCGACCCACGTAAATATTTGGGCCCAGCTCGTGACAACATGGAAAAATTGTACAAGCACAAAATCTTGAACGTTTTGGGTTCTGACAATAAATTGGCTAACTGCTAATTTAAATTGATATAGACTTTATACATCTATATTATAAATATGGAAAGAGTTGCTCTTTATAAAGGGCAACTCTTTTTTTTAAGATTGTTTTGATATTAGATGCTGCTTAGGGATAAAGAAACATTTTACAGTGTTCCTTTTGTTTGCTGAATTTATTCCTGTAAAAGGTGAAAGGGTCTGTATTCAATACTTACAAAACTTAAAAGCCCGATAAACTAATGAAAAGTTTATCGGGCTTTTGAGTGTGTTAAAAATCGATTATCTTGTTGCTAAAAACAATGAACCGTTCTGGGCACGTAAAGTAGATACTCCCATTAAGTCGGGGCTTACTGTTGTTGGAGTACCATCTTTCTGTTTGAAAGTGATAGTACCATCTTCGTTCATGGTAATCAATTCGAAGCTTTCTCCTTCTGCAACAGCATTCCATGTGCGGTTTTCCGGATTGTATACCAAGTCGAGCTGTTTATCTTCTTCTCCTTTTTTAGTAATGGTATAGCCATCTGCGTTGGTACGTACTAAATATTCTCCATTTTCGCCTTTTACGGTCTTAATTGAACCGACTTCTGCTACAGGGTTAGAGCCTGACCAAAATTCAATAGAGTTCAATACCAAAACGTCTGCCAGATAAGCAACTTCATATACAGGTACTACATGAAATGCCAAAAATACTATTTCATTTACAAATTTGTTGCCAAGACCTTGGTTCCAATCTTTCAAGTTACTCCATAAGCCAAATGAGCCGATACAAGATGAGAATAACAGGCTGCCGCTTAATATTGAGCAAATGAGCATCATTTTAGTCTTTCTCATGGTTTTAAAATTTAAAGTTTAATATAGTGTTGTCTAATCTCTCTAATATTACAAAGATAGAACTTATTTTGTTTTTTGGAATAAAAACGCGCAAAAAAATGTATCTTTGCCGCACTTTGTAAGATAAAATATTAAAATTAATAAATAAAGTAAATGGAAGTACAGAATCAAGGAAGACTGAATGACTCTCGTGCAATGCGCTGGGGGGCATTGGCAATTGTTGCTTTCACAATGATGGCGGCGTATTACGTGAATGATGTAGTAGCACCATTGAAAACTATGTTGGAAGCTGATTTGGGATGGAATAGTAGTGAGTTTGGGCTTTTTACTGGAGCTTATAGCTTTTTGAATGTATTTTTCCTGATGTTGATTTGGGGTGGTTTGATTTTGGACCGCTTTGGAATTCGTTTTACAGGAAAGCTGGCTACCATTTTAATGGTATTAGGTACGGGCTTGGAATATTATGCGATGACAGGTATGGCCGATGCCACCGGTACCATTATGGGATATAAGGAAAGTGTATTTGTTGCTTCTGCCGGATATTCTATTTTTGGTGTAGGAGCTGAAGTGGCAGGTATTACGGTGACAAAGATGATTGCCAAATGGTTCCGCGGCAAGGAAATGGCAACAGCCATGGGAGTACAGGTTGCTTTGGCGCGTGTCGGTTCACAAGCGGCTTATGCTGTAGCTATTCCGATGGCGAGAGCTTATGAAATTACTACACCGGTGTTGCTGGGGTTGATTTGTTTGGTTGGCGGTTTGATAGCCTTTTTTGCTTTTTCTGTATTGGATAAGAAATTGGACCGTCAGATTGAGGCTGAAGTAAACAATGAATCGGAAGAAAAGTTCTCATTCAAGGATGTAAAATATATTCTGTCGAATCCGGGATTTTGGCTGATTGCTTTATTGTGCGTATTATTTTACTCTTGTGTATTCCCATTTCAGAAGTTTGCATCAGAACTGATGATCAGTAAATATGGTATTGATGAGAGTGTGGCTGGTTTCTTTGCCGGATTACCTGCATTGGGTGCTTTGTTCTTGACTCCGGTTTTTGGTGGAATGGTAGATAAGAAAGGAAAAGCGGCTTCTATTATGATGCTGGGAGCAGCTATGTTGATTGGAGTTCACTTTATCTATTCATTACCCTTCATCACAAATTCATTCATTGCCATTGTGCTGATGATTGTTTTGGGTATTGCTTTCTCACTGGTACCTTCTGCCATGTGGCCTTCGGTGGCAAAGATTTTCCCTGCACATCAACTCGGAACGGCTTATGCATTGATTTTCTTTATTCAGAATATCGGATTGTGGGGAATACCTACTTTGATTGGTGCGGTATTGAACAATTATTGTGTAATAGGAAAAGTGGATGGTGCTAATCTATATGATTATACTTTGCCTATGTGTATCTTTACAGGTATTGCAGTATTGTCATTGTTGGTTGCGTTTGCATTGAAAATTGCAGATAAAAAATTCGGTTATAAATTGGAGGAAGCCAATATTCAGAAATAATTATTGGACCTTTATCATATAATAAAATACCCGGGAAGTCATCTATGAATGATATCCCGGGTATTTTATTATATGATAAAGCTATATACTTAGTCTTTATCTATTTTAACTATTGCTCCAGTTTGCGGGCTGAATATTACTTTGGTGTTTATTTTTTTGTTGAATAACCCGTCAACTAATACTTCGGTATTTCCGAACTGAGTGATTGGAAGCTCTTGTTTAAAATATTCTTTTCCTTTATAGCTTACAGTCACATTGCCTTTTCCTGGAATGTTGTAGATAGCTCCTTCTATTTTCTTTTTCTTTTTTTCTTCTTCGGGAAGAAGTGTAGGCAGAGCATTAGTTGAATTTACGCTGAGGTAAATTGGTTCACCGGCAAGATCTTCTGCGGGAAGGACTCCCAGTAGATTGGAAAATCGGAGTACAATGCGATCTTTCAAGTTGTTTTCAGGAATAACCCATGCTGTGAAAACTTTATCTTCCCGGTTTTTATATCCGCTGAACATTTCGGTCATTGCCTTCTCTTGCTTATCGAGGTTGTCGATGATTAATTTGAGGGAAGCTCCGTCTTTGGGCATATTATCTGCTTGTCCGCGTAGTATCAGGTTTTTGCTTTCCCGTATGTTGTAAATTTCTCTGGCTGTAAGTTCTGCCATTTTTGCGGTAGAACCGGCCATCAGAATTTCTTCTGTCATGTATTTTCGTGCATTTTCATGTACTTGCGGCTTTTCTAATACATATTCGGTAAAGACTGGTTCTTGGGGAGATGTAGTATTGATTGCTTTGATGATACCATTTTCAGTCAGTTCTACATTCGAGGCTACACTTTTGTCCTTTAGTTTGATAATGTATGCTTTTGTGGAATCCGGAATTCCTACAGAGCGGACATCAATCGTTTTCAGTTCCCAGTGAGTTTCTGGCTGTGAGGTGACGTTGCTCAACCGCAGGTAACGGTTGGCATATTGGCACAGGTCTCCTGGCTGGTAAGTGACTTTTGTGGCAATTAAGTTGACCTGCAGTACGGTTTTGGGAAGGAAATACACGATTCCTTCATCACTTGCCGGAGTATATGCACTTACATCTTGAGCGCTTGCTGCAGTACATGCTAACAGTCCGAGTGCAATCAGTCCTTTCTTCATCATAAATGTTATTTAGTTTTTGTTATTATTTTCCATGCTTCGGGCAATGCGTCGATAATGTCGTTTGCCGTCATACTTATTTCTCCCATGCGTTGACTGGCAATATCTCCGGCTAACCCATGGATATATGTACCCAGTTTACAACTTTCTTCTTGAGTATATCCTTGTGCCAACAGGGCAGTCAGAATACCGGTTAATACGTCACCGCTACCTCCTGTAGCCATACCTGGATTTCCTGTTGGATTGAAGAAACAGTTTCCATCAGGAGTGATGACTGTGCTCCATGCTCCTTTTAAAATAATATAGCATTGCAGGTAGTTTGCTAGTTCTTTGGCTTTTGAAAGTCGCTCGTAACTGTTGCTGCAACGTCCGACAATTCGTTCCAGTTCTTTTACATGTGGAGTAAGAATACTTCGTTTGGGTATCTTGTTCAGATGATTTCTGTGCGTACCGAAAATGTTTAAGGCATCTGCATCGAGTATTAAGGGGATATAGCAGTTCTTAATTTGCTCAAGGGTAGCTAACGCGGTATCTTCCTCTTGTCCTAAACCGGGGCCAATTGCGATTGCCTGATAACTGTCTATATCTACGGGTTCTGCAAAATAATGTTCATGAATATCATCTTGCACAAGTGCTTCGGGCACGCAGGTTTGTATAAGATTATGGTTGCATACAGGGGCATGTACAGTGAGTAGACCTGCTCCAGAGCGAAGACAGGCTTTGGCCGCAAGAATAGATGCTCCTGCCATACCGTACGATCCGGCTATCAATAGCGCATGTCCGAAATTGCCTTTATGGGCAAACCGGCTACGTGGTTTTATTAGTGTTGTTACGTCTTGAGGTTCGGTAATAAGGTAAGGAGTCTGAGCTTCTTCGATGAATGTCTGGCTGATTCCTATGTCAAGTAATTCCCATTCTCCGACAAACTCTTCGTTTTCGGCGAAAAGGAAAGATAGTTTCGGCAATTGAATACTCAAGGTTAAATCTGCCTGAATAATATTCTGGCGGATGTTGTATGAGTTGTCCTCTCCCATAAGTCCGGAAGGTATGTCGATAGATACAACGGTAGAGGGAGCCGCATTGATGTATTTTACGACTGCTGCAAATCCTCCACTCAACGGTTTGTTCAGACCGGAACCGAACAGACCGTCGATGACTATGTCGTGTTCTGTCAATTTCGGTGGATCAAACTGTGTACTGACTTCTGTATATTTTTGAAAACCACATTCTGCCAAACGTAGAACATTGGTATGACATTCTTCCGATAAAGATCCTTTAATGTTGAATAGATAGACTTCTACGTCATAGTTCTTTTGGAATAACATGCGTGCAACTGCTACGGCATCGCCTCCATTGTTTCCGGCTCCGGCGAAAACCACTATTCTGTGTGATTTATCCCATCGCTTACAGATAGCTTCGGTTATTAGTGTAGCCGCTTTTTCCATCAAATCGATGGAAGATATTGATTCGTGAGCGATTGTATATGTATCCGCTTCTTTTTGTTGTGTGCAACTTAGAATTTTCATCATTATTTCAATAACTATTTGTCCGTAAAAGTACGAAAAAGCCTTGAAACGTGTATACATTCGTTTAAAAATATCCTTAAATAGTCAATCTGAAATATAGGAGGTTGGAGATAATTTCATACCTTTGTGGCAATTTTAATGTATATCATCATGGAAACTATTCAGATTAAAGACAAACGATTTAAGACATTTATTTCAGAAGAACAGATTTTGAAGGAAGTTGCTCGTGTAGCAGATGAAATTAATCGAGATTTAGCAGATGCAAATCCGTTGTTTGTCAGTGTGCTGAATGGATCTTTTATGTTTACGTCCGATTTGATGAAACATCTTACAATCCCTTGTGAAATTTCATTTGTCAAGTTGGCTTCTTATCAAGGTACCTGTACTTCGGGATGTGTAAAAGAATTGGTTGGATTGAACAATGATATTACAGGAAGAACCGTTGTTATCGTAGAGGATATTGTAGATACGGGACTTACTATGGAACGTTTGCTGGAAACATTGAAAGCTAAGAATCCGAAAGACGTTCGTATCGCTTCTTTATTAGTGAAGCCGGATAAGCTGAAGGTTGATTTGCATATCGATTATGTGGCAATGAATATTCCGAATGATTTTATTGTAGGATACGGACTGGATTACGACGGACTTGGACGTAACTATCGTGATATTTATACAGTAATAGAAGACTAATTAATCATTAATAATAATTTAGAAGAAAATGTTGAACATTGTAATTTTCGGTGCGCCGGGATCTGGTAAAGGTACTCAGAGCGCTCGTATTGTAGAAAAATATGGCTTGAACCATATTTCAACAGGTGATGTGTTGCGTGCAGAAATCAAGAATGGAACTGAACTGGGTAAAACTGCTAAAGGTTATATCGATAATGGTCAGTTGATTCCTGATGCATTGATGATTGATATCTTGGCAAGTGTATTTGATAGCTTCAAAGATAGCAAAGGTGTTATCTTCGATGGTTTCCCACGTACAATTGCACAGGCTGATGCATTGAAGGCAATGTTGGCAGAACGCGGACAGGAAGTTTCTATCATGTTGGATTTGGAAGTTCCTGAAGATGAATTGATGACTCGTCTGATTAAGCGTGGTCAGGAATCAGGTCGTGCTGATGACAATGAAGAAACAATCAAGAAACGTTTGGTTGTTTATCATTCACAGACAGCTCCGTTGATCGACTGGTACAAAAACGATGGCAAATATTGCCACATCAATGGTTTGGGTACTATGGACGGAATTTTTGCTGACATCTGTACTGCTATTGACAAGCTTTAATTAATTTTGAAATAAGCGGATTGACGAGTTGGCAGGTAGAGATAAGGCTTGCCGGCCCGTCAATTTGTTATTCATAACTCAATATTTATAAAAAATGGCTGAATCGAATTTTGTTGATTATGTAAAAATCTACTGCCGCTCCGGAAAAGGAGGACGCGGTTCGGTGCATATGCGCCGTGAGAAATATATACCTAACGGTGGTCCCGACGGTGGCGACGGTGGTAGAGGAGGTCATGTTATTTTACGGGGTAACCGTAACTATTGGACATTACTCCATCTGAAGTACGAACGTCATGTCTTCGCTGAACATGGAGGAAATGGTTCGAAAAATAAAAGCTTCGGAAAAGACGGAGCGGATAAGGTAATTGAAGTGCCTTGTGGTACAGTGGTATACAATGCCGAAACGGGTGAATATGTATGCGATATCACTGAGCACGGACAGGAAGTTATCTTGTTGAAAGGTGGACGTGGAGGCCTTGGAAACTGGCACTTCCGTACAGCTACGCGTCAGGCTCCCCGTTTTGCGCAGCCGGGAGAACCGATGCAGGAAATGACAGTTATCTTGGAGTTGAAGCTGTTGGCTGATGTGGGTTTGGTGGGTTTCCCCAATGCAGGAAAATCTACTCTGCTTTCTTCTGTATCGGCTGCTCGTCCAAAAATTGCCAACTATCCGTTTACTACATTGGAACCGAATTTGGGGATTGTATCTTATCGTGATGGTAAATCGTTTGTGATGGCCGATATCCCGGGTATCATTGAAGGAGCAAGTGAAGGAAAAGGACTTGGTTTGCGCTTCTTGCGACACATTGAACGTAACTCGTTGCTTTTGTTTATGGTTCCGGGAGATACAGATGATATCCGGAAAGAATATGAAATCTTGCTGAACGAGTTGGCAACTTTCAACCCGGAGATGCTTGATAAACAACGAGTGTTGGCTATCACAAAGTGTGATATGCTGGATGAAGAGTTGATTGAGATGCTGACTCCTACATTGCCGCAAGATGTTCCGCATGTATTTATTTCTTCCGTAGCCAATATGGGTATACAGCAGTTGAAGGATATTTTGTGGACTGAGCTTAACAAGGATAGTAATCAGTTGGAGGCTATTCGTAAAGAAGCAATTGTACATCGCCCGAAAGATATGTCAAGACTTCAACAGGAGTTGCAGGATATGGGTGAAGATGAAGACTTTGCTTATGAATATGAAGAGGATGAAGAGGATGATGATTTTGATTACGAATACGAAGAAGTAGATTGGGAAGACGACGATACACCACAGAAATGATGGAATTGTATACAAAGGATATGCGAATGTTGGAATACGGTTTGGCGAAATCGTATCCCGACATTTTTTTATTTTCCACAACCCGTCATGGCGGATATAGTGAAGGAAATTATGCTTCTTTCAATTGTAACGGGTATTGTGGAGATAACGAAGATCATGTGAAGCGGAATCGTGAACTGCTTTGTTCTTTATTACCAGACGCAGATGCATTAATTATTCCTCATCAGACTCATGGAGTGACAGTGAGAGTTATAGATGAGGCTTTTATACAGTGTGATGACATACAGAAAGTTGATTTGCTTGAAGGGGTAGATGCTTTGGTTACAAATTTGCCTGGGCAATGTCTTTGTGTGTCTACAGCCGACTGTATCCCCGTGTTGTGCTACGATACGCGTCATCATGCAGTAGCAGCTATTCATGCAGGATGGAGAGGGACGCTTGGGCGAATCGTATGCCATACTATTCAGACAATGAGAGAGTGCTACGGTACAAAAGGAGAGGATGTAGTGGCTTGTATAGGCCCTGGTATTTCGTTGGATGCTTTTGAGGTAGGGGATGAAGTTTATCAGGCTTTTGAACAAGCCGGCTTTCAGATGCAAGCTATTTCTTGTCGTAAGGAAAAGTGGCACATTGATTTGTGGGAAGCCAATCGTTTGCAGCTGATTTCAGAAGGTGTGCCTTCATCCGCTATTGAGTTAGCGGGTATTTGTACCTATTCCCAATATGAACATTTTTTCTCGGCTCGTCGCCTTGGAATCCATTCCGGACGCATTTTGTCGGGTATTATGCGAATAAAAATGTAAACACCGGAGATAAATGAGGTAAAAGATTGGGCTTACATTGAGAAAATACTACTTTTGTTGTAAAATTATAAGAATAGTTCTATGTCAGATAGAAAAAGAATCATAATAGAGGTCTCGGAAGAATTGCATCAGGCTTGGCCTCAATTTCAGGGGGCTGCAGTGTTTGCCACTGTAAAAAACTCTGCTTATAGTGAAGCTCTTTGGGCTAAGATTGAAGAATTTACTACGTTGTATCGTTCTAAATATACTACGGACTCCATTAAGGAAATGCCGGCTATTCAGGCGACTCGTGCAGCTTATAAAAAGTGTGGAAAAGATCCCAGTCGCTATCGTCCTTCTTCCGAAGCATTGTGCCGTCGTATATTGAGAGGTATTCCTTTGTATCAGATTGATACATTGGTCGATTTGATTAATTTAGCTTCTATTTATAGTGGGCATTCTATTGGAGGCTTCGATTTGGATAAAATACAAGGGAATCGATTGGTCTTGGGTATTGGTAAAGCTGGTGAACCTTACGAAGGAATTGGACGCGGAGAGTTGAACATTGAAGGAATGCCGGTTTATCGTGATAGCGTAGGGGGAATCGGAACGCCTACAAGTGATAATGAACGGACTAAGATAACAGAAAATACAGAACATCTTTTGGCTATTATGAATGGATATAGCGGTTTGGAAGGACTGGAGGATTCTGTAAACTATATGGTTGATTTGCTGAAAGAGTTTGCTGCAGCTATTGATATTGAAATCGTGTATTTTAAATAGGAACATTATTTATGGATATAGGAAAAATTTTGACAGACGGGATTGTCTTTAAAGGCCGTAAACTTTCTTCTGAGAAGAAGGAAGAAAAGGTGAAGACTAAAGCGAAGAAAAAAACATATATTACTGGGCTTCATGGTTCTGGTTCGGCAAAAATGAAAGCTGAATACAGACGTCGCCGTGCAAATCGGCATAAGAATAAATAAAATTAGATGAACTAAACTTAATTATTATACGATTATGAAAAAGTTTTTAACATTGGTAGTGGTGCTGATGGCAGCGTTGTCTGTACATGCACAGGAAATGTATTTAGGTGGTGGTATTAGCTTGTGGAGAAACGATGATGCAGAACGTACATCTTTTTCTATTTCACCTGATTTTGGCTACTGTTTCAATGAAAAATGGGCTGTAGGTGCAGAACTTGTGTATTCGCACGACTATGAAGCAGGAATTCCATCTGGTAGTACGCTCAATTCTTTTGCCTTAGCTCCGTATGCGCGCTATTCTTTTTATGAAAATAAAATAGTACGTCTGTTTATCGACATGGGGGTAGGTGTATCTGTACTAAAACCTAAGCACCATGATGCAACTACTGGAGTAGAAGTTGGCTTGAAGCCGGGATTGGCCATTAAGCTTAACGATCATTTCAGCCTGATTTCTAAGGTAGGTTTTGCCGGATATCGTCATGATTATTTCAGAGGAGAGGATGGATTAGGCGTGGCTTTGGAAGGAGAAAATATATCTATAGGAATTGACTACGAATTTTGATTCATTTTCTTAGTATATTCAAGTTTATTGTTTATATTTGTTTTATTGAACATTAAAAACTTGAAGATATGAAGAAACTGGTTCTTATTCTGGTTTGTGCGATGTCGGCTCTGTTTGCTACAGCACAGACAAAAATCACTTGGAATGCTGAAGTGGGTATTGGAACTTCCATGTGGATGGGAGATGGCTCTGATGGTTCAAAAGCCATTTTTAACCCTCGTGTAGGGGTAGGTATTGATATCCCTTTGACTGGTTTGGTTTCATTTAAGACCGGATTGCATTGGGTCTCAAAAGGTGCAAAGATAAACTTTGATACTTCGGTGGGAGAGCAGTCTGTGGATGGAAAGTTGAAAGTTAATCAGAATTATCTTCAGGTTCCTTTGCTTGCTTCATTCCATTTAGGTACAAATAAAAATTTTGATGTAGTGCTTTCCGGTGGCTTCTATTTAGCATGTGGTGTTTCCGGCAAGCGAGAGATTAGTGCTGATGACCTTTCTATATCATGGAGTACGTTTAAGGATAGTTCTTTATCCGGCACTACTTTCTCACAAGGCTTACGCCGTTTTGATGCGGGTGTTCAGATTGGAGGATCTTTAGATTTTACGAATTGGACAGTCGGACTGAACGGGGAGTTTGGCTTGTGTAAGATTGTTGAAAATGGACCAAAAAATTTAGGCTTTTATGCTACTGTAGGATATAAATTCTAAGTATTCGTAGATATAGAAAAAACGGAGACTTTTCGATGTAATGTTGAAAAGTTTCCGCTTTTTTATTTTTAAGATGATATAAGGTGATTTTACTTTGTGGGCAATCTTTTGAAATTTTAGGTTTTTAGGCTGAATTTAAGGTGTAATTTTATATGAGCTTATATAAATTTCAAGATGCTGAAAGCTTAAAAAACGCGACTTGTCGCGTGGGCTGATGCGACAAGTCACGTAAGGCAACGATACAAGTATCGATAGCCCACGCGACAAGTCGCGTTTTTGGGGAGTATTATTGGGGGTAAATTTTACTCCGAATAATTCTTCCGGATGCTGTTTTCCGGTTGAAGACACAGAAAAAATGGGAATCCGGTTTTGTTTAGAACCGGAATCATTGTATGCTGTGAGTCATTTTTCTCTGTG